>NZ_CP019980.1:4066826-4374274 GCF_002982115.1 Lysinibacillus sphaericus | reverse complement strand
GCTCGTGGCGTTTGCGGCGAACATTGCTTCTCCTTCAGAACGAGGGCGTATCGTGGGCATTGTAACAAGTGGAATAGTGATTGGCATACTGCTAGCAAGGACTTTTGCCGGTATTTTAACAGATTTGGCGGGTTGGCGTTCGGTATTTATTGTCTCTGCAACCATCATGCTTTTGTTAGCTAGTTTATTTTTTAAAGTGTTGCCTAATGTAGAACGTGAAGTGAAATCTATAACCTATTGTCAGTTGATTAGATCAACATTCACATTGTTAAGGCAAGAAAGAACATTACGTGTTCGTTCTGTGTTAGCTATGTTGATTTTTGCGGATTTCAGTATTTTATGGACTTCACTAGTGTTGCCACTTAGTACGCCGCCTATTGTTCTATCTCATAGCGCAATAGGAGCATTTGGTCTAGTTGGTGTAGCGGGAGCATTAGCTGCGGCAAGTGCGGGAAAACTTGCCGATCGAGGTTATGGACAACGAACTACTGGTATTGCATTAACACTATTGTTAATTTCGTGGTTGTTTATTAGTTATTTACAACAATCATTATTTGCATTAGTGGTTGGCATTGTGCTACTGGATTTAGCCGTACAGGCAATACATGTCACGAATCAAACGATGATTCTTCCATTGCGTAGGGAAGCACAGAGTCGACTTACTGCTGGATATATGATTTTCTATTCTATTGGTAGTGCAGCTGGATCAATTGCTTCGACTCAAATATACGCACATTTTGGCTGGGAAGGGGTTTCTTCACTTGGTGCTTCTGTGAGCGCTTTTGCTCTACTTTTTTGGGTTATAAGTAGTCGAGTAAAGATTAGATAGCTGTAAGATAGCTACTAGCAAAAGAGTACTACTATAAAGGTACTGACTACTTTTACTTTCAATTTAATTAGATTAGGAGAGATTTTAATGGAAATTGGTATTACATCTTTTGTAGAAACGAAGCCAGATGTTTATAGTGGTGAAGTGATTAGTCATGCACAACGATTACGTGAAGTGGTCGAAGAGATTATTCTTGCGGACCAAGTAGGGCTGGATGTATTTGGCGTTGGTGAACATCATAGGAAGGATTATGCTGCCTCTTCTCCAGCGATGGTTCTCTCGGCAGCGGCACCGCAAACAAAAAATATAAGACTTACAAGTGCCGTAACTGTGCTTTCTTCAGCTGATCCCGTACGCGTTTTCCAAGATTTTTCCACACTTGATGGCATTTCAAATGGACGTGCAGAAATAATGGCGGGGAGAGGTTCTTTTATTGAGTCATTTCCGTTGTTTGGCTATAATTTGAACGATTATGATGAATTGTATGAAGAACATTTGGACTTGCTGCTCAAAATTCGTCAATCGGAAAAAGTAATTTGGCAGGGCAGACATCGAACTTCAATAAATAATTTAGGTGTGTATCCAAGACCAGTTCAAAATTCTATACCTATATGGGTAGGTAGTGGTGGAAATCAAGATTCTGCCATCCGTGCAGGCCTACTAGGGTTGCCACTTATGCTAGCAATTATTGGTGGAAGCCCTATGCAATTTGCACCGATTGTACAGTTATATAAGAAAGCAGCAGCAAGTGCCGGACATGATGTATCTAAACTTCAGGTTGGTTCTCACTCGATAGGTTTTATAGGGGAAAACAGAGAATTGGCAGCAGATACATTTTTCCCATCTACGCAAGCTGGTATGAATAAGCTTGGTAAAGAGCGAGGTTGGGCTTATTATGACCGTTCAAGCTTTGATGCTGCAAGGAGTTTTGAAGGAGCATTGTATGTTGGTGATCCAGATACAGTCGCTGAAAAAATCATTCATTTGCGTAAGCATGTAGGGATTACACGTTTTATGATGTATGTGCCGTTAAGTACAATGCCACATCATCAAGTAATGCGTGCCATCGAATTGCTCGGGACAGAGGTTGCCCCCCGTGTTCGAGAGGAAATTGCTAAATGGGAAGCTAACGAGGAACAGAATATATAATATTTTATTAAAGAATACGGCCATTGATTTTAGAAATTGCCGATACCCCTACAGGTTGTTTCAAACGATTGATTTCGCCATTTTTATACCAACGCATCCATGTTTCCACCTGTGTTTTATGACGTATTTAATTCCAATAAAATCTGTTTGATAGGTACATCTGCTAATCGCATCTCAATCGCTTTCATTTTTACATCATATGGATAACTCACTCTTGTTCCCATAGAAAAAACACCTCCTAATTGAAGTTTGGGTATCTATACCCGATTTCAATCGAAGATGCTTTTTTTATTTGTCTATATCTATTGGGGTCAGTTCCATTTTATATATGAGGCTTTTAAACAACACCCTAATCGTTAAATATTAGGGTGCTGTTATTTTTTATGTTAACTACAGAGAACTTCTATCTTATGTTGCCTATCGTTTAGTAGTTAGGAAAATTTTAAAAGGGCCATACAGCCGCTAATTAAGGAGGATATATTTCCATTATGTAGAATATGCTATTGAATAGTGGGGAATATTTTTAGACGAGGTGTTCAATTGCATAAGATAAGAACGGAAACAGAAAGATTAGTTATTCGATTTATAGAAGAGGATGATTATTCTTCTTGGCTTACTGAATATGAAAATCGTTTACCTTCTCAGCATAAATACGATGACGGGAAAATAGACATGGGTATTTGTACAAAAGAATGGTTTAGTGAGTTAGTCACTCAACATTATCAGATGGCTGTGGATGACAATGTTTATGTATTTAGTGTGTTTAGAAAAGAGGATAATGCACATATTGGTGTTATCGATTTTTCAACAATTATGAGGAGAGAATTTCAATGGGCTAGATTCGGGTATACCATCCATAACCACTTTTGGAGAAGGGGCTATGGTAAAGAGGCTGTAAAGGCAGCGATTGAGCTAGCGTTTGAGAAATTAAATTATCATCGAATCGAAGCGCATATAAACCTTGATAATAATGCATCAATAAAGTTGGCAGAAAGTGTTGGAATGGTTTATGAATGCACGAGAAAAGGCTTCATCTATGAGGACGATGAATGGACTGATCATCTCGTCTACTATATCAATGCAAAGTAGTGCCTACGCTTGTACACATGTATTAAAAAAGCATCTTAGCCAAATAGGTTAAGATGCTTTATAAATGTAAGAGGGGATAAAAGACGCATAAGCCGTTACTATTTTTATGCTTAGCTTCATTGGAAATATCCATATACATAAGGCACAGCACTGTAAATTAATGCTATTATTTTTTTAGTTATTTAAAACTGACTATTCTGATTATTGAACGGAAATAGGATGTTGAAAAGCGTTTCTCTCCTCACAAAACATATCCATAAATTTAATTAAAGATGTAGGTATAAATGTGTCCTTTCTATAGATGAATATTGTTTCAACTTTTCCATAAGGATTTGGGATTGAATGATGTCTAATTGTCCCAGCTTGTAAATGCATTTCTATAACAGAATAGGGGAGCATACTTATGCCTAACCCTGCAGAGACACAGCCAAGAATTGCTTCAAGTGTACCAAATTCCATTATTTTATTTGGTGTAATTCCTTCATCATGCAACCATTGTTCGAGTTTTGCCCGATAAGTGCAGCCACTTCGAAACACTAGTAGCGTCCTTGTTTGGATATCTTTAATAGATGACAAAGGAGGATGAACAGTATCTGTAATTAGTACCAAGTCCTCTTCGATAACAGTCTTTTGAGTTAATTCTGGGTGGTCAATAGGACCAGCAACGAATGCCCCATCTAGTTCATGATGCAAAACCCCTTGAATATTTTGTTGAGTTGGCCCTGTTTTTAAATTCAAGTCTACATTTGGATATTCGTGGTGATATTTCGATAGTAGGGATGGTAAGCGAACAGCAGCAGTTGTTTCCATAGAGCCTATAGATAAAGGGCCTTGTGGAATTTGATTATCTTGCATCACCTTGACTGTTTCTTCTATTAAATTAAAGATATTTTCAGCGTATGTTAATAAGACCTTCCCTTTGGAAGTTAAGGTAGTGCCACGGTTATTCCGGTAAAATAGTGTGGTTTGAAGATCGTTTTCTAATTGTTGAATTTTAGTAGTGATATTGGATTGTGCGTAATTAAGATCACGAGCGGCTTGCGAAATACTCCCTTTTTCGGCAACAGATTTAAAAATATTCAAAGCATGTAAGTCCATAAGTAAACCCTCCATTTAGCTATATAAATAAAAGATGGTAACTATCACTTACCTGAATTATACTATAATTCAAAAAAAAGTTATGATATTTATATAATGATTTTACAAGGGGTGTGATTTTATTTAAACATTCTTCTATTTTTTTATTAGGCGGTATTTTATCTTTAATCGTTGCTATGGGAATTGGCAGGTTTGCATATACGCCAATTCTTCCACTGATGCAAAGTGATCTTTCGTTTTCAAATGCAGTAGGGGGTTATCTTGCTACAAGTAATTATGCAGGCTATTTACTTGGGGCATTTTTAGTAGGAGTTATTCCTGTAAAGCAACATAGAACGTTTATATTAAGGTTGAGTCTGGTTGTTAGTATTCTAACAACAGCTAGTATGGGTTTATTTCAATCTTATTTTATTTGGTATGGGTTGCGTTTTATATCCGGTATTTCCAGCGCCATTGTTTTTGTGATGGCCTCTGGCATTGTGCTAGATAAACTAGCTATTAGAAATAAATTGAATTGGTCTGGCATTTTCTATGGTGGAGTAGGGCTGGGCATTTTTTTATCAAGTTTACTGATACCCATATTAAATCGTTTATACAGCTGGGAAGGCGTATGGTTAGGTTTGTCCAGTGTTAGTATGCTACTAGTTTTGATAGTTTGGATTAGCATGAAAGACGAACCACTGTCTTTTGAGAAAACTAGTAAACAAGAAAGTGCTCTATGTGTACCTCCTTTAAAATGGATTCCTTGGCTAATTGTAGCTTATGGATTAGAAGGGTTAGGGTATATTGTGACAGGTACATTTATTGTATCTATCGCGAAAGAAATACCGAGCTTTCATGGTGATGCTACCGTAGTGTGGATGGTGGTTGGATTGGCTGCAATTCCATCTTGTATTATCTGGTCAGAGTTAGCTAAAAAAATTGGATTTGTTAAATCATTGGTGTTAGCAATGACACTGCAAGCTTTTGGAATAGCGCTACCAGCTTTATGGGTATCTCAAATAGGGGTAGTTTTAAGTGCTCTATTATTTGGGGCCACTTTTATGGGAATCACAACCCTTGCTACAACATTAGCACGCCAAATGAGTCCATTTAATAGTAGTCGGATTATTGGCATTCTTACATCTATCTATGCAGGTGGACAAATGATTGGGCCATCAATTGCTGGAATTATCTCAACTGCCACTCAGAATTATGATGCTGTGTTACTGGGTGCGGCCAGTGTAGTTTTAGTAGGCGCAGGCTTACTTCTAACTGGTATTCGATTTGAGAAGAGTCCTGAGTTTCTAAAAAAACAAATTTAATTTTCGAAAAATTAAATCATCGATGAAAAGGAGAACGGTATGTTAGATAAATTAAAATACCCAATTATACAAGCTCCTATGGCGGGAGGGGTATCGACGCCAGCTCTTGCCGCAGCGGTATCCAATGCAGGAGGATTAGGTTTTCTAGCTGCTGGATACAAAACAACTGAAGATTTAAGAAAAGATATTCAAGAATTTCGTAATTTGTCTTCTAATATTTTTGGTGTAAATTTATTTGTCCCTAACCTAAATGAAATCAATGATAATTGTAATGTGGACGACTATCGAGCGAAGTTAGAAAAAGAAGCATTACTATTAGGAACTACAGTTGGAGATCCAATCGTGGATGATGATGACTGGCATAACAAAATTGACTTAATCAAAGAAGAAAAAATACCTGTTGTAAGTTTTACTTTTGGATGTCCGTCTACTGAAACTATAAAAGAATTAAAGCAAAATGGAAGTTTCGTAATTGTTACCGTTACAAATTTAGAAGAAGCAAAAATAGCAAATGAATCGGGTGCCGATGCATTATGTTTGCAAGGCATTGAGGCGGGAGGACATCGAGCTTCCTTTTCAAATAATATGGAACCTCACGAAGAGTATGGATTACTCGTTTTTATAAGTATCGTGAAAAAGGAAATCGATATTCCTATTATAGCGGCAGGAGGGATTATGGATGGTTGTACGATTACTGCTGTTTTAGGGGCAGGGGCTAGTGCTGCTCAATTAGGTACCGCTTTTCTCCTTTGTCCAGAAAGTGGGACGAATCCAGTATATAGAAAAGCTTTAACGGATTCGGATTATACAACAACTCATATTACACGTGCATTTACGGGCAGGCGTGCAAGAGGGTTAGTAAATTATTTTCTATCCACTTATGACAAGGAAGCACCCGCTGCGTATCCACAAGTTCATTATATGACACAAAAATTAAGAAAAGAGGCTGTTCAGTCAGATAATCCAAAGTACATGTCTTTATGGGCTGGACAGGGCTATAAACTTGCTCAATCTCTTCCAGCGGCAGATTTAATAAAAACATTAATGCTGCAAGTAAACACAAATCATGTATGACTTTAGCTAATATACAGGGTTGGTCATTATAAATTTATTAGAAGGAGTTTTAAAATGACAAAAGATATTTTTAGAATTGCTTTAGTAGGTTGCGGACCAAGAGGACTTTCTGTGTTAGAAAGACTTCGTACAAATTTTAAAGAAGACTCTTATGCAGGTAAAATTGAAATTTATATGATAGACCCTTTCCTTCCAGGTTCTGGCGAAGTGTGGAGAACAAATCAGTCGAAAACGTTATTGATGAACACAGTAGCTTCTCAAATTACTTTGTTTACGGATTTTAGTGTTGAATGTGAAGGTCCTATTATGCAAGGTCCTTGTTTGTATGAATGGGCTAAGTCTTTAACAAAGATAGCGAATGCTAATTTGGAATATAGCGAATTAGTCATGAGAGAGGCAGAAGAATTAAAACCAGATTCCTATCCTACACGTGCCTTTTATGGTCACTACTTGGAATGGGTATTTAAAGAAGTTGTCTTAACTATGCCAAGTAACGTCATGGTATATACTCATCAAACACGAGCTATTGCGATTGATGATGCATATGATGGAAGCCAGATTGTACAGCTTGAAAAGGATAATGTTCATTTAAGAGTGGACGCTGTCGTGTTAGCGCAAGGTCATACACCGGTAAGTTTATCTCCAGAAGAAGAGAAATTAAGAAAAATCGCAGCTGAAAAGGGAATGATCTATATTACCCCGAGTAATCCAGCCGATGTTTCATTAGAGTGCATAAAAGCAGGAGAGCCTGTTATTTTAAAGGGACTCGGTTTGAATTTCTTCGATTACATGTCACTGTTTACACAGGGAAGAGGCGGGCAATTCATACGAACAGGAAACAAATTAGTATACCAAGCTTCAGGGGAAGAGCCTATCATCTATGCAGGTTCTCGAAGAGGCATTCCATATCACGCTCGTGGTGAAAATGAGAAGGGTGCATCAGGCAGACACACACCAATATATATCACTCCAGAGGTGATTAAGAACTTTCATAACCAAACGCTAGACGGACAAGCCGTAGATTTTAAAAATGATGTATGGCCACTTATTGCGAAAGAAATAGAAACGATTTATTACAAGGCAATCATTGAAGAGAAATCAGGTTTGAATGCTGGACAGGAGTTTCAGGCTAAATATAGTCTCTATTCCTATGGAAGTGAACATGAGAGAAGCATTTTAAAGGACTTTGGCATTCCTGATGATTTAATGTGGGATTGGGAAACGCTTGCTAATCCTGTCAAAAATCATTTTTATGATAATCCCGAAGAATTTAATGATTGGTTAATTCATTATCTTTCTTTAGACTTAAAGGAGGCCAAAAGAGGTAATGTGACCAGTCCTTTAAAATCGGCATTAGACGCGTTACGAGATTTACGTAATGAAATTCGTCTTATCGTAGATTACGCAGGTATTAATGGAGATTCGTATAAAATCGAATTAAAGAATTGGTATACGCCGTTAAATGCATTCTTTTCGATTGGTCCACCAGCAATTAGAATTGAACAAATGATTGCTTTGATGGAAGCAGGAATTGTTAACATTATCGGACCAAAACTTAAAGTAGAAGTAGTGGAAGAAGAATCGATATTTTATGCTGTGTCACCTTTCGTTAACAATAGTGATATAAAGGCTAAGGCCCTCATTGAAGCACGTCTTCCTGAGACAAATTTAAAGCGAAATGCGGATCCATTAATGTCCTATTTGTTAAAAACAAACCAATGTCAAACTTATAAAATACCTAGTTGCAATGGTTTGATTTATGATACAGGGGGATTAGCTGTAAGTAGACCTCTTAACAAAGTTTTAGACGGTGAGGGCAAAGAGCATGCAAGAAGGTTTGCTTTTGGTGTTCCAACTGAAGGCGTTCACTGGGTTACTGCAGCGGGTATTAGACCTGGGGTTAATTCAGTTACATTATGTGAATCCGATGCAATTGCACGAGAAATTATTAGTCTATTACATGCAGAACACGAAAACAAAGAGAAAGAGATGAGAAAAATTCTTGTTAGAGCATAATAAATCAGAAAGAAAAACATCAAGAAGTGTTTTCACAGCGCTAACCGTAGTTTTTGTTACGATTTTGACTTCAACTCCTGTATTTTTACCAGGTGCAGTAAATGATTTAATAAGGAAGGATACAGGATTTAGTGTTGGAGCTATAGGCGTAACAATAACATTATATTGGTTAGGATCTCTTATGGGAGCCTATATTAGTAGGCAAATAAATAGCCATCATTCCATAGATAAGATAATAGGTATAGCAGTTCTAGTTACTGCATTCAGCCTTTTCTTAACGTTCGTATATCCGGAAATTGGGTTATGGGTAGGTGCTGCTTTTGGGGGAGCTGTCTACGGGTACAGTCAACCATTTACTAATATGCTAATTATCAGACGGTGCCCGGAGAAGATTCAAGGATTTGCGTTTGGGTTGAAACAAGCAGCCATACCTGCAGCAACTTTGTTTTGTAGCCTTTCTGTTCCTTTTTTAGCGGTGCCTATAGGATGGAGAAATCTATTCGGACTTGTTGCTGGACTAACTTTATTCTATGGCATAATCTTACTGATGAATTCAAAAGATGATGAACATGGCAATGCTAAAAAGAAAAATGCAACAAAACTACGCTTAAATAGACATTTAATGTTGTTGGCGATAGCAGGTGGCCTAGGCGCTGCAATTGGAAATAGCTTAGGTGGATTTTTGATTACGTCTCTAACACATGGAGGAATTACATTAGTAAAGGCTAGTATGGTGGCCGCAGTTGCATCGATAACAAATATTCTAGTAAGGGTTTTTGCTGGGTTAGCAATTGACCGTTTTAGAGGGCTTGAAAAAATATTGTTACTATCAATGTTTATCGTTGGATCATTAGGTACAGCAGCATTAACCATGCCTTCACACACTCTACAAGTAGTAGGGGCTATTCTAGCCTATGGTGGTGGCTGGGGCTGGGCTGGATTACTACACTATGTAACAGGAGCTGCTTATCCTGGAAGAGAAGGGCAAGCAACTGCTATTAGTCAAATGGGTGTTTCTCTAGGGGCAGCTGTCGGACCATTAATTTTTGGTTTTGTGTTTACAACTTTAGGTTCCAATGTAGCTTGGTTTCTAATGTCTATTGCTGGAATACTAGCATGTATATCAGTAGTAGAATCGTATCGAGTGAATGCTAAAGAAACGCCTATCCAAGAAAAGTTTAGTTAGTAATGGATTTGTTTCTATTAGTCGTTAAATAAATTGAATAGATGAATGGTTATGGAGAAAGGCACATTTATAGGTGCCTTTTCCTTTTATATTGTCATAGTTTGATTCAATTTTATTGGGAAATGGAAGGGGAAAGAGTAATTGGTATATACTGATTGGGAAAATAATCTTATATTATTACTCTCGAAAGAAAGTTTATCGTATGTAGAGGTTGATACTTTAAAACAATTACTTAAAATGCCTTTAGATTGGGTACGAGTAATAGGGCTATTAAAAATGCATCATATTTTCCCAAATGTATCTGTAATTATAAGAAAGTACATAGTGGATGAAACTAACTTTGAATACGGGTATGTAAAATTAAAAACAATGGCTAATTTAGAATATAAATTGCACAAAGAGATCGCCAATGAACAGTTACAACATCAATTACAGTTGATAGAAATATTAAATAGAGCAGAAATTCCGTATGCTTTATTAGACGGGCTGCCAAATTGCCAAACGATCTATAAGGACAGTCTTCACAGTCCGTACTACGATAGTAAGGTGTTAGTGAATTATAAAGATAAAGGCAAGGTCGTACAATGTCTACAGTCTATTGGTTACATGCCATATAACGCTAATGTGAATTTGGACACTGGGGATAGGATACTTGAAAACCTAAAACCGCTTGATTTAGTTAAATCCACCGAGATGAAATTTTTAAGTATATTTAAAATTAGATTGCAATTTTTCCCATATTCATTCGGTGAGCGTAATCTTCAAGAAGATGTAACGGAAGAATTGCTAAAAAATGTACAAATATTAACAATAGATGGGGTTCAATTTAAAGTTTTGTTATGGGAAGATACGTTACTCTCTTTATGTGTAGACGTTTATAAGGATAAAAAATATAACAAGGATGTATCTCTTTTTAAATATACGGATATCTATCGGCTAATTAAGTCAAAGGATATAAATTGGGATGTTTTTATTAAAAAAGTTAAGACGCACAATGTGGAGTATTTAGCATTTGAGGTCCTTTACGAAGTTGAGGAATTATATTATCCACTAATACCGCTGTTAACACTAAAAGAGTTGTCTGCGGATAAATTCATTAAAGAAGATGTAGTTGTCAATCAGAATCATAATGAATGGCATGAGGATTTGTTAAGTAAGTTATTAAATTGAGTAGGATTGAAAGACTGAGTGAAGTTCTACGCATTTTTCGATGCATTCTTTTTGCTGTCTTTTAGGTTCGATAAGTTTTCTGTCTTAAAAATAATGGCTAAAACCTTTATTGAAAAATCCAAATATCGGAAAAATAATTGATTTCTAATTTAAGGAATGTTAGTATAAAAATAACTATATAGTGTTTTTTTGCTATAGTATCTTAAATCTACTTTTTACATAAAGAAGGGTGAATAACATGAAAAAATTCTCAAAAATAATTCTAGCTTTTACTTTAGCTCTTTCTACTTTGATGTTCGTTTCATTATCGGACACACAGAATGCTTACGCAGCTAGTATTGAAGATTGTAAGAATGACTCTAATTGTTTCAATTTTGTTAAACAAGATTTGGTGGTAAATCGTTATATAGATTTATGGGGCATGAGCAAAGTTGAAGTAAAATCAGGTTCAAGCTATGTTAAAATAGAAGATGGAGTTAGAATAAAAGGAATTAAGCCAGGTGGAGAAGTTGTAATTTACGCTTATGATAAAAGTGGTAAATATACTATGTATAGTATTACTGTTTTAAAAACCATTTTTGGATAGATTGTTATGAAAATAGTGACATATGAACTAGAGTAAATAGTTCCAGTATTCTTTTGCTAGAAACAGGATGATAAATATAATCAAATGCTCAGGTACTCAATTAATCTTGAACCTGGGCTTTTTTTATTCAAAGATATTCGACTTGTAATAAAGCTTCATTTGGAATGCTTTTCCCACCGCTATCAAAACAAATTACAATTCAAGATTATATTATTTATGATAAAGGTAATTAATTAATAAACCTAGTACTACTCGGTTGAATCTATTGTTTTACAGCGTACTAAAAGATATTATATAGCGTTCTATATATTTCTTGATTGTTGTAATAAGTAACTGGGGCGTCTTCACTACTAATTAAGTTCACTTTTTGTAATACAGCGTTAGATTACGCATTAGAAGGTACCAGTTGATTGAGAATCTCGGTAAGTTAGAAATCAAGTATTTACACAACTTCAAATTGATAAAGATAAAAAAGGATGATGCAAATGACAAGTGTCACAATTACATGCCGAGACTTGCAGAGCTTTTACCCAGAGTACAAACTGCGTGTAGATTGCTATTTCAGGAGTGCTACAAGGCGGGCATTTAGAACATCTTCATCACTGAAACATATCGCTCACAAGCACGGCAACATTATCTGTATACACAGGGACGAACGCGCCCAGGGAAAGTTGTTACCTGGACATTAAACAGCAATCATAAATCAAGTCTAGCTTGGGATATTGCGGTTGGTCCTCCACAATCATAGTATGATGTCACTACATTAAGTCGAGTAGGAGCCATTGCGAAAAGCTAGGTATTGAATGGGGCGGAACATGGACAAATGCAATTGACCGTACACACTTTGAAGTGAAAGCGAATTGGAAGATGCCTAAAGGCTACAAGTTAGAAGGACAAGTACTCCTACCAAGTAATAGCAAATTGAAAGTCCAATTTATTGTGGAAGATAAGAAAGAGGAAATTATAGTGGCAAATACAAATTGGTATCCGGATTCACCAGCTATGAAAACTGAAACAGAAAGCTTTATTGCACAGGCTGTGAAGGATGGTATTATACAGGAATCACACTTAAAGGATTTACTAAGTGTTGTGATGACAACGGATCGTTTGATTGGTTTGTAGATTACGATTCAACAAAGATGTAGTAAATAAATAGTATTGTTGAGTATTTGTTGAGAATGATGTAGTAATCTATTAATGTCATTGTAAACAAACAAATGAACACGCATATACCAATGACGAAGCCCCAGGTACTCAATTAACTTTGAGTCTGGGCTTTTTTTAAAAAAACATTGGAATATTTATGTATTATAAGTATACTTTGTTAAGATATATCTGCGAAAAAAGTGGATTTACAATGTTAAGGAAAGAAATGTGCCCAAATGACTTTTTACGGATATTTTATTTTTAAATATAAATGTATTACAATAAAATATGTAAATATATATAACGAAATTAAATGATTGGGTAAAAAGGGTAATAAATAGGTTAAATGCATAAGATAGTAGAAATTCATCATTGGTGGTAATATTTAGGGGAGTTGTTGAAATGAATAAAATAAATTTGTTAAGCAGAATACAATATCTTTACAAGCATGAAAATAAAAATATTATTCAATATTTAAAGAAAATATCTAATACAAGTTCGAATTCAATAGAAGATATTTTAATTAGTTATGATTTTCAAGCAGGTAATTATACAAAATCTTATAAAGAAAATCCAAATGCAAAAAAACATCACTTAAAAAATCTTATTGAAGTGTTAGATGATTTAAATGGTTGTAAAACTATTTTAGAAGTAGGTGTTGGGGAAGCCACATCATTATTAGAGATTATTAAATCAAGTCGTGTAAACTATGACAAAATTTTTGGTTTCGATTTATCATGGTCGAGAATAAAATATGCTAAAAAATTATTAGAAGAAGGTCAATTATCAGAAGTTGAATTATTTACAGGTGATCTATTTAATATGCCTTTAGCCAATAATTCAATTGATTTAGTCTATACTGTGCATGCTTTAGAACCTAATGGCGGCAAAGAATTAGAAGCATTAAAGGAACTATATAGAGTTGCAAGTAAATATGTGGTCTTAGTAGAGCCTTATTATGAAGGGGCAAATAGTGAAGCAAAAGAAAGAATGGATAGATTAGGGTATATAAAAGGATTAGAAGATAAGATAAATCAATTAGGATACAAAATTCTTTTAAATAAGGCATTGAATAATGATATGAACCCATTAAATCCAGCAAATATTATAGTGATAGAAAAACAAAAAGACGACCATAAACCACCAGCTATTCTTTGTTGTCCAGTTACAAAATCTCCATTAAAGTTCATTAAAGGGTGTTATTATTCTGAAGAGAGTTTATTAGCATATCCATTAATTGATGGAATTCCGTGTTTGTTAAGCAACAATGCAATAATTGCTACAAAATTTTTGGATGATTAAATAATTAATTATTTATGATATTATATTATATATAGTAAATCTAATATAGGTTCCCAAATGGAAGTTTGGAAATACAACAGAAAGTCACTAATGAATGTTAAATCAACGTTTTGCGGCTTTTTGTATGTATATTAAATATAAGGTATTTTATACATTTTTTAATTCAGTATTCTATCAATATAATCATAGTGTCAACACATATACTATTACTATAAGGATCAGGTTATCACTTTGTGAGCCTGGTCTTTTTTATTTCGCAAAAATTTTAAAAAACGAACAATAGTTATGGTATAAATACGAACGAATATTCTTGTCGAGAGAGTGTACTGTAATCAAAGAACAACTGCTAAAAGTTATGAAACGTAATCAATTAGTAAACATGATGTATATGTCAAAAAGCGGTGAAATTACAAGGAGGAGAGTAAAGCTTGTAAAGATTACGGGTGATTCATTTCAAGCGTACTGTTTTACAAAACGAGCAAAGCGTACTTTTACTATCAGTTGTTTTAGCAGTTGCTCCAATTATTCACAAGGAGCGTTCAGTTGTATGATTAGCTTTGAACAAAGACGACTTCTTCATAAATATGTAGTTTATGATATGGCAGTACAGACATTACAACGTAACTACAAGGTGATTGAAAACCTTAAAATGACGCAATGTATATTTACCAATACCAATACTGGATAAACTTTTATATGACCTTTCACAAGAATGTTACAACTCTAAAAGGCTGTTGGCTAAAGATTAAATCAGAGTAGTGAAATGGGAAAAGATAGTCGAGTACTTTAGTGATTTGACCGTTGCTACAGCTCGGGAGGATTTAGTCTTAATGTATGTTAATCAAGCCTAGAAAACACAGATTAGAAAAATTATTAAGCCACTAAAACACATAACCAGGCGCTCATTTTTTTAAACAAGCAAATAATATCATGAGTCTTGGTAATAAATTAGCTTTGCAAGCTGAAATGAAAAAAGAGTATTAGAATGAAGAATTTTAAGTAGCCTATCAAATTTGGGAATTTTTTTGATAATAATCCAGAAGCGCAACAATACATAGATAGCTTAATTAGAGAAAATTTTCATGAAGAAAGTTTGGAAGATGCTTTTTTTATTTGTCTATACCTATTGGGGTCAGTTCCTTTCTTTGTTATTACCTTTTTTTAAGAAACCTGTAGATAAAAAGGGGAAAGAAAGGCCCGTAAGGTGGGACATAAGTGTGTTGCTAAATATTATCTATTATGATTATATAAAAAAGCTTTGTATTAACGTTGTTTTTTACATAAAAAACTCACCCTCCAATAAAGAAGGGTGAGTCGCTTTGAAGCCTTGAGGCTCTAATGGTAAAGTTAAAAGCCGCGTATGCCGTAGTTATTATAGAAAGTTTTAAACCACCACTCCTCAAATGTGGATATATGTTTGTTGAGGATTATCGGGTTTTATCGTAAACGCCGATTTAACGCGGTTTTCATGGTTTAGTTTATCAGCATTTACCTCTTTGAATTACAAATTATCAAAAAGTTTTGCATCAATTTTGCATCAATTTTGCATCAATTAAATTTGTTAGTTGGTTTTAGTTTGCGGTTGGAATAGAATTTCTAATTTATCAGCTGCTGCACGATCCGCCGACTTGAAAGCATGACCGTATGTGTTCATCGTAATTGATATATCAGAGTGCCCTAAACGCTCAGATATAATTTTAGCGTGCACACCTTGAGCTATTAAAAGACTTGCAGATGTATGACGTAGGTCATGCAATCGAATATATTTAAATTCGTTAACTTTTAGGAACTTACTCCATTTATTTGTTGGACTAGAAGGGTGCAAGTGTTGTCCCTTTTCATTGCAGAAAACCCACTCGTATTCTTCTTCCTCCCATTTATCAGCAAACTTCAATTTATCCTTTACCCATTTTTTTCGATAGGTTTTTAATTCTTCAATCATACTCACAGGTAATGTAACAATTCGTTTAGATGTCCTTGATTTTGTTTTTTTGATATGAGGTCCGTTTTCAGTTAAAACTATTGCTTGCTTAATCTCGATTTGATTGTTAACCATATCTACGTTTTTCCACTCTAAACCTAACAATTCTCCGCGTCTTAACCCAGCCACTAATGCAAGTGTAAAAAAAAGTTTCCAAATAGGTTGCTCACTTTGTAAAAGTTGCATTAATTGTACTATTTCATTTTCGTCATATACTTTTAAATCTCCATTTTCTTCTTCTGTATCTGTAGCTTTTGGTTTTCCTATACCGTCCATAGGGTTATTTTTTATTATTTTCCATTTTGTTGCATACTTAAATATGCTTTGCAAGGTACGGTAGATATCTTGTTTAGAATGAAACGATAAATTACCTTCTTTACCATCTTTGCGTTTCAAGTTTGATAATAAATCAAGAAGAATCATTTCATTAATCTTACTCATTTCCACATGCCCTATCACTGGAAGTATATGGTCTCTCAATTTTCTCCTGTGGTTTCCAAAAGTAGTTTTTCCAAGTGTAGATGCATATTTCTTTTCCCATTCTTCAGCAAAATCAGAGAAAATCATCTTTTGTGGTTGAATGTAATTTCCTGATAATACTTCGTTTTTAAATTTTAGATATTCACTATCCAAATACTCTTTTAATTGCTTTGGTGTAAATTTGTTCTCCACGATATATGTTTTTGTAACACGTGGGTACTTGCCTCTAGAGTCCTTTCCAAGACTTACAGTGAACTGGTATGAATTTTCGCCTCTCTGTACAATATTCGCCATAAAGACCACTCCTTTTATTTTTTTTAAAAAATAGGAACATTCGTTCCTTTTTATGATATAATAAAAAACAATTAAAGGGTAATTTATATATTTTTGCTTTACTTCCAAATAAATACGCTATGAGTGAAAGAAATTTGGTATAGTGTTAATAAGTCAATTGACTTATTTTAGGTCGGGTAGAGTAGAAAAATTCTACTCTTAAGTGCCATCTTCAATCCATTCGTACAGTTCTTCAATATTACAATTAAGAATTGTAGATATGTTTTTTGCTACTTTTAGCGACATGACTCGATTATTTTGAATATAATGTTGTATTTGTTGAGGCATAATACTTAATTTTTCAGCTAACTCTACTTGTGTCATATCGTTTTTTAAGAGCAATTCTCGAAGTTGGCATCTACCGACTTGATAAGTCAATTGACACCCTCATTTCTTACATAATTTTTACTATAAAAAGGTGGAGCGTAGCATGAACAAAAAAGAAGTTAAGTTACTTATTGAATTTATTAATTTGAAAAATAAAGCAATTAAGACAGGTAAAGATTCCAATGAATTAATGCTGCTTTTTGAAAAGCTCAACCGCAATCTCAATATTTCCAAGTAAATGTTTACGACTGTTTTCATCAAGTGTTTGAATGTATTCCATTAGTTGTTTTAAAAATAACATGTCGTTTATATCGAAATTTTCATTTGAATCAAGTAATGCCTGATGTAGTGATTCAGAAGTATCCCTCTTTGGAAATAAATCATCAACTTTAATATCCAATGCCTCAGCCAAAGCAAATAAAGCATCTTGAGATGGAGCGATAAGACCCTTTTCGTAATTAGAAATGGTATTATCGCTTTTACTGATTTTTGCACCTAACTCTTTTTGAGTCATCTTTTTTTTCTTCCTAAAAAATTTAACTTTTTCACCTACAAATATAGCTAAGTCTTTTTCTATCTTATCCATCATAAACCTCCGAATTTTTTATTAACATTTATCAAAATTTATTATTATTGCTTTTATTTTATCTTTATTTATAACGAGTATACCATTAATATATTGTACTCAAAACTAAAAAATTCGTTATAAGTGAATTTTTTTGTTGACATTATTCGGTGATACCGAATAGAATTGGTGCATAGGAGGTGAACGTATGCAATGGAATTTGCTGATGCTCCGTAAAAAAAATAAACTTTATCAAGAACATGTAGCAAAGATATTGGGTATTAGCGTAGGTTCGTACGGAATGAAAGAAAGAGGAGAGGTCGAATTTACAGCTGATGAAATGTTTAAGCTTAGTGATTATTTTAAATTATCTATGGAGCAAATTTTTTTACCGAGAAATCTCGGTAATACCGAATTTTTATAATGTAAGGGGTGATAGTCGTGGAAAAAATAACTTTATCAGTTAATGAAGTTGCTGGATTAATTGGTGTAGGTAAAACAACTATTTACACTATGGCTCGTCAAAATGAGATTCCACATAAAAAAGTGCGTGGTCGTATTTTGTTTCATCGTCAAACTATTGAAGATTGGCTAATTACTAATACAGAAGGTGAAAACAAATGAACATTAAACCAGTACCAGTTGCATTAGTCGGTGAAGCCTTAACAAGTGTTACGCCATTATATGAGCTACACCAAATTGCCTGCGAGTTACCTTTAAACGTTCTATCAGATGTTAAACAGCGAATAGGTGACTGGCTAGCGAGTGGTGGAAAAGAAACAGATCCATACATTAAGCAACAAGTTGCATATGCAAAGAAAGTTTACCAGGCATTGAGAGGAGGTGAATGAGTGATGAAACTTCAACCTGCAGATGAAATGAAAAAAGTTGCTGGTAGTAATTTTAGTAAATTGAAGGCAAATGCATTGGAAAGCGATGAATTTAAAAAACTTATTAAAGGGATTGAAACGCAAGCTGAAAAAGGTCTTTGTGAGTACACATATTACCACAATACAGACAAACAAATTGTATCCATTTTTCAATCGGTACTACTAGAGAATGGCTACAAAGCTAGTAGGCATCTTTCAGGCTTAGGTCTAACTATTAAATGGTAGGGGTTGAGTCTAATGAATGATTGTCTTTTAGAAGTCTTGGGTGATTATTTCGTAAAACATAATCTAGCCAATAAAGGCTGGAAGTTTCATGAGTTCGTTGCCGAATGGCAGCAAGGAACTATTGTAGTGGACAAAAAATAAGAGCCTATACCGTTGCACCGGTCATAGGCTCCAATCAAAATAATTTATCTGAAATCAGTATATCAAATCGGGAGGTTGTTTCCTAGTATGACGAGAAAACCACTCGAAAAAACAATTGAAAATCAAATAAAGAAATGGCTCGACTCGCAAGGTTATTGGTGGATGAAAGTGCATGGCGACATGTTTCAAAAGTCAGGAATACCTGACATCCTAGCTTGTATCAATGGAAAGTTCGTAGGCATTGAAGTAAAGCGACCAGGTGGCGTTGTGAGCGAGCTACAAAAATACAATATCGAAAAAATTCAAGCTGCTGGAGGTGTAGCATTTGTCGCATACAGTGTCGAAGATGTCCGAAATAATCTCGACCGATTCCATGTTATATGAGTATCAAAAAGATGTGCTACAGAAAGCAAAAGCAAATTATTTATATGCGCTTGATACTGGCACAGGGAAAACTATTTTATCTATTCACCATTATTTGCTCCATAGCAATGGAGAGCCACTTTTGATTGTGGCACCACCACAAAAAATAAAAGAAGGTGGATGGGATAGGGATATTCAAACGGTCGCTAATTATTACGGTATTGAAATTAGTTACGATCTATTGTCTTATGGCAAGTTATTTGCAGATTGGAAGAAATATAAAGGATGGTTTGTCATATTCGATGAATGCCATTATGTAAAAACATCCACATCACAGCGTGGTAAGGCTGCTAAAAACTTAGTTAAAGCCAGTACTTATTTTGTACTCTTATCTGCAACACCGTCAAGCAATGGGTGGGGCGATACAATAAACTATTTCATTATGTTTAATTTGGCGCAAAGTAAAACGCAATTTGAGCGGGAATATGGAGTATTTGACACACTTTATCTTGGTCAACGCCGAGTGAATAAAGTTGTTGGGTGGACACGTGAAAATGTGCTCAAACAAATGTATCAATCTTTTAGTGTGAAACTATCTAAGGATGATTGTCTGGATTTACCGCCAATGGTTATTGAAGACGTATTTTTCAAGCGATCCAATGAGTATTTGAAGTTAAAGAAAGATCGCATTTTAGAAGTTGATGGTGAAAAGGTTGTCTACGACACTTATCCAAAGCTTGCACAGGGGTTACGATTCTATGCCAATCAAAAGAACAAGCTCGAATATATTGAAATGCTAGCTGAAAGTACCAATGAAAACATTATTATTTTTTATAACTTTAAGGCTGAAAAAGAAGCGCTGCTTTTATTAATGACTAAGTTGAAGAAAAAAGTGTTCGAGGTGAGTGGTCAACGATCTGAACTGCCAGCTCGTAATACATGGCCAAAGTTAAAGGGGAGTGTGACCCTTGTTCAATACCAGGCTGGTGCTGCAGGAATTGAATTGCAATATGCCAACCTTGTTATTTTCTATACACCAACTTATAGCTTGCAAGATTACGAGCAGTCATTAGGTAGAGCGTATCGTAATGGCCAAGATAAAAAGGTCACAGTCTATCATTTCATTACCAAAGATACAATCGAGGAATTAATATACGGTGCCTTGAAAACAAAGAAAGATTTCACGGATGAGTTGTTTGTTCGTTACTTGGAGGGGTGAGGCAGATGGCTGAAACAAAGGAAAAACCCATACTCATTGATTTGGGTACTGTCCGTATTAAAGAATACGACAATCTGAATGTCCAAATTGAACGTCTTGAAGAAGTTTATAATCCAACGACCAAAGAGACAACATCTAAGTGGCGATTTAAAGGTTATTCTAATACCATTTTGAACGCTTTAACTGTAATTGTTAACAAAGAGTTATTGATTGATAAAAAAGCTATAAATGGTTTGAAAAACTACTTAAAACAAGTGGAGGAAATTCATAACAAAATAAAGATTGCTTTGGAGGGAGAAAAATAGATGTTCCAAACAGATGATAAAAATGTCACTGAAAACCGCCGTTCTTTTGTAGGAGGTTCGGACGTTCCTATAATTTTAGGCTTAAGCAAATACAAATCACAATACGAGCTTGCAAAAGAAAAAACGGGATTAGTACCAACTGTATTTGAAGGAAATGAATATACGGTATATGGACAAACAATGGAGCCACAAATTCGTGACTATATTAATGTAATAAACGAAACGAATTTTCAACCGGATACTGTGATAGATAAAGAACTTGGTATTCGTGGTAACTGTGATGGTGCTGATAAAACGGAATTGTTGTTACTTGAAATTAAAACACATGGGAAAAAACCAACAATGGAAGTTTACAAGGCACAAATGCAACTTTACATGTACGTATTTGATTTACCTGCAGGATGGTTGGCTTTATATGAACGTCCAGACAATTTCGATGCTGAATTCGACCCAGAGCTTTTAAAAATTGAGGTCATCCATTTTGACGAAGCATACGCAAATCAAATTTTACAAGCCATTGAGTTGTTCTGGAAACGTTGCGAGGCATTGAAACAAAATCCGGAAATGTCCGAAGCTGATTTTTATTCTATTACTTTAGAAGAAAAAAATGAGATTGCTATTGTTGCTAGTAAGGTAGAGGCATTCGAGGTGCAAATGCAATCGTATAAAGAGATTGAAACGCAGTACAAAGCTATAAAGGACAAACTTTATCAATTAATGATGGAACACAAAGTGAAATCATTTGAAACGGACCAATGCACAATTACTTTGGTTCTTCCTACTGAATCGACCTCAATAGATTCAAAAGCTTTACGTGAATCACATCCACGAATTGCTAAAAGGTTTGAAAAAGTAACACCTAAAAAGGGCTATGCAAAAATTTCTATGAAAAAAGTGAAGGAGGCTAAATAACAATGGCACTACCACCAAACAAACCAAAGAAAACAATTGAAACACCACGTAATTATTTCATCTGGGGACCAACAATGAATGGTAAATCCTATTTAGCTAGTGAGTTTCCTAATCCAGTTATTTTCAATACAGATGGGAATGCAGCGCAAATTGAAACACCATCAGTTGATTTGAAAAATGAACGTGATCCAAAGACAGGTGCAATTAAAAAGACTGTTGTTGAACAAATGTTAGAGCTTATTAAAGACTTGGAAAAGGGCGGTCATGGTTTTGAAACTGTGGTTATTGATGTAATTGATGATTTAGTAACCCTAATTGAGCAAGCAATTTGCGAAGAAAACGACGTTGATTATATTGGTGACGTTCCATATGGAAAAGGCTGGGGTTTACGTAAAACTTTCATTACTTCTATTGTGGTT
This sequence comes from Lysinibacillus sphaericus, assembly GCF_002982115.1. Classification (GTDB taxonomy): domain Bacteria; phylum Bacillota; class Bacilli; order Bacillales_A; family Planococcaceae; genus Lysinibacillus; species Lysinibacillus sphaericus. The sequence goes on along the minus strand of NZ_CP019980.1, from coordinate 4,352,165 downwards.
CGACTTAAAGCCCTACCGATGAACGTTATTTATATCAGCCGTTATGCTACTAAGCTTGAAAATAACGTTGAAAAGCCAATCCCATCACTAGGGGATAAGGATTTAAATGTTGTAAATGGTAACTGCGATTTAAACATTATGTGCCAAAAAATCGGTAAAAAATATCTTCGTCGTGTTGTAGATCGCCGTAAAAATTATCAACGTGACTGGATTGAAGACGAGCGTATTTTAAATATTTTAGATTCTGTTATCGGTGCATTTGATAAAGGGAATGCTACAGCTCCACAACCTAAAGTAGAAGAATCTACAACACCTGTAGAAGAAAAGAAAACACTAAATGAATTGGCTGAGGAAGTATCGGCAGAAACAAATGTAGAGCCAAAGTATACAGGAATGTATTGCGCTGTATGTGGTGAACCGCAATTTGAAACTGAATCAGGTGATGTATGTGTTAACTATCATGGTGGAGCTGAATCTATTCAGAGTGAAGAAGCAGAAAAATTAAAACAAAAGATTACTGAAAATAATAGTGATCCTGGCATCGAACAATATGTGAATGACAACCCACCGCCAGCCAATGCACCGAATACAACTGTAAAAGCACCACGTACAGCGAGACCAGGTGCTCCAAGGGCACCGCGAGCTCCACGTACTAAATGATTTGTCCATATTGCCAAGAACAAGCTGAGTTTATCAGTTCGAAAGATTTTTATGGCACGGATTATCGCACCAACTTATATATATGTAGGCCATGTGATGCTAGGGTAGGCACGCATGGGCGAGGTAAAACGCCACTTGGCACAATGGCAAATGCTGAATTGAGGGAATTACGTAAATTGTGCCATGCACGATTTGATGTTCGGTGGAAGTATGGAAAAGTTAGTCGTTCAAAAGCATATCAACAATTAGCCGATATGATGGGATTAACACGAGAAACGGCACATATCGGTATGTTTGATAAAGAACAATGTAAAAAATTATTATCACTATTACCAAAGGAGACGAAGAATATGAGTAACTTAGCAGCTATGGCTCAAAAATTATTAGCAGAGGGATTTGATCCTAAAACATCACCGGTGGACGATCACGAGGCACTTCCAGAGGGTGGATATGATGTTGTACTTTCAGAGGTGCAATGGCGTGTAAATGATAAAGGCACAGAATGGTTACAACTTGATCTTGAACTATTAAATGAAGGGTTTGAAAACCGTAAACATTTTGGAATGATCTTCTTCACCGAAAAAATGATGGCACGAGCATTAAAACAAACGATGAAATGTGCATATGCACTAAACATCGAATTGGACCCTTCTGTTTTCGGTTCACCTGAGACTGATTTAGTCAATGCATTTAAGGAAGCACTAGGCACCCAATGCGAAATGGATATTAAGCATTCTAAATCTAAAAATGGTACATTCGTTAACTTCTCATTAAGCCAACCGGAGCCATTATAATATGTTCAAAGTGTATGATTTTGAGGTTTTCCCTAATGATTGGATGTGTGTCATCTTAAATCTGGCCAACAATAGAATCATACGCATACACAATGATAAAGAGCGCCTACAAAGCGCTCTTTCTTCAAAAGATATTCTTGTTGGCTTTAATAATTATTATTATGACGACATCATTTTATGGGCTATTCTAACAGACCAAAACCCATATAAAATTAGTCAACAAATTATGGCTGGCACATTTAAAAGAAAAGTAAATTGTGGCTTTCTTACTTTGGATGTAAGACAAGAGTTGATAAATAAATCACTCTCTTTAAAAGAGGCTATGGCCAATTTAGGCATGAATATAATTGAAACGCCTGTTGATTTTGACCAAAAGGATTTAACACCGGAGGAAGTCCAAACAATCCTTGATTATTGTGAAAACGATGTAAAAGCCACCGGAGAAGCCTTTCAAAAACGTGAAGATTATTTTACTTCCAAATTTGAAATTATTGATACGTTCAAATTACATCCATCTGATGTAAAAAAGACAAGAGCAAATTTAGCATCTACCGTATTAAAAGCCTTTAAAATGAAGGACCACAAGCGCGATCGATTAAAACTTAGCTATGACAAGAGACTCAAAATAAATGAATTGCCAAAATCAGTTGTCGATTTTTATAACAATATCCATGTGTCCTATTTAGAAGGTGGATCCATAACAGATTTAGAAAAACGACAATTTGAATATAAGCTTGCTGGATTAACACATACGTATGGCTTTGGTGGATTGCATGCAGCGAAAGAAAATTATTTGAGTGAAGGGTACTTTTTACACATCGATGCGAAATCGTATTTTCCAACATTAAAAATTAATAATGGCTTTATAAGTAGAGCCGCCAAGATGCCTGAACGATACGAAAAAATATATCAGGATCGATTAAAGTATCAAGCTGCAGGTGAATCAAAAGAGGAAATATATAAAATTTTGCTCAATGCTGCAGTAGGTGCTTGCAAGTCGGAATTTAATGCATTGTTTGATCCACAACAATTTAACAACATCGTAGTAAATGGCCAACTCATTCTTACCCATTTGATTGTATTATTAGAGCCGTTTATAGAGCTTATTCAATCAAATACAGATGGATTAATTGTTAAGTATGAGGACAAGTCGTTTCGACCGTTTATCGATGAAGTAATTGAGCGATTTAGTAAACACTATGAAATAACTTTCAAAGTAAATGAGATTAATAAAATTGCTCAACGTGATGCCAATAATTATTGTGTCCGTTATGCAGATGGGAAAATTGTTGCCAAAGGGATTATGAAGAATTTCGAGGGTGGGACATGGGAACGTAATAGTTTATCTATTATCGATGCAGCCCTGGTCAATTACTATATGCATGATATACCTATCCAAAAGACAGTCATTAATACGTTTAAAAAGGATTTAACGGCTTTTCAATTGGTTGCGAAGGCTGGCAAATTTGACGGTATAACGTGTGAGGTTTTTGAAGATGGCCAAATGCAGATGAAAGAGCTCCAGAAAGTAAATCGGATATTTGCAACAACAGATCCGAAGCGAGGTGGTGTTTTTAAGGTACGTGATGAAAAATACCAAAAGGTTTCTAATAGTCCAGAGCAAGCTATTGTGTGGAATGGTGAGTTAAAAGACTTTGAAAAACGGAAAATTGACTTAAATTGGTACGTGAAAATGATTCAAAAACAATTATTTGTGTAGGAGCGTGTGTTCAATGACAACAGAAACAGTACAAACAAACGATATTCAAATTAATGTGCTTTTTAAGAAAATGCAAAAGGATGATAAAAAGGAAGTTTTAATGTTTCATATTTTATCAGATGAAACGAAGCATGCTGCTGATCTATTAAGGTTAACAGGTAAAATTACCATTTTAACAATTTCAGATGATGAGGGACCATATGAGTCGATTCAGGCTGAATTTGTAAACTTACAGCGCGACAATAAAAAGACTGTTCTCAAATTCAATGTAGCAACAGAGGATGTAGACAGAGTAAACGCCATTTATCCTGCAGCTGGTACGAATATTTCTTTATTAATACAACCACAACAAATGAGCATTGATGATTTAGAAGATGAGCATGAGGGTGTTCCTTATAACGTTGGTTTAGATGGTACTGTGGAAGTTAAATAAAAAACAAGGGAATATATCCCTTGTTAATCTGCATCATATCCACAATTTGTACAACGGATTTCAATATCATCTTCAGTGTGAGTAATTTCTAGTGTGTATTGATCACATGCTGGACATTGGCTCATAGATATACCACCTTTCCTTATATTTCATATTATATCGGAAAAAAGTTGTGGTTTTTAAGTTATTAATAAAGAAAGTAAGAAAGGAGGTGCTACGGTTTGAAGTCTACTATAAAACCATTGCGCTATATCGAGCTAGAAGAAAAGAAGCCTAAACACTCATTCGACATATTTTCTACAGATCATAAAAATTATAAAGATGCCGGTGTCATTTTAACAAAAGATATAGTGGTCGTGGACTTTGATACACGTTCAGAGGCTGCCGAATATATTTATTCTGTCTATCCATCGTTACGTGTAGAAACAAGTCGAGGTTTTCACCTTTGGTATAAGCGTCCAAAGGCCGAGGGCATGACAACACCAATAAAAAACTACACAGATAAAACAACAGTGGCCGGTTTAAAAGTCGATTATAAAACAGGCACACGCTCACAAGCTACGATTAAGCAAAATGGCAAACTTCGACCAATGGAAAATGCTCATTATCTTGAAGATGTGAGCACGTTACCAGAGCTTCCTTTGCTCTTGTATCCTTCTAAATTAAAACATAATTTACTAGGCATTAAAGAAGGGCAAGGGCGCAATAGTGCAATATACAGTCATTTGCTCACAACGCTAGAGCAGTATGGCACCGATATGATCGACAATGAGACGCTGCAGGTCCTTGCAACTTTTATCAATACCAAAGTATTTGCCGAAGCAATGGACGATGATGAGCTAAATAATACGATTAAATCAGTTTTAGATAAAAAGCCAGCACCTAGTTCGCAACAATGGCTCAATCCAAAAGATATGGTCATGACGAGCGAAGTTTTGGCCAAACGTCTGGATCTGCATTATTACAACAATCAAATTTATTTTAAGCAACTGGACCGTTATATTACCGATTCCAATAAGCTACTGCGTGAAATAGATAAGCATATAAAATTGAAGCCAGCCCAACATAAGCAGCTAATTGAGCTATTTAAAATAAAATCAAACGTAGTAGAGGACAATGATTTTGTTATCCAGTTGCCAAATGGAGTTATTATCGATGATGGTGAGCCAATAATAATCGATGCCGGTTTTACACCTTATTTTTTGGATGTTCAATATGATGAGGATGCTTATGACGAGCATGTGGATCAATTCTTAGATTTCTTTACTTGTAATCGAAAAGATTTGCGGATAGTGATTGAAGAAATGTTTGGCCATATTTTAATGACCAAAGGCTTTCCACATAAAGTTTTCTTTTATAAGTCTGAAAAAGGGAATAACGGTAAATCAACATTATTAAAAATGTTAACTGCTTTCACAAACGGTCTTGAGACGAACGTGCCATTAGATAAATTTGATGATGATACAGCCGTTTATGGCATGTCTGGTAAATTAATGAACATCGCTGATGATATCGATGCATCATACCTGGACAAGTCAGCCAATTTCAAAACACTCGCATCTGGCGATCCGGTTATGTTGCGACCAATCTATTCTGTTCCGATTACTATACGTTCAAAGGCGACTCTCATTTTTACTTGTAATAAGATGCCGCAGTTTAAAGATAAGTCAGGTGGTATTGGTAGACGTTTAGTTGTCATTCCTTGTGATGCAGAAGTTAAAGTTATCGATGAAAATTTAGATGAAAAACTTTCGAGTGATACAGCCAAGTCTTACATACTCAAATTAGCACTCGAAGGAATTAAGCGAATACGCAAAAACGGAAATAAACTATCCAATTCGGACACTATCGAACAACAAACAATTGAATACTTTATTCAATCTGATAGTGCCCTTTCATTTTTGTATCAATATAGTGATGAAATCGACGGAAAGAGGACCAGGGACGTTTATGCAATGTACGTAGCTTACTGTGAAGATGAGGGACATAAACCGGCTGGAAATACCGAATTCGGTCGTAGGATGAAGAAGGAAGGTTGGGAATCAAAAGTGGTTAAAGTTATGGGGAATTCTGTACGTGTCTATAAAAAAGTTACGGATGAAGTAACAGGATAAGTAGAAATATCAGTAACCTGTTACAAACCTATGTATATCAATGGTTTACTCCTGTTTTTAAAAGATTGACGGTTACAATTTAAAAAATACATCTGTAACCGTCACAAACCCTTATTATATATATATTTATAATATTATTATTTCTTTAGTTACAAATAAATAATAGATATAAGTATATAAAAAATAAATAAAGAGAAAAAAGGAAGGAAATAAAAAAATATATAAAGGAAACTAGCCTAAAAATCTGTATATTTGTAACCACAATTATAGAAGCGTTGATATATCAGTGTTTAGAAGGTTACGTATATCTTGAAACTCGTTGTAACACAATTTGTAACCTTTATTGAAAGTAGGTGCTTAATGTGAGTAAATTTGCTTGGCTCAAAGATTATCGAGAGCTAGAATATGAAATTGCTTATTTGGATCTAAATTTAGAACGAACGAAAACAGAATTGAAACGATGGGTCCAGGGTGATTTAGCTAAAGTGAAATTAACTTCTGAAAGCCAAGGGAGTAAAGTAGAAGATATTATTGAACAAATCGAATGGGAGTTGGCCCATAAGATGAATAATCTATTCAATATAAAAAAGTTAGTAAAGAGCTTTGAGGGTCTTGAACACAGAATATTAATTGGTAAATACATTGACCATAAAACCTTGGAACAAGTAGCTGAGGAATTAGGATATAGCGCTCAATATATTTATAATAAGCATGCACAAATAAGACGTATGGTATCGTTCGCTGAAAACTATACAGTAAAATCTTCACATAATATTACCTTAAGTTAAACCAATGTTAAGTATTGAAAAACCGTTATATGATAGTAGTATCAAAAAGCGCACGGAAATGCGTTGAAAAATATTGCTTACAATAATAAACACGTTCGCTTGTACGTGTGTTGCTAAAAACAAGCATAAGAGGCCGTACAAATTAGTGCGGTCTTTTATTCTTATGAGTACTATCACACAATATATCAAACAATATATCAAACAATAAGTGATTATCACCACCTATAATCTATTGGTAGGAGGGTGTGTTATTAATGCAGAATAGGAAAATCGCAAAATATTCCAATGTAGAATGCGATATAGAACTCTGTTTTTAGGGTGTATGGACTTTGATTAAGGCAATTTAGAGACATATGCCAAGTAAAAATACTCATGAGAATTTAAAATATTTGTTAAAGATAGTAACATTACAACTTTTTGTATTTTGCTGTAAATATGTGTTTGAGATTGTATAAAATATAGGTTAATATAATTGGTGATACTTGTACTATTATAGTACTTTAGTTTTGATGTATTCTCTAAAGATTAATTTATTTACCTGTATTTTATATAGCAAAGGGGAAATTGAATTGGCAAAATTACAAACTGAATTTCATAATTTTATACAAAATTTAAAAGCCTTAGAACTTTTTATTAAGGTTCAAGACGAATTAATGAATATTAATTATAGGAGCAGATCCCTTGAGAATAATGAGTTTACCAAGGCTGCAACGGAGCTTATAAGCGATGTTGTACAATTAACAAATGATATAAGTGAAGGAGAATATGATATTCAGATAATTAATAAGGCAAATGAAAAATTTGCTGATAAAGGAGTAAATATTTTTACAAAAGAAGTTGAATATAAAGACACTCCAGAAGTCCACTTTAAGATCTCTAATTCTCAAATGGAAAGAGAAGTAGGGGAAGTAATGAAGATGGCTGATTTAGTTACAAGACAACAAGAATTACTATTTAGGAACTCATTAACTAGCTTAATGATATACTTTGAAAATTTAATATCAAATATTATAAAGTTGAGATTATCTAAATTTCCAAACGCCTTTAATCCTAAAGAAAAAACTATCAAATATAAAGATCTTATGGATTTTGAGAGTATAGATGAGGCGTTGGATCATTTAATTGAAAATGAAGTTATCGATATAATGTATGGAGGTTTCAAAAGTTGGGTTTTTTACTTAAATAAAGCAGGAGTTAATACAAAAAAAATAGATTTTTTTACAGAAGTGATTAATGAAGCTTATAGTAGAAGAAACTTATTTGTGCATAACGATGGAATAATAAACAACGTATATCTAAATAAAGTTTCAAAAGAATACTCGCAAGATGTAGCTAAAGGACAGCGACTTTCTATTTCTGAGGATTATTTAATTAAGGCTGTTAACAATGTTAAAATTTTCGGAGTGATACTATTATTGGAAGCATGGAAAGTGTTCGATAAAAATGGCCATGACGATGCATATGATTATATAATGGGAAAAGCTTTTGATTCAATGAAAGAACATGATTGGGAGTTTGCTAAATTTATTTATGAGTTTTTACATGCAGAAGCTGACAACCACGCCAATAAAATTATTACACAGATGAACATATGGCTATGTGAGAAGGAACTCGGGAATTTTAAGGAGATTGAAGAATCTGTAAAAAAATGCGATGTAAGCGGATTGCAAACTCATTATGAGCTTGCAAAATTATCTTTATTAGAAAACTCGGACAAATTTTTTGAAATTTTAGGTCACAACCCTGATTCACTAGATACAGAAGCATTGGGAGAATGGCCAATATTTAAATATATGAGGGAAGATTCAAGAGTGAATGAATACTTGCAAGATGTTGAGAGTATTGGAATGATTAATTAATATTTAAACGGAAAGTCACATCTAACAAGGTGTGGCTTTTTATTATGCCTAAAAGGTGGTGATGATATTGCTAAAGAGTTGTACTTATTGCGGTGGAATTCATAAGCGTGGTCAACGCTGTGCATCTAAGCCATTAGTTAATAAGAATACTACATACATTGATAGATTCAGATGGAGTAGAGCATGGAAGAATAAGCGAGCACACATTGCAAATCGTGACAAACATCTATGCCAAGTATGTTTGCTTAACTTATACAATACTCAGATGCAATATAACTTTACAGACATAGAGGTACATCATATAGAACCTATAGCAGATGCATGGGATAAGAGGCTAGAGGATGCCAACCTTATAGCGTTGTGTCGTTATCATCATGAGCTGGCAGAGAAGGGAACAATACATGCAAAAGAATTAAAAAATATTATTTTGGAGAGTACCCCCGGGGTGTTTGGTTAAAAATCGTGAAATCACTGTACACCGACTGCCCCTATCTGCTCTAAAAAAATTCCCTAAATGAAAATTTTTAAGGAGGTGAGGAAATTGGCTAGACCGTCTAAAAGTGTCAAAACAATGAGTAAGAATTTAACGAAGGAAGAAATCGCAATTCGTACTCAAACAGAAGAAAAATTAAAAGGTGCTGCCGATGAAATCTTGCCTCCTACACATTTGAATGCAAGGCAAAAGAAAATTTTCAATTTCATCGTGAAGGAATTACAAGCAAGTGGGATTCTTGGGAATCTCGATATTTATATTCTAAGCACTTGTGCTGTAGCCATTGACCGAGTACAGCAAATTGAAAGAATCATTAACAGGGATATTGAAAGGCTTTTAGATCGTAACTTATTGAGTGCTAAAGATAAGTATTCAAAAGAATTTTTCCGTTGCTGTAATGAATTAAGCCTGTCACCTCAAAGTCGAGCAAAGCTAGGAAATATTAATTTCCAAGTTCGAGTTGAAGAAGATGATCCACTGTTAAAAGTATTGAGTGGTGGTAAAAAATGATATTTGAAAAGGCGGTTAAATACGTTGAAAAGGTTGTAAAAGGCAAAGAAATTACAACAAAAGAGGTCATTGTCCAGTGTAATTGGTTTTTAAGAGACTTAGAAAAGCAATATGAAGATGATTTTGATTACTATTTTGATATGGACGAAATAGAAAAAATCGAAGGACTATTGGAATTACTTAATTTTGCTACAGGTTTAGGCGTTGCAGGAAAAACAATATTAGAGGGCTTGGAAGGATTCCAGGCTTTTTTTCTTGTCAATATATTCGGATGGCGCTTTAAAAGCGATAAAGAAAAGTTTAGATACCGTGATATTACGCTGTTTATTCCTCGTAAGAATGCGAAGACGTTTATTTGTGCGTTAATCATTATCATCTTAATGCTTACAGAGGATGATTATTCAGAGTTTTATTCTATTTGTTTGGATCGTGAGCTTGCAGGTGAAGTTAAAAAGGCTATGACGCAAATTATTATGGCCAGCCCTGGGGTTGCTAAATACTTTGTGATTCCAAAAACGTTAAGTGGAAAAATTGTATGTACTTTAACAAATAGTTTTTACCAAGCACGTACTGCAGAGGCGAATAGAAACAACTCAATTCGTCCCTCTGCTTTTATCGCTGATGAAGTGGGTGCATTTAAAGATTACAAGAATATAAACGCCATGAAGTCAGGACAATTAAACGTTAAAAATCCATTACGCTTTAAATTAACAACAGCCTACGCTGAGGATAAATCGATCATGTTAGAAGAATTGGCGTATGCAAAGAAAGTATTTAATGGATTTATTGAAGATGACCGCATGTTTGCGCTGCTTTATTATGCTGAGGACGAGCATTTATGGGACGATACGGGGCTATTACAGGCGAATCCATTAAGAGTTGAGGAAAACTATAACGAGATACGAGATAGCCGTAAATCAGCTATAGAAAAGCCCTCAGAACGTGAAGAATATCTTTGTAAACATATGAATCACTTTTTACCTTCTAACAGTGGCGAAGCGTATGTAAATGTGGAAGACTTGCGAAAATGTAAAATGGATGATTTCGATTGGTCAGGCCGTCAAGTTTGGCTAGGTTTAGACTTGGCCATGACGAATGATAACTGTTCATTCTCGATAGTGACAGAGGAAGACATGCAAATATATGCGGATTCCTATGCATTTGTGCCGACTGAACGTATTCCTGATAAAAACCGAGTGGAGAAGATCAATTATTACGATCACATTAAGTCAGGTAAATGTTTTTCTTGCGGTGATATGACTGTAGATTATGGCTTTATTGAACAAAAGGTTCTGGAAGTAGAAGAACAATTCAATGTCATTGTTATGGGTGTAGCGTATGACCGTTATAACTGCCTTTCTACAGCTCAGAAACTAGAAAAGGAAGGTTTAGTTACTGTAGAAGTAAAACAGCATTCAAGTGTATTACATCCAGCTACAAAGCTGTTACGAGAAAAGATTATGAACAAAGAGTTTCACTATACCGAAAATGAATTGCTAGAAGAAAACTTTCAAAATGCAAAAGTTACTGAGGATACAAACAAAAATATTTATGTTAATAAGAAAAAATCAACTGGCAAGGTCGATATGGTTGTAAGTCTAATCAATGCAATCTTTTTACTGCAGCATGATGTCATCTTTAATCCTGATGCTGATTGGGGCGCACAAATCATTTAAGGAGGTGAGATTGTGGGATTAATTAAAGAATGGCGTGAATGGCGTAATTATAGACAAATTCAGGAATTTCGTGAGAGTGGAATGGATGAATTATTGCTGCAGGCAGGGTTAGCAAATGCTGTTTTAACAAAGGAAGAAGCGCTAAGTATACCTAGTGTTGGCACCTGTGTAGATTTAATTTCGGGTCTTATTGCTACTCTACCTATCAAATTGTACAAAGAAAACAGCGGTAAAGTTGAAGAAATGGAAGAAGATAGACGCATCATTTTGCTTAATGATGAGACACACGATACACTAGATGGCTTCCAATTTAAAAAAGCTTTAGTAACGGATTATTTATTGGAAGGTGCAGGGTACGCATATATCAACCGGAGAAGAAATGATGTTGAAAGTCTCCACTATGTTGAAAATCGAAATGTATCGGTACTAGTTGGCGTTGATCCAATATTTAAAAGCTATGATATATCCGTTAATGGTGTGAACTATCGCGAATTTGAATTTATAAAAATCGCTCGAAATTCTAAAGATGGTGTGACAGGGAATGGAATCATAAAGGACCACAATAAAATATTATCTGTTGCATACAATACGCTTGATTTTGAAGATTCACTTGTTAAAACAGGTGGAAATAAGAAAGGTTTCTTAAAGTCATTAGGCCGATTGTCAAAGGATGCAATTGCAGAATTAAAAACAGCCTGGAACAATTTATACAAGAATAATACAGAGAATATTGTTGTATTGAATAATGGCTTAGATTTCAAAGAGGCATCAAGTACATCGGTTGAAATGCAGCTGAATGAAAACAAAAAGACCAATTCAAGCGAAATAAATAAACTTTTCAAAGTACCCGACAGCATTTTGGATGGCTCGGCCAATGAAGAAGTGCATACAAACTTTATTAAAAATTGCATACTGCCGATTATTCGAGCAATTGAAACGGCATTGAACAAGGACTTGCTTCTTCCATCGGAAAAAGGGCAGTCTTTTTATTTTGCTTTTGATATGAAAGAACTTGTCAAAGGTGACACCGAAAAACGCTATAAAGCGTACGAAATTGCCCTTAAAAATGGGTGGATGCAGGTAGATGAGGTTCGTTATTTAGAAGATCAACCACCACTTGGGTTAGATTTCATTAAGTTGGGCTTGCAAGATGTCTTATATGATCCAAAAACAAAGACAATTTACACGCCAAACACAAATAAAACTGCTGATATTTCAGATGGTGGCCCCGAAACCGAGAAGGGAGGTGAAGAAATTGAGGATTGAAATTAGAGAAAATCAAGTGTTGCTCGATGGTTATGTAAATGCTGTGGAGCGTGAAAGTCGTATTTTACCTTCACCAAGAGGTCGATTTAAAGAAAAAATCCGTGCTAAAACGTTTGAAAGAGCATTAGATAAGGCAGAAAACGTTGATTTATTATTTAATCATGACAAAAATCGCAAGCTGGGATCATTACAAGAGGGCAATCTGCAACTGTATGAGGATAACATTGGCTTACGTGCTATTGCTCATGTATCTGATGCAGAAATCATTCAAAAAGCGAAAGACGGCAAGTTGAAAGGCTGGTCATTTGGCTTTGTTGATAATAAGCCATTGTGGGAAGACGGGGAAGATGGCATTCAGAAACGCACATTAGAAGACATCGAGCTATTAGAGGTGTCTATTTTAGATAAAACGCCAGCTTATGTTGCTACTTCAATTGAAGCTCGCGGAGAAGATCAGACAATTTCAGAAACTCGTGGTGCAGATTTTAAAGCCGAGATCGAGAATCGTTCTGCAGAAACAAAATCAAAGAAAGACATTGATTATTCAATGTACGAAAAACAAATTGAGCTTTTAAAATTGAAAGGTGGAAACTAACATGAAAAACAGTATTAAAAAGGTTATTGAAACTCGCTCGATGCCATCACTAGTAGAGCAACGTAACAACTTATTAGATGAAATGGATAATTTACTAAAGGGGGCAAAAGAAGAAACTCGAGCACTAACGGAAGAAGAAGCTACTCGTTTTGATGAAATCAAAAATGAAATTGCTGGACTTGATAAAACGATTACTGCATTAGATGAAGCGCGTTCTTTGGATAAAAAAGTACCTGCGAAACAAGCTGAACAGCGTACACAAGAAGAAGCCGAAACGCGTGCTTTCGATCATTACATTCGTGGTTTAGTAGAGGAAAGAGCAGATGTTAATTTAACAGTAGGCGCAAACGGGGCCGTAATTCCTTCTAGTATTGCAAACAAGATCATCCAAAAGGTATACGACATTTCACCAATTTATCAATTGGCAACTCGCTATAATGTAGGCGGTACATTAAGTATTCCATACTATGATGAATCTGCAGGAACTATTGAAATGGCTTATTCTGATGAATTTGTGGATCTGGAATCTACTAGCGGTAAGTTTGGCTCAATCGAGTTAAAAGGCTTCTTAGCAGGTGCTTTAAGTAAAGTATCCAAATCACTTGTTAATAACTCACAATTTGATCTTGTTTCGTTTGTAGTTGGGAAAATGGCTGAATCAATTGCTAAATGGATTGAAAATCAATTGTTAAACGGTACACCAAACAAGGTAACAGGTCTTTCCACAGTTACGCAAAGTGTGACTGCAGCTGCTGCAACAGTTTTAACAGCTGATGAATTAATTGATGTACAAGAAGAAGTACCTGATGCTTTCCAGGGCAATGCTATTTGGATTATGAACAAAACAACGCGTAAAGCTATTCGTAAATTGAAAGATGGACAAGGTAACTACTTATTAAACAAAGATGCTACCGCGCGTTGGGGCTATACTTTATTAGGAAAAGATGTATACACATCTGATAATATGCCAGGAATGGAAGCAGGTAAAACGGCTATTTTCTACGGTGATATGTCAGGGCTTGCAGTTAAAATTGCTGAAAATGTTTCAATTGAAATTCTACGAGAAAAATATTCTACTCAACATGCAATTGGTGTTGTAGGCTGGATTGAAATTGATGCTAAGGTTGAAAATGCTCAAAAAATCTCTAAATTAGTTATGAAATCAGCGTAGGGGTGAAACTCTACGCTTCTTTTATTAGGGGGTGACAGAATGAAAGTAAAAGCACTTGTAAGTTTTTCGGGTAGCGTCACAATGTCAAAGGATGAAGTTAAAGTGCTGCCAAAGAATGTGGCAGATGATTTGTTACAAGCTGGCCACGTAGAGGAAGTTGTTGTGAAAAAGCAGGTGAAAACTGATGCAGGTTAGTGAAATTACGCCAGTTGAACTGGCTAAATATGCGCGGGAAGACGAAACAGAATCAGATGTTATTTCGACTTTTACACTTATTTTATCCGCTGTAAAAGCTTATATAAAAGGATATACAGGGCTATCAGATGAACAACTGAACACAAAAGAAGACATTTCAATCGCTGTTTTTGTGCTTTCGAATGAAATGTATGAAAATCGCATCTTTACGGTGAAGGATAACAACGTGAATAAAGTTGTTCAATCTATTTTAGATATGCATTCAATCAATTTACTTTGAGGTGAGATTATGAATCCTGGAGATTTAAGACACAGAATTGAAATCCTCACTAATCAAAAGGCTAAAAATGAGTTGGAAGAAACCATTTATAAATTTATACCTGTAAAAAAATTATGGGCAGCTATCATTCCACAAACTGGCTCGTTACAAAAACAGGTAGCGGATACGATCCTAACAAATGTTACACATAAAATCATTGTTCGGTATAACGCTGGAAAAGACATTACAAAGAATATGCGTATCAGATTTAAGGACCATGAGTTTGAAATCAAATATGTTCTCAATCCTTATTTCAAGAATGAAACACTTGAAATCTTTGTCCAGGAGGTGTTGAAGTGAGCATTCAAATGAACGGTTTAACTGACTTTCAACGTGATTTATTTGATGTAGCAACAAAAGATTTGCCTAATGAAGCTCCGAAACTGATGCGTAAAATTGGTTCAAAAGCAAGGACTACTGTAGCGAAAAAGGCGCGCAGTCTAGTAAAGAAAAAGACAGGCAACTACCATAAAAAGTGGAAGCGAGGAAAAGTCTTTGTTGGTTATCATGGTGAATTAGTTGCCCGTGTTTATAATTCGTCACCACATGCACACTTAGTGGAAGATGGGCATTGGATGGTAGACCATGAGGGCAATAAAACAGGCGATTTTGTGCACGGCAAAAAACCATTAGACAAAGGTATGCGTGAATTTGAGTCTTCAGGTGATGCAGAAAAAGAAACAGTAAAATGGCTAGATGAATTATTAAGGAAAAAGAAACTATGATTACTTTTAAACAAATTAAAACGACAATCAATAAGAAACTGCAGTCTAATTTTATTGATATAGATGTTTCTAGTAAATCAGCTAATGAAGGATTTACACGACCATCATTTAAAATTGAACTTGATAATGTGAAGCGTGAGGGCTATTTAACACAAGTTGAAAAGTCTTGCACGGTTCGCATTTTTTATTTTCCTACAGATGAAAATGATAATGCGATTGAATTGCTAGATGTTCAAGAAGCACTTGGTAATTTATTTGACCTTAAAATTTCGGTAGGTGATCGCTATTTGGATATAGTCGAACCTAATTTTGATGAGATCGATGGTGTATTGCAATTTGAATTTGACCTTCAATTCTTTGAAGGCCGTGAATACGGTGAGGGAAGTTCAAGTTCAAATACTAATTTCGAGGATGAAATTAAAAACGGGAAAGAATGGTATGAGAAACATCCAATTGAGCTTATGGGTGAGTTGGATGACGAGGAAGGGGATTAAACAATGGGCCTACCACAAATTATTATTGAGTTTAATGGCAAAGCCGTTACAGCTATTAAGCGTAGCCAGCTTGGAATTGTTGCATTGATATTAAAAGACGACGTGCAAACGGCTGATACAGTAACGTATAAAAGCATAGAGGAAGTAAAAACCGATGCATGGTCAGCAGAAAACTTAGATTACATTCAAAAAACTTTCATGGGTACACCAAGTAAAGTCATTATTGAACGTTTGGCAACAACTGCAGTTGATTATAACGCCGCATTAACACGCTTAAACAATAAGCGATTTAATTACTTGGCCATTCCAGGTATTGAAGACAAGGATACAACAACTATTGCAACATGGATTAAGACTAAACGTGACAATAATAAGAAAACATTTAAGGCAGTTTTACCAAACTGTGATGCAGATCATGAAGGAATCATTAATTTCACAACAACAGGAATTAAAGTTGGCGAGAAGGATTATAAAACTGCAGAATACACAGCGCGGATTGCTGGTATCCTGGCAGGGTTGCCATTTACACGTTCATCTACTTATTACGAGTTGAATGAAATAGATGCTATTACAGATATTGAAGATCCTGACACAGCTGTTGATAATGGTGAGCTTATTCTTATCAATGACGGCGAAAATATTAAAATCGGACGAGGTGTCAACAGTCTGACAACAACAACAGGTAAAAAGACAGAAGACTTTAAATCAATCCGTGTTATGGAAGTACAGGACATGATAAAAGACGATATTCGAACAACATTTGATAAGCACTATATTGGTAAACACAATAACATCTACGATAATCAAGTATTGTTTATACGATCAGTCAATGCATACTTTGATGGTTTAGAAGGTGAGGAAATACTTGATCCGAATTACGATAATAAATCAGAAATTAATGTCCGAAAACAACGTTTGGCGTGGGAAAATATCGGAGTAGATACAACGGATTGGGACGATCAAAAAGTAAAAGAAATGTCCTTTAAACGCAATGTTTTTGTAGGCGGCAACATTAAGATTGTAGATGCTATTGAGGACTTAGATATGGATATAGCGATTTAAGGAGGGATATTGACACATGGGTAAATTAAAACCTAATAAATTAATTAACGGTACATTCGGCAGTGTTTGGGTTAACAATGAGAAATGGCTTGATGTAGAAGAATTCGAGGCTAAAGTAACCATTGATTATGAAGATGTAAATATGGCCGAGGATTTAGCAACTCATAAAAAGATGACAGGTTGGTCAGGTGAAGGAACATTAAAAGTGAAGAAAGTATATTCGCGAGGTGCAAATCTATTAGCCAAAGCAGTTAAAGAAGGTGTTGTACCTGACGTGAATTTGGTGGGTAAACTAGCGGACCCCGATGCTTTCGGTTCAGAACGTATTGCCATTAACGAAGTAACATTTAATGAATTTATGTTAATGCAGTTTGCACAAAAGACAATTGGCACAGAGGAATTACCATTTAACTTTGCAGACTATGATCCTATCGATTTAATTAGTGCTTAAATAAATAACCACACTGGAGGAATTTGAAATGACAAAAAAAGAATTCAAACGTTTATCAGTTGTAGATTTAATGAAAGAGAAAGAAAAATATCAAGTGAAGGATGATGTCACAGAGGAAGTAGTTGTTGAGCGCTTAGGTGTTGTAGTAGTCTTGCGTAAACCTGAAAAGTCTTTATGTGTAGATACAATGAAAATGGCACGAGATGAAAACAATGACACGGATGCTGATGAATACATTGTTTACAACACAATGATTGAGCCAAATTTAAAAGATCCTGAATTATTAGCAGCATATGGTTGTAAAACAATCCCTACTGAAATCGTATCAAAAATCTTTGATCCAGGGGAAATTGCCCAATTATCAGAGGTGGCGTTTGAATTAGCAGGATATAAAAAAGGCGGAGTTAAAGCTATAAAAAACTAATTGATAGTGATGATGATTTTTATTTTCTTCATCACTATAATCAAAAAGGCTTTAAGCTTGAATATTTATTAAATCTTGATTACGATACCAAGCTATTTATGACAGCAAGTTTGGACAAGGAGTTAGAAGAAAGAAACAAACATATACAAGCTGGAGCGATGAAGACAGTCTCGTTCTAGCTTTTTTCTTTTGCTAAAGGCGGTGAGAATATGGGCAGAAGGGTTATTTCAGCAATCTTATCATTACAAGACCGTGATTTTTCTAGTAATTTAAGGCGTGCTAGTGAGAGAGCTGATGACTTTGGGCGAGGTGTCACAAGAGTCGGCAATCAAATCCAACGCTTTGGACAAGGAGCAACTAGAGTTTTTAAAGGAGTCGCAATGGGAGCTGGTGCCATAGGTGCAGCAGGAGTTGCGGCATTAGGAGCAGGCGTTGGAAAATCTATCTTGGATATGAACAGCGCGTTAAACACGTTACAAGCCCAAACTGGTGCAACTGCTTCTGAAATGGAACAGTACGGAAGTGCTGCAAAAGAAGTATTTAGTAAAGGGTACTGTGAAAACATCGATGAAGTTACAGGTGCATTAGCGCGTGTAAAACAAAACATGAAGAATATCGATAATGGAGAATTAAGTAAAGTTACTTCTAATGCGATGTTTTTAGCTAAAACGTTTGATGGTGACGTGAACGAAGTCACACGTGGCACGAATAACATGATGGAGGCTTTCGGTATATCTGCAGATAAAGCATTTGATTTATTTACTGCAGGTGGTCAACGAGGGTTAAATTTTTCAAACGAAATGTTTGATAATGTCGCAGAGTATTCGTCCTTATTTGGCACAATGGGGTATAGCGCAGAAGAATATTTCGGCATCTTAGAAAGAGGCGCAAAAGCAGGCGTTTACAACTTAGATTACGTCAATGATGTTATGAAAGAGTTCCAAATCCGGGTTAAAGACGGCTCAAAAGGCACAAGCGATGCTATGGGCGATTTATCACAAGGAACGCAGAAAGTATGGAAAGATTTTTTAGATGGTAAAGGAACCGTATCCGATGTAGCAAGTAAAGTAGTTGGCGAATTAAAAGGAATGGATGACCAAGTAGCAGCCAATCAAATAGGTGTAGGTTTATTCGGTACTAAGTGGGAAGACCTCGAAGCAGGGGCCATGTACGCAATGCTAGGCTCAAAAGAAGCTATGAAGGATTTTGAGGGATCAACGGATTCAGCATCTGCCAAAGTGGAAGGGAGTCTTAAAAATAGGTTAATTTCATCATGGCGAGAGCTACAGGTCGGAATAGCCGATGTTGTAAACGGTGCAGGCGCACAAGAATTTTTACAAGGAGTTGCTCAAAAAGCTGATGAATTAGTACCGAAAATTCAAGGTATTGTGGAAAAGGCTTTTGAATTTGGTAATACAGTGAGAGAGAACTGGGGACCAATTAAGGAAACACTCATTGGAGTGAGCACAGCAGCTGGTGTACTAGCAGTTGGAATAGGCACTTTAAAAGTGATTACTACTGTTACCACGATGGTGCAAGGCTTTAAAACAGCAATGGGACTTGCAACCGCAGGACAATGGGCAATGAACACGGCCATGCTTGCTAGTCCACTTACTTGGGTAGTAATCGGAATTGCAGCAGTAATTGCTATAGGTGTTTTACTATATCGAAATTGGGACGTTGTAAAACAAAAAGCAAGTGAATTGTGGCAAAAATTACTCGATAATCCAATGCTAGCACTTGTAGCTGGTCCAATCGGAGCACTCATTGCTGCAGGAATCACGCTATATCAAAATTGGGACAAGGTTCGCGCTGGTTGGGATACAACGTGGAACACTATTAAAAGCGCGGCTGGAAGTGGTGTTAATTTTGTTATCGATAAGCTCAATGGGCTTATTAAGGTAATTAATAAAATCCCTGGTGTAAACATCCCCATTGTCCCTAAAGTCAGTTGGGGAGATGTAAAAACGGGTGTGGACAATATTAATAAAACCTCAGCAGGTGGTAAAGTACCGCAGTATGATGTTGGTTCTAACCGCATTGAGGAGGATCACCTAGCACAAATCCATAAAGGCGAAATGATTATTCCAGCTCGACAAGCTGAACGTGTACGTGCTGCAGGTGGGAATATTGATAACATAGATAAAATGGTTCAACCGTCACCTGTTGCTGTAGCAACGCCTACAACTACAGGAAGTACCCCTCAGCCCGCAACTGCAAATAACAGCAATGTACAGGTTATTATTCAAAACTTAAATGCTAAAGGTGTTACACCTATGGAAGTCGCGAATGAACTTGTGCCATTACTAAAATTAAGATTGGCCAATTTATAAGGAGGTTGAATAGATGGACATTTTTCTAAGCACAATGGATCGCAAGCAGATTATTCAACTTCCTATAGTGCCAGCTAGTTTTAAAATACCTAGCCCTGTGAATAATGAAGTTTTCACTACGATTAATCAAGGTGACATTAAATTACTTGGTCGTAGAGGCTTGAAATCTCTTACGATTGATTCTTTTTTTCCCTCAAAGGTGTATCCATTTTCACGAAACAATAAATATTTTGGGTGGGAGTATTACGAGATCATTGAGGGATGGATAGACAAACGAATGCCAATTCGACTGATTATGTCCAATACTCCTATTAATATGCTAGTGACGATTGAAAACTTTGAACCAGGGCTACAAGACGGTTCAGGTGATGTTTATTATTCATTGGCTCTATCAGAATTTAAAGAGATTATTTTAGAAACAAAGAAGGTGAAATGATGGCTCATGAACTATGGCTAATTAAAGGTGATACCATGACAAATATTACACCTTTGCTTGGCACATTAACCTGGCGTAGCAACATGGAGGAATTAGGGGACGAAATTAATTTTAGTATCGCTTTTACTGATACAAATTACTTCCCTGTGAATCCATGTGATATTGGTGATATGGTGGCTCTATACAACAATGGTAAGGAAATAACGCGAGCTATTATTGTGGACGAGTTGAAAAATGGAAGATCACCAATTGCATACGCTGCCTTTGATTATGCCTTTTACTTAAATAAATCTACAGCTGTATATCAGTTTAATAAATTGTCTGCAGACGCTTGTATCAAGAAAATAGCTAAAGATTTTAATATCCAAATAGGTAACATCGTATCTATTCCCAAAGCCATTACGGAAATATTCAATGATAAAAAAGTAAGCGAAATTATCAAAGACATTCTAACGACTGCAGAACAATCATTAGGCGTAAAATATCTCATGGAAATGCGCCAGGGCAAACTATACATCGAAAAACAAAGTGATGTAGTAGTAACCGGTACATTTCAATTATTCGAAGGTGGTCCACAGTACGATATTCATTCAGCACTTATGAATCCTTCTAAAAGACGTAGCATTACAGAAATGGCTAATACAATCCAGGTTGTAGGAAATAATGACAAAGTAGTTTTAACCAAGTCTGATAATAAAATGGCTGAGAAGTATGGCCGTATTACTAAAGTGATAAAGCTAGATCAAAATGAAAAGAAAAGCGCTAAACAGGTGGCTGAAAATGAATTAAAGCAGTTATCAAAAGTGTCAGAAGAAAATAGCGTTGATTTGATGGGCCATGATGATTTTAGAGCAGGCCGTCTATTCGCACTAGAAGAACCAACTACAGGCATTAAGGGTACTTTCTTGATTAAAGATGTATTGCATACGATTAGCAAAGGCATACACACAATGAAACCTACGTTAGAGGTGAAGTAAATGGATCCTATTACAACTTTAGCAAGGATGTTAAAAGAAAATGAAAATCCTAAGCAAGTGTCAATGTCTACAGGCATTGTTATTTCGCCACCTCCTAGTGCTCAAATACGGTTAAATGAAACCGTCATTCTTAGTAATAGTCAATTAGTTTTTGCTGCTCATGTCCTTGAAGATTATGAACGTGAAATTGAGCTAGAGGGTGATATTCGATTTACAGATAGTCAACTTCAATCATTTGAAGCGAAAGAAGTGAAATCTAAAACAAAAGACACGCTAAAAGAAGGTGACGAGGTAATATTGTTACCAACTGCAGATGAACAGCTTTATTTTGTTGTAGGTAGGGCGGTGAGGTTCGAATAATGTTACCTAAGATTGCTCAACTAGAATTTAATACGCAAGAAATTGAAACGGACTTACCTCCACTTGGTAAGTCTTTTTTGTATGACTTTGATAAAGGTGATTTTGTCTTTAAAAATGGAAAAATGATTGAGATTCATGGCTTGGAAACCTTAAAACAATGGATTTTAAAAGTGTTAAAGACTGAGCGCTTTCGCTTTAGGATTTATAAAGATATTCCTTATGGCGTGACATTAGAGGATTTAATAGGTTCTAGCCTACCACGTGCCTTTATTGAAGCAGAAATTAAACGCGAGGTTACAGCTTCATTGTTAGAACATACACACATTCAAGAGATTCAGGAATGGCAGTTTAGCCATGATGGAAAATGGATGCGGATAAAATTTAGAGTCGTCACGGTAGAAGGTGCATTCGAAATTGACGAGCCAATAAAGAAGGTGGCAGCGTAGATGGAAGATGAAAAAATCATTCATGATCGAATGATGACCAATATTAGCAATGATTACGATAAGTCTAAAGGTAACTTTGTTTATGATGTGACAAAGCCTGTGGCCGTAGAATTTGCTGGACAACAAAAGAAAATTGCTGCAGTACAAGAAAAACTGGATGTTGAAAAATTAACCGGTGACGAGCTTACTCGATTTGTTTATCAACGCACAGGAATTAGCCGTAAACCTGCTACCCAAGCAACAACAACCGTCATTGTTTCGGGTACAGCTGGCACACTTGCAAAAGTTGGCGAGCTAGTTGGTACAGACACAATTTTATACACAGTCCTTGAAGAAGCTGTTCTAAATGAAAGTGGGTTTGCTCATGTTCGAGTGCAATGTAATGAGTTTGGCCAAATAGGAAACGTGCCTGCGAACACCATTATAAATTTCCCTGCATCTATCAATGGCTTGGTGAATGTGTACAATCCTGATGCTGTTGTTGATGGTTACGATGAGGAAACAGATCATGATTTACGCCAGCGTTATTATGATAAGCTACAGCGTCCGGGTAAAGCAGGAAACAAATATCAATATCGTGAATGGGCATTAGAAGTAACAGGTGTTGGGGATGCAAAAGTATTTCCTCGCTATAATGGTCCGTTAACAATGAAAGTGGTCGTGATCGATGCGAACAAATTACCTGCAACAAGTGAATTAATTGAAGATGTAAAAATGCATATTGAAATAGAAATGCCGTTTGGCGTTGAGGATTTGCTTGTTATATCTGCAGAAGCGTTATTACTTAATCTGTCAGTAGCCTTAACTTTGATGCCAGGCTACACAGAGGAAGTAGTCAAAACAAATATTAAAAAGAACATTACAACGCATTTGAAAGAGATAGCTTTTAAAGCATCATTTGTAAGTTATGCAAAGATTGGGGCGCTCATTATTGATAGTGATGGCGTTTTAGATTATCAAAATCTATTAATCAATGGATCAACTGCTAATGTGGTTATTCCTGATGATGGGGTGCCAGTAATGGGAGGTATTAATGAATGAATCACATGACAGTGTATTTAAAAAATAAAGTTCTAACGGACAATTTACGAACAACGCCAGTCTTTGTTGCCTTGTTCAATGGAGACATTGAAGTAACTACAGCAAGCTACTCACGACAACCAGGCGTATTTGCATCACCTGCAGATGGCCAAACATCGAACAGCGCTGATATTTTGTTTCCTATTGCTACAGAGTCATGGGGAGATATTACGCATATTGGGATTCTTGATGCTAAGACAGGTGGTAATTTGCTGTTTAAATCGCAAGCAGAGTTTACAAAAAACATCGATATATCTAGCCAATACAAGATTCCTAAAAACTATTTAATTGTCCGATTGAGGTAGGTGATAAACCATGCATGCAATACCACAATCTGAATGGAGCCAAGTGTCAGTGTTTACCTGGGGCGATCTAACACCGCACCAATGGGAGTGCTTTAGACTTGCCTTGATGATTACTGAAACAGAGTTACAAACGCAAGGTGTTTCAATCGCTTCAACCGGTGCAACAAATGAGGTCATCACAGAACAGGTTACGCAAGGTGTTAAGGTGGTTCAATCACCTATTATCATGCAGACAAGAGCTGAAATGATTACAAGTATTGTTGTTTCCACAAAAGATTATCTATCGGATATGATGAAGTATTTGCCTTTGTATGAGCGTAAATCCGTTACCTTTAGAACGATACTTACAGCCGATGACAGGGAGCTTCGGAATACAGAACAACAGATTGAAATCGTGAACCGTAACATTTTTATCGATACGGCCATTGAAGCCTTGCCTATTTATGAACGTGATCTTGGCATTAAACCAAATAACACACTACGCTATGACCAACGTAGGGAACAGATTTCTTCAAGAAATCGCGCAAGCTTTGACCAAACGACTAAAGAGACAATTAAAGCCGTAGCTTCTGCTTATAGTAATGGTGAAGTAGACATTAACCCAACAAATACACCTGGTGTATATGAAATCAAATTTGTTGGCACAAAGGGCATTCCTGATAACTTGGATGGCCTTATAAAAGCTATTGAAATCATTGTGCCAGCGCATTTAGAGTTTGGCTATGCCTATACCTTCAACGTTTGGGAATTTGTCAGCAATAGAACGTGGGGAAGTGTAACAAACATGACCTGGGATGAAATTAAGATATATGAAAATGAGGTGAGCTAATGGAACATACACCAAATTTGGGTTTAAAGAAGCCCGGATCAACTGACAACGTATTAATCACGGACATTAATGAAAATATGGATGTCTTGGATGCTGCAGTTAGTGAATTGCAAAAGGGTAGTGCGTCAATTCCTGACCTAGAAACAGCAGATAAAACATTGGCAGGGGCCATTAATGAGGTCAAGCAAGAATCAAGCACAGTGAAACAAGAACTTGGTACACATTTAGAAGAAATAATGCCTCATAAATTTTTTGATAATGGTAAGTGGTATAGGTGGGGATTCCGAACCGTAGATGGAGAGCCAGAATTTATTTATGAGGAGGTCTTGTAATGAATGTATTGAAAGTAGCCACAAAAACATTACAGTTAGCCATTCAAACGGCTATTGATGGTGTCCGTGGTGTAGTGGATGGCATTAAAACGACTACAGACTCAACAAAAACAGGCGTTGATAATCTAAATACTAAACAAGATTCACTCTTGCTTAAAATTCAAAATGGGGCACTAAAACAAAACGTTGAGGTTTTTGATAAACCTGGTACTTATACGTGGAAATGTCCAGATGGTGTAACTGCTGTTGTCTTAACGATGTTTGGAGGGGGCGGAAGTGGCGCTGTCCGTACGGTTACAGAATATGCAATATTTGGAGGTGGTGGCGGAGGTGGTGCTTACGTCGATAAAAAACCTATTAAAGTAATACCAGGAACTACTTATAGCTTAATTGTAGGTGCTGGTGGCGCTGGCGTGTCTAGTTCCGATGGTAACGGTAGTTACATTTATGGTAGAACTGGAGGAGCGACGTCTGCTTTCGGTATTACTTGTAACGGTGGTGGCGGAGGGTCTGGGACAGGCAACCCTTTCATAACCAGAGCCAGAGGGAATAGTCCGTTATGCAATAAGGGTGCTTCAAGTTCTGCCGGATTCTCTGTATCAAGTGAATTTGCTGCCACTGATGTTATATTAGCTGGCACTCGTTTTGGATTACCGGGAACGGTTGGAGATAGAGAATACGGTGGTGGAGCTGGTTTTGGAGATGGTGGAGATGCTAATGGAAGCACACCTATTGCTAACGGAGCTGGAAGTGGTGGAGCTAACGGAATACCTAGTGTTAATAGGGCTTCTCTAAAAGGCGGAGACGGCATTATCATCATCGAATATTAAGGGAGTGATAATATGAAGAAATTTGTTCAAATTGTAGACAATACAGCATATTGGATTTTTGATGCAGAAGAACTGCCGCCATATCCTAACGTAGAAGATTTTCTAGAAATTACAGGACGTAATGATATTCAAGAAGGTTGGGATTACAATCGAGAAACAGGTGAGTTTACTGCCCCTGTTATTCCAGAGGCAACACCAATCGAACCTCAACCAACATTAGAAGAAATGCAGGCAAAAACGCTATTAAATACAGAAGTATTATTGGCAATGAAAAATATCGGAGTATAAGGAGGAATAGGGATGAATATTGTTTATCGTGCTGCAGAGTTGTTAATCACTAGTCCAGGTTGTGACTTTAAAACAATGGCCACAAATTTAAGTTTACTTATGTTAACTGGTCAAGTTAGCCAAGACGATTATACAAAATTATGTGCAATCATAAATGAAAAACAAAGTAAAGTAAATGACGAAACGCAAGCGTAAGCTTAGCGTTATTTTTATGCCTTCCACTTTGTGGAGGGCTTTTATTATTCACGAAACGAAGGTGAGGACATTGGTCGAAACAATCAATAATTGGTTGCCGATTGTATCAGCATTAATTGCAGGACTTTTATTTATTTGGCGTATTACCAACAATCTAAATAAAACGTTACTTAGTTTAACTAATGGCATAGATAGATTAAACCAACATTTGAACGAAGTTGACGAAACTACAAAGGATTCAGCGCAACGCATTAATAATCATGAAGTACGAATTGTCGTTCTTGAAAAAGTAGCAGGTATACAGGGGAATACAAAGGAGCGTGTTAAATATGAAAATTAACTGGAAAGTACGTCTGCAACATAAACAATTCTGGGTATCATTAATTGCATTACTACTTGTGCTTGCGAATCAGATCGCAGGCATTTTTTATTTTGATATTACAATTTACAACGATCAAATTACAGCCGTTTCAGAGACAGTATTAAGCATTTTAGGATTGCTTGGTATTATCATCGACCCTACAACAAAAGGCGTTTCAGATAGCCAACTAGCAATGGATTATGACAAACCTAAGGACGGTGGACAATAATGGTTGTAACTCGTAAAAAATTAGTACCTGACGTACAAGCGAACAAGGTTACTTATGGAAAAGGAAACGCTAAAAAGTTTATCGTTGTTCATGAAACAGATAATACACGTTCCGGAGCAGATGCAGACGCGCACGCACGTTTACAATACAATGGTAATAGTCGTTCAGCTTCCTGGCATTATACTGTGGACGACAAAGAAGCTGTACAATCTTTTGAACATGCTTGGAGATGTTGGGCAGCAGGAAGCACGACAGGTAATAATCAAGGTATACAAGTAGAGGTTTGCGTAAATGGTGATGGTAACTATCCAAAGGCAATGCAAAATGCTGCAGAGTTAGTTGCCAAAATCATGAAGGATGAAAACATTCCAATTAGTAATGTTGTTCAGCACAATTATTTTAGCGGCAAAAATTGCCCTCGAAATGTACGTGAAGGTAAAATTACATGGTCACAATTTATTACAATGGTTAAAAATGCAAGTGGTAATGTACAGCAACAAAAACCAGTTAGCGATAATAATAAATACCGTGTACTTACTGGCACATACGCCACACGACAAGCTGCCGAAAATGTCTTAGATGTATTAAAACATCGTTTCGGCTGGGTTGCGTATAGTGAGCAAGATGGTGTTAAATGGCGTGTTAAAACAGGTACATTTACTGGAATGGCTGCAGCACAAGCGGGAGCTAGTAAAATTAAAACAGCTAAGTTAGCCCAGGTAACAAATATTGTAGCTGAATGATTTAAAGCCCAGGTACTCAATTAATTTTGAGCCTGGGCTTTTTTTATTTCCAATTTTTCTTAAATATTTCGGTAACCATTTCTATATCACATCTAACCATTGCTTTAGGTATATCGGGTAAGGGTAAATTTCCCCCACGTTCTAAAATTTGAGCGGTTGTATATATACTTCTACGTTGAACTCTTGCTAATGCATCAAAAGCAATATTATAATCGTCCTTATTTAACTCATAGTTATGGAGTCTTGCATGACTCGAAGTATATTTTTTATAAGCGTATTTAGAATCAGTGTATAAGTTTATATCTGATATTGGAAATTTACGGATAACAGTAATACTTGAATAACTTGAATAAATTGAATAAATTTTATTTAGCATACATGTTAAGGAATAAACATCACCAGGTAATATACTCATGAAATCTCTTTTAAATTCGTGTGTAAATTCATACAAGTATTTAAACCTAAAACGTTTTCGAAGTAAAACTTCATTTTTTTCACTGTCCATAATTATATAATTAAATCCAATATGTACTTTTTCACTTTGACCATTTATTTTTTTATCAATATGGCAATTTTTCATATAAATATTTATGCTCAATTGTTTTCACCCATTCATTTACAATTTATAATAAAAGTATTATAATATTTGTTGGTAATCGAATCAATTTCGATTGCAACAACCTGGCTCTTATTTAAGAGAATTTGGGGACCAGAAAGCTGCCACGTAAGCATAATGCTTTAGAGGGCAGTTTTTTCATATCCCTAATAATTGCTTTTTCTTCGCGTCAAATTCATCTTGTGTCAATATTCCATCATCCAATAAATCCTTCAATTCACGAATTTCATCAGCAACATCAAACATATCCTTTTTCTCTTTAGCTGCAGGAGCAGATGATGTTTTGGCCATTGTTTTTAAGTTCTCAATACCTGCTTTAATTTCAAGTGCAATATGCGCTGGCACATCGTCAATGATTGCTTTGTTTCCAGTAGATACGATCTCAATTTTTGAGTAAACAAGCTTATTAGAAATGTTGATGCTACTAATAGATGATAAAGGAATGCTTCTTTCATCATTTGAAACAATACCTTTGATTTCATGTAAGATAATACGTTTATCCGTTACATAAAGCTGTTTTGTACCTTTTACGGATGCACATACAGCAAGTAGTGTTTCACCTTGATCTGTGAGCTTATCATCAAATAGTTGAATCTGTTTAGCCATTGCTTTCTTCTTACCAAAGCCTGCAAATTTTATTGTTTCTGCTATTGTATCCATGTAATCGCTCCTTACAGATAATTGTAATTTCATTCTATAGAAAATCTTACCAATAGTACATATAAAAAAGACAGACAACCAATTAGTTATCTGTTACTTAAAATTTGCGTCCATCCTCTAAAACAAAATGAGCCTCATATTTTGCATCTAATGCGTTTGCGATTTCCTCTAATTCATTTTCACTAAAATTATCTCTCTTTAACTTATTAGAAATATTGGATTGGGAAGTACCAAGCTTTTCAGCCAACATAGAAGCTGTTACATCTCTTTCAACCATTAATAACTTAATTTTCTTTGCCATGCTCATGTTTGTACACCGCCTAAATAATTATTGTTAACACTATTATAGCTTATAAATACACTGAAATAAAATAAAACTTCACTATTTAGTGTAATTTCTATTTACACATTTACTTATTTGAGATATATTATTATCAATGAGTGTAATTTTTACACTTTTAAGTGAAGGTGGGGTGAAAAACGATGGCGTTTGAATACTTAGCACAATATACAACATTCGAATCAGTAACAGATATGGATAAAAGTGTGGAAGACCACATGGCGGTTCATTATTACGATTTAACAGAATCAGAGCGTGCCATCGTTTATAAACTTGCTTCTCACAGCTTAGAACATACTGGAGCATGTCATTTAAAAGCTTCTACAATTGCTGATGCATTGGAGATCAGCACGAAGACAGTTTATCGTAGCGTAAAAAAGTTAGAGTCATTAGGCATCATTGAAAAAGTACCAGGAACGAAATTAAACGGCATCAAAGGGGCAAGTATTTATCGTATTTTACCTTATGTCCCATCGAGCGTGTCCCAACGAATGACAGACGATGAAGCTAGTAATGACGTGGTTTGTCGTCCACAATCTGAAAACCAACCATCTAGTTATTTTTATCTTTTAAGTTCTAAACAAGCAAATAATATTATGAGTCTTGGTAATGAATTAGCTTTGCAAGCTGAAAAGAAAAAAGAGTATATGAACGAGTATCAAGTAATGCTATTCGATTTCATGAATAGTTTGCCGTTAGCTGATAACTTGAAAGATGAATTACACAAGGTTGTATTGGCTGCACAGGTTCAAAGTGCACCTGACTTCATTAAAGCTAAAAACGTTCTATTCAAAATTGCTATGGATATTAAAGAAGGTACGTTAACTGTAGCAAGTACATTAAGAGCTGTATTTGTAGGAGCGTATAACAAAGCTGTGGAGCGTTCTAATATGAAGCTATGTAAATCATCTTCTATAGAAGAAACTCCATATAAAGAACGTCCAGTGCCTTTTTACAATTGGTTAAATGATCGTGATAACAGTACACAAATATGTAGTAAACCCAATTTAGAAAATTGGTTAGAATGGTGATCGCTATGAACTATAGGGGAAAGAAAAAGGGGTTTAGTCATTTTCGAGTTCATAGCGATTCCCCCTTACAGACTTCATCATTTACTTAACTGGAATGATTTAAACAAAAAATTACTTATAGTGAGGTGAACGATTATGACTCATTTCGAATATATGGAACAACAGGGGCAAATGACTATATTTGATTTAATGGACCAATATGAAGAAATGCATTTTAAAAAGCTTTCCACAAATGTTAATAAGCCTGTTGATAAAAAGAAGTATATAGAATCTCGTGTAAGGGTGTATATTGTGCGTCGTTAAATATTATCTATTATAATTATTTATCAAAAAGTTTTGCATCAATTTTGCATCAACGTTGTTTTTTACATAAAAAACTCACCCTCCAATAAAGAAGGGTGAGTCGCTTTGAAGCCTTGAGGCTCTAATGGTAAAGTTAAAAGCCGCGTATGCCGTAGTTATTATAGAAAGTTTTAAACCACCACTCCTCAAAGTGGGTGTTCGCAGAAGTTTTCCTGCTTATCCTCATGCACCTTGGTGTGAGGCCCGTCATTCCAACTCCAATAATAAAACTCCCTTTTACAGCTTAAAGGTTAAAACTTAATATTATACGAACAATGCAGCCTTTAAGGATATAATAAGGCATGCAAAACAAAGTTGCAAGTAAGATGGTTTATGAAAAAAAGTCAATGGGCACATGTTGTAAAATAAAAAGTTATGGCCGAAAAATAGTTGGATAATAAGGGATTGTTTCATATATTTTTCACAAATGCGAACGAAAAATACGAACAACCTTTGCGAAATCAGACTAAGTGTGTGAAGATAGGAGCGTAATCATTTATCTATCGAAAAAATAGAGGGAGGAAGCAGAGATGGCAGCATATCCAAATTGTCCAAAATGTAATTCTGAATACACATATGAGGATGGCACAAATTTTGTTTGTCCAGAATGTGCACATGAATGGAGCACTAATACAACAGAGCAGGAGTCAGATACACTCATTGTAAAAGACGCAAATGGCAACTTGTTAGCAGATGGTGATGCGGTAACAGTTATTAAAGATTTAAAAGTAAAAGGAAGTTCTTCAACATTAAAAATTGGAACAAAGGTGAAAAGTATCCGTCTTGTTGAAGGGGATCACAATATTGATTGTAAAATTGATGGCTTCGGTGCAATGAAGCTAAAATCAGAGTTCGTGAAAAAAGCTTAAAAATTAGAATGATAAATGAGCATCTTTCGTGAGGAGAGATGCTTTTATCATTTCAAAACCTACGTAAAACAATGGCAAAAGCGGCACCGAGTAGGGCAAATATAGTATGTAAAAGAGCTATATAGCTTGCACCAACTATAAGTGAACCAATATCGATAAAAGAGAAGTTCTTCATATAGAGTGGATTGCTAAAATTATTAATAATGGCCCAGACGAACACAGGTATAGAGCTTATGGCAAAGACAATCCAAATGTTTTTATAAAATAAATAAGTTAGGCAACCAAAAAGACCGTATAGTATGACGAAGCTTTTATGATTGCCAAGTAAAGATGAATTAAGGGCAAACATAAAAGATAGCACGATAAAAACAAGATGAAAAAAGGTTAATGTGCTTTTCATCGATAAGTTTTGATTAGTGGATAATTGTGTAGCGGCCAACTGCTGACATGATTTACATGTAGCTAAATGCTGTTCAATAAATTCGGTCGTATCGGCTTGGAGGCCATGTGCTTTATATAAAGGTAGTAAATCTTCTACAATTGAACATTCATGTGACAATATTTTCCCTCCTATCACTCCTATTATACGACTTTTTTTAGGAAATAAAAAAAGCCTTCCGTCGATCAATTCATCGGAAAACTTGTACATGCACGTTATTTGTTTGTGTCTAATACTTCATTTGTGAGCGCTTGTATATCAATATGTGTTTTTTCTTTTACAGCATCTTTTAATATTTCAGTTCTGAAATAGCGGACTGTTGCTGGAAGAGGAATCAATAACAGCTTCGATAGTGCCGTTTGATACATGTGGACAAATTCCATGTCGGTATTGCCGCGTTTTAATTCTGCAAAGGCTTCGTAAAATTGATCTAATTTGTCTGCGAATTCAAGTAAACGACCTTCTAGTGTTTCGTCTTTTCCTTCTTTCATGCGTTCAAAAAAGATGTCTTGGAACTCTTTAGGGATTTCGTTCATAATGAATTTTTCCATCATTTTTTCTTCCACATGTGCAAGCATTTGTTTTAGCTCTGGGCTAGCATGCTTTACGGGTGTTTTAATATCTCCGATAAATACTTCCGCGAAATCATGATTGATGGTTTTTTCATATAACGATTTCCAATTCACTGTAGCTCCATTCATTTCTTCTAGTGTTGCAAAGAACATGGCATACTGTGAGACTTTCCAAGAATGTGCTGCTACATTATGTTCTTCAAATTTGAAGCGGCCAGGGCAACGAATAATACGTTCTAAATCATTAAGACTTGTAAAAAATTGATGAATTCCTATAAGAATCACTCCTTTTTGTTTCTATAAGTGCATGTTACTATAATCAATACCCTCTTTGTTCAAATTTCAAACAATTTAACAATGATTCATGTTGCATTTACAAAGGATTCACAATTATTGTGAGAGAACACAATGGGGAATGCTATAATGAGTAAGACTTGTTAAAGGGAGAGTATGCAATATGCTATCGATTTATACACTTCTTCTATATATACATATTTTAAGTGCAGTCCTTTCGATTGGGCCATTGTTTGTTGTTTTAGTAATTGTTAAGAAAATGCGTACAGCTGCACATGTTGAAATGCCACCATATATCCAAGTATTTCAAGGTGCAATTACAATCGTTAAACACGCGGGGCATGTGCTAGTCGCCTCGGGTATTTTATTAATGTGGCGTGGAGGATATCCATGGACAACATCGTGGGTAATCCTAACATTTCTTGTGATGGGTGGTTCGATTGTCTTTTTGGCTAGAGCCTTTAAACCAACTATTCGCACATTCGATACGCCCGCCTATCATCAGCAAAAATTTGCTTCATTGTTACAGCGTAAAGCATGGATGTATATTGTATTATTGCTGATTATGTTATGGCTGATGGTAGCAAAACCAGTGCTTTGGTAATAAATTGTTTGAGTGACTGGCACTGCCGCAACCCTCGCTGATGCGAGGGTTTTTGCGTCTTGTGCCTTGAGCGGTTGCAAGAATTGTTTGAGTGACTGGCACGACTATTATTTGGGGATGTGGAAGGTGATGGTTGTGCCTTTGTTTGGAGTGCTTTTGATTTGTAACCTTTGACCATAAATCCTTTTAAGACGTAGGTCCGTATTGCGTAATCCAATGCCTCTACTTGTTGTATTCGTATCGGATAGTAATTGTGCTAATGTCGTGGCGTCCATACCAATACCGTTGTCAATTACACTGACGGTCACATAATCGGCAAGCTCTTTAATTCGAATACAAACAGTGCCGCCACCTTTTTGTTTTAATACACCATGTCGTAATGCATTTTCTACAAGCGTTTGCAAAGAAATTGGGGGAATCTCAACATCAATTTGTTCATCAATATCCCAATCAATTTGTAATAATTCCCCAAAACGTTGCTGTTCGATATAAAGATATGAACGGACGAGTTCGAGTTCATGACGCAGAGGTACAACTCGTTGCAGGTTCTTTACATCGAAGCTTGCGTGGAGATATTTTCCGAATTGATGCATTAAGTCAATCATTCGATCTGGATCAATTGTACTCAGTGAAGCAATTGTATTAAGTGTATTATATAAAAAATGAGGCTGTATTTGTGCTTGAAGCCAAGCAGTTTCCAAATGTAGCTGCTGATTGATGCTATATTTTAAATCAATTAACGCACGACAGCGTACTTTTAATTCCAAAGAATTAATGGGTTTCGTTACATAATCATTGGCCCCATGTGCAAACCCAGTATACACATCTTCAGGATTATTTCGAGCAGTTAACAATAAAATTGGTAGCTCTAGCAAGGTATAATGCTGTCGAATGTTTTCAATTAAGGCATATCCAGAAATATAAGGGAGCATTGCATCAATAATGACTAAATCCCATCTTTGTAAACGCAATAAATCCAGTGCCTTTTCACTACTTGTAATGGTTGTAATATTATATTCTGTAGCAGAGAATAGACTTCGCATCATTGTTAAGTTTACAGGGTCATCATCGACCATTAAAATTTTAAACTGTTTTTCAGTAGCGGAAGCTTTTAACTGCGTGTTATTCTCCTGTAA
Source organism: Lysinibacillus sphaericus (assembly GCF_002982115.1). Taxonomy (GTDB): domain Bacteria; phylum Bacillota; class Bacilli; order Bacillales_A; family Planococcaceae; genus Lysinibacillus; species Lysinibacillus sphaericus. The sequence continues at coordinate 4,317,769 of NZ_CP019980.1, read as the reverse complement.
ATGAATATCCTCTGTTCGCTCATCATCCAATTGTTCTATCTCTTCCATGACATCTACAATAGGTATAGTAAAAAGCAAATCTGCTCCTTTATTAAGTAATGAACCTCCGTGTAATTCAATTAGTTGCTTAGAAATCAAAAAACTAAGATGAATTTCTTCATTATCTGAAAGTCCTTTGTCAGAAGAAAAGAGATGTTCGTGAAGATTAATATCAGGATTGTTCGTTCCAGACTCTGTCAGTTTGATATAAATTACAGCCATCTTTCTTTCTATTGTTGCGCTAATTTCGATTGAACTAGCGTTCGTATTTTTAATAGAGCTGTGTAGCAGATTAAACAGAATTTGAATAAGCCGTTTTTCATCGGCTAGCACAAGAGGGAAGTCTCTTGCAATAGAAGATGTCATTTGAATTTGTTTTCCCACAGCAATAAAACGTAGCATATCAAATACGCCAGACACCACGCCTTGAATGCGGACATTCTTTTTATGAAGGTGTAAATTATTATCTTTTAATCGTGTATAATCCACGATGTCATTGAGCGTAAAGGACATACTGCGTCCTATATCAATTAAATATTTTAAATTCTGCTTGTCTTCCATAACAAAACAATTGTTTGGATTATCATAAATTGTTTGTCCTAAAGTAATCATTTTATTCATAGGGTCCCAAAGCTTTTGTGCATTGCTTAATAAAAACTCATCTTTCATTTCCCCATCTTTTTGTAATTTGGCAACAAGCAGATTAATCTGTTGTTGATTTTCATAAAAGCGTTTAAACCAATAACCTGCAAAGCCCAGTGCAATCATTAAATAGTCAAATGGATAAAACGGGATGTCTAATACAAAAGACATTTTTATAAGGCCCCATATAATTCCGTTTGTTGTGCCAATAGCTGTAAATGCAATAAAAGCTGAACTTTCTTGATTTCCTATATACTCTTTTAAGGCCAGTACAACAACATATAAAAATGACACGACATAAAGCATAAAGAAGGCTAAGTTAGCTGTGTGTAGCCATTGAATAGGTAAGAGTATAATAAGTAGCGCGCCTAAGGCATACAATGTTGTAAACCATCGGAAATATTTTGCTTGTTGATAGCGCACTAATAAGACACGAATAAACTGTACAAAGAAATAGGAAGCACCAAGATAAATAAGATTGGATAGCTTTAACGACCATACATAATCCAAATGTAACCAATCAAGTATTGAACGATCATAAGTAATAAGTTCGTCAGCTAAAGGTAAAAGAAAGCCGACAGTGAACAGCAACACTTTTTTATTGCGGTAAATAAAGAGAAAGACAAGAATGCTAAATAACGCAAATAAAATAAGCAACATCGAAATAGCTACAAGTGATAATTGTGTAATGAACTGATGGTGCATCATGGCTGACGCAGAGCTAAATGAAAGACGTTTATCTATAACCATATTGGAGGGAGTATCAAAATTGGATACATGTAAAATGACGTCGATTTCAGACTGCTCTGCAGTGAAATATATGGTGTAAGGTGCGGCCTGTCCTTTATGGGTGCTAGGATTTGATGACACTACTCCAGACTGCCCCGCAAGTTTCCCGTTAATATATAGCGCTGATGCAGTAGAAATGGCAGGAACTCGGATAGCATAACGGTGATTTGAATGGGCATTAGCACTTAATAAGATTTTTACACGATATGTACCAAAATGTTGTTTTGTCGCTGAACCCCTTTGCATAGGAATTTTACGGACAGTTTGTTCGATGGAACTGCTTGTCTCATTGCTGTTAGGTGTTTTTAACAACACTTCAGGATAATAGAGCCATTCACCATTGATTTGATAGATCTCATCTTCTGTTAAAGTTTGCTGGCGCATATCTAAAACACCTGCTTGTGCAAGTGGTTGATTATTAGAAGGTGTAAAATATGCTAGCCAGAGTAGACGGAAAATCGTTAAGACGATAAAAATGATTAAAATAACTAGCAAATGTCTTACGATAGGTTTTCTCAACGCCAATATAAAGCCTCCTGTAAGTTAAAATATTAGATTGTATTGTTTTACCATGCCATGAAATAAAGAAAAAGAAAATATGCATTTCGCTCTAAAGAAAACTTTATGTATATAAATTGAAGATTTTCACACATTATTAGTTCTTTTTGAGTAATTGTGTTTTGAGTTACAGAGGTTAAAACGATTAGTTGTTAAGTATTTTTTAAGAGGTATGACGTATGATGATGAAATAAAAACTTTTAATATGAGAATTGAACTTATTATATATAGCTTTAGCAAAATATCATCTCAATGGGAGAAATGATCTATTGTGGAGAAATTTAAGTTAAATTTATCGTTTGTCATTGTTAGTATGATAATAATTGTTGTACTCGTTACATCAAGTATCAGTATTTGGATTAGTTATAAAAGTTACAGTGAAATGCTAACACAGCCTAACCATGCTTTACAGGAAGCTTTTATAGAGGAAGTTTCTGATATAGCTGAAATCTATGTACAAGAGTCATTACAAAACTCACAAACAGAATTTTTAGTTAAGGATAGGCTTGAACAGGCAGTAAGTCAGTTACAAAAAGAAAGTGTTGTCTCTGTTAGTGTGTTTTTCAAAAAAATACTTCTTCCTTTATTGTTAATAGTAGCAATCGTTTTCATATTGGTACTGTGGTTTGTGTTGAAAATTATTCGACCTCTACAAGATATTGTTAAAAGTGGACAAGAGGGCTGTGGAATTAACGATTTAAAATTAGTGAATGACTGGTATGCTGAGGCGAGCAACTTGAAAGATGCCATGTTAAAGGTAAAAGCTGATTCACAAAATAAAATTAAGGAATTGACTGACCAGTTGAAATTAGATTCTTTAACAGGTATTCCGAATCGCCGAAGCATGGATCAAGTATTAAGTAATTTAATTGCAGAGAAAGTGCCACATGCCATTATTTTAATCGATTTAGATGAATTCAAAAGTGTCAATGATACATATGGGCATACAGTGGGGGATGAGGTTTTAAAAGCTTTTGCAAACAAAATGAAGGAAAGCGTTCAGGGAAGCTGTTTTAGATATGGAGGAGAGGAGTTTTTAATTATTTTGCCTTATACGGCAATTGAAGACGCCGTTAAATTAGCAGAGGAATTGCGAGTTAAACAAGCGCAAGCTGAAAATCCTAGTGGTCGTCCAGTTACCTTGTCGGCAGGTGTTACAGTTTTTTCTTCTTCGATTTGTGACCCGAATCAGTTAATAGCTATTGCTGATCAGGCATTGTATGAGGCAAAACAATCAGGTAGAAACTGTATACGTGTGGTGGAGGATTTCTCTCGAATTAGTAGTTAATTACCTTCAACAACCAAAAAATGTAGCTGTCTCTTAGGAGGCAGCTACATTTTTACTCTTGCGCTATTGTTGCGTATAATTCTATGGTCTCTTGATTAGGTGAAATATCTAGGTCAGTAAACAAGGTCTTCTTAAAGTCTTTGTAAACTTTTACTGCATTAGCACGATTATCTTCTTCAATATAGAGTTGAAGAAGCTCTTGGATGATTTTATCTGAATAAGGATTGTAGTCCAGCATCACTAGTAAAGTACGCTCCATTTTTTCTACATTGTTTGTTGCCTTGTAATGCTCAACTAAATAATTTAGTAAAAGCGTAATTTGGTTATGAATGAAATTCGACTTACTATGAATCCAAGAGTAATCTAATGTAGCCATGTATTCTCCATGAGAGTTTTGAATAAATGCCTCCGCTCTTTCTATATCTAGCTCCCCGAATTCCTCTTTGTGCTTTAACAGGTGCTCTAATTCTAAGACATCAGATTGAAAATTCTCTAGCTGTAAAATATAACAGCCGTTTACATATTGTAAAACGTTAAAGTACCCTAAAGCTGAGAGAGTCGTACGTAGATAAGAAACTGTTGTATGAAGTTGCACTCTTGCCTTTTTGTATTCAGTTTCAGCCCATAATGCTTCGATGATTGTATCTCTAGGCACATGGCTGTTGAGATTAGATAAAAGAAAGGCAAATAATTCTTTTGTTTTAACAGTTCGCCAATGCACGATGTTCTTATTATGTAAAACAGTGAATCCGCCTAAGCACTGGATACTAAGGGAGTACTCATTCTGTTGCACTCGAGTAGGGGGGGCTATTTCTAATTGGAATAGTTCATGTATCCTATTGATAGTCATCTCAAGTCGAGATTTAGAAATAGGCTTTAGTAAATAGTCTAAGGAATTAATTTCAAATGCCTGTACAGCATAATCTCGATACGCTGTCACAAAAACAATACAGACATTTTTCTTCCACTCCTTTAATATTTGAGCAATTTGCAAACCGTCCATTCCTGGCATTTCAACATCTAAAAAAGCGACATGATAGTCCAATGTAGGTGCCTCATCAAGCAAATCTTTAATTGTTGAAAAAGCTTTAACAACCTCTACTGAATCAAATTCTTTCAACTTTTTTTCCATGTTTAAAAGAGCTAACGGTTCATCATCTGCAATTATTACTCGAATCACAGTAGGACACCAACTTTCAAATTAGTATATGACCTAACTATTTGTATTTTAGGTATTACATATAGTATTTAAATTGTAATTATTAGGTTAATAAAACTTTATTTTACATTAACAGAGGAAACGCAATAAGTATACAGAGTGATTCACTTGCTAAACACATTTTTTCTACAGCAACTAGAGCAGTGTGAATCCCCATTCGATTACTGTTTGGTTTAACCCATTAACAAAGTTCACTTTATAAAATCGAGTTCAAGGCATCTCCTTTCCTACTTTATCGGCTATAAAAACTGTATTTCCATTATATAAAATATGCAAATAGATTGTAGAGATTTGATCTTAATTTTCCATATAATTGTTTAATTGGAGAAAAAATTGATTGAAATTGTATATTTTACTGATTAAATAGTAATAATTTGTAATATCAGGTCCAAGTCCTGTGATATTTGGATGCATTCTACAATAATGCTTGTATACTTAAGAGCCTAATTCTCTAGTGTGCTAGCAACAGATTGCAGAAATATAAAACAACTGGAGGTATTACTTATTATGAAGAAAAAGGCAATAGCATTAGCTGTAGCATTGACTCTTGGTATGGGGATGTTCGGGAGTACCACTTCTGCTAAGGGAGTATATACTGGTCAGACGAGCAACATACTTTGGGGCATCTCACCTATTTATAATTTGAGTTTAGCCGAGTTGCAACAGTTAGACGAATTTGATTCGATATGGATTAATCCTGATCAGACCTTGAGTATGGAAAAAATACTGGAGGAAGAAAAGACAGATGACACCCACCTTATTGAGGCCGGTGATACATTATTCAGTCTTGCTAAAGTTCATAATGTTAAGGTGGACGATTTAAAAGAATGGAATAACCTCACATCAGATTTAATTTTAGTTGGTGAAACGTTAGCTGTTAAAGCTTCAGCAGCAAAGCCAAAAACAGCAAAAACCATTGCACAGAAGCCTGCAACAAAACAAGCTACAACAAAAACGGCCACAACAAAACAAGCGACAACAACAGCAAGTGCTCCAGCGAGTCAAAATGGTCAGACATATACAATGCGTGCAACAGCTTATACAGCATATTGTAAAGGTTGTTCAGGTATTACAGCAAACGGGACAGACATACGCTCAAATCCAAATTTAAAGGTGATTGCTGTTGATCCACGTGTTATTCCCCTTGGAACGAAGGTGTGGGTAGAAGGTTATGGCGAAGCGATAGCTGCTGATACTGGTGGTGCGATAAAAGGAAATAAAATTGATGTATTTATTCCTTCTGATGGACAAGCTCGTAATTGGGGTGTTCGAACAGTTACGGTAAAAATTTTAAATTAATACAACATAGGGATTTCTCAGTATTTTTCTGAGAAATCCCTTTATTTGTAATGAGGATAAATACCTAGTTATGAGTTGCGAGAGTATTCTGATAAATGATAAACTATAAAAAAAGGAGGATGATATAGTTTAAATGAATCTATACAAAAATAGTTAATTTTATAGTTGTTGCAGTGTAATCTCATTGTTGCAAATAAGATAGGCAAAACAGTTCAAAAGAGAGTTGCTAGAGAATGATACTGGCAAAGAAAGTTAGATTGTACCCAAGTGAATCGCAAGAACAAAAGTTGTGGCAATCAGTAGGAACAGCAAGATTTATCTATAATTGGACACTTGCAAAACAAGAAGAAAATTATAAAAATGGAGGCGAATTTTTAGCCGATACAGTTCTTAGGAAAAAAAATCTTATGTAGTTAGAAAAAATGAAAAGAGCTTAAAAAGACTACAAAGACAAGTAACTAGAAAATATAAACAAAATAAAAAAGGAAAGGAGTATGTCAAAACTAAAAATATTATAAAACTTGAAAATCGGATACGACTAGTCCACAGAAGATTGACAATATACGGACTAATTATCTTCACCAAACGACAACTTGAATATAAGTGTAAATTTAGAGGAATTGAGTTCGTAGTAGCAGATAGATTTTATCCATCATCCAAAACTTGCAGTCACTGTGGGGAGATTAACAAAGACTTAAAACTCAAAGATCGAGTTTATAGTTGTAGTTGTGGCTTATGTATTGATAGGGATTTAAATGCAAGTATTAATCTTGCCAAATATAAATTAGCATAATATCACCAACAAGATAACGCTAATATGTAGGATGCGTTGTATCCGAATTTACGCCCTCGGAGAGTTATATCAAACGAAAGTAGATGGGTTACTTGTAGCGATCGAAATCGGACTTGTTGAACAGGGAATTAAACAAGATTTATAGATATTTATAGATTTTTGGCAACGGTAATAAAATGAAATTGACAACTTTATTTATTATTTCTTTAGGTGTTTTTTTGGTGGGCTGCGCTGATAAGGATGAGAAAGCGGAACAACAATCAGTATCAGATAGCTCGGTTGCTTTAACTGCCACTGCGAAAGTAATGAGTTCGGATAATAAAAGTTTAGGAGAAGCCAAATTTGAAGAACAGGCTGATGGTGTGAAAGTAACCGTTACGGTAAGTGGTTTACCTGCTGGAAAACATGGTATGCATATACATGAAGTAGGGAAATGCGAAGGGCCGGATTTCGGTACTGCAGGAGGGCATTTCAATCCAACGCAGAAAGAGCATGGCAAGGATAATCCGCATGGCCATCATCTCGGGGATTTACCGAATTTAGAGGTAGCGGAGGACGGTACTGCAACTATGAGTGTCTTGGCAGAAGGTGTAACGTTACAAAAAGATGCTGAACACTCTTTGATGGATGGGGAAGGTACTGCGCTTGTTATTCATGAAAACGAGGACGACCATATGACAGACCCTACTGGTGAATCAGGCGGAAGAATTGCATGTGGTGTTATTCAATCATAATAGAAAAGGAGGCTGGGACAAAACTAAAATAATTTAAGGTACAGAGGAAAGGTGTTCATAAATTTTTGCTATATGGAGACTTAGCACACTTAGCTATTCTTGCTTTTGCAATAAATAAAAAATTAGAAGTGTTGCGGGACAGCGAGGGTTGCGGCTTACGTGTGTGCCCGCGGAAAGAACCGCCGAAGCGGACAACAACGGCGCTGCAAAAAAGTGTTAGATTGATTGCGGGACTGACCCCGATATATAAGACAGTAATCAAAAAAGCATTACCCAACCAGTTGTCGGTATTGAACCGGCGACTGGTTGTTTAGTTTCGTTTGAATTCGGTTATTGTTATAATAGTTTATATAGTCTTTGACAGTTTGTTCTACGATGGCCGTCGTAGTACTGTTCAAATTGTCTAAGTAGAATGTTTCAGACTTTAACACAGAATGAAACGATTCGATTGGGGCATTATCAGCGGGCGTACCTTTACGGGACATGCTCATGGTAATGCCTTTTGCTTTTACGGCCTGTTGATAATCATACGATGTGTATACCGCCCCTTGGTCACTGTGCAACGTACACCCTTCGGGCAAATGATGAAGTTGAGCTAATGTATCCAGCACAAAATCAGTATCTTGGCAGTCTCCAATCGAATAGGCAATAATTTCACCATTATATAAATCTTGAATACTTGAAAGATACAACTGTTTTTGACCAAATGGCAAGTAAGTAATATCAGTTACGAGCTTCTGTAACGGTGCGGTGGCTTCAAAATCGCGATTTAATAAATTTGCTGCGATTGCATAAGGTTGTCCTGTTCGTTTCCGTTTTTTCACTTTCACGCGACATTGCCAACCATATTTTTGCATGATACGTTGAACCACTTTATGATTGACGCACATTTCTTGACGTAAGAGTGCTGTAATTTTTCTGTAGCCATAGCGAAATTTATTTGCTCGACAGAGTTCACCGATACGTCTCTCTATTGCTTGACGAGACCTTGCATCGGTTGATGCCTGTTTCCAACGATAGTAGGTAGATCGTGCAATCCCAAAGTGTTTACAAATGTCCTTTACAGACATCATGCTTCTTAGTGACGCAACTAACTGTACTGCTACTTCTCCAACCACTTCCTCTCCAACTCTGCGTACTTTTTTAGCACCTCAATTTGTTGCTTTAAATAACGGTTTTCCAATGCTAATTTCGTTTGTTCATTGTCCGGTTCAGGACCCTTATTAAAGATATATTGTTTGCCTACAGGTTGTTTCAAACGATTGACTTCACCATTTCTATACCAACGCACCCATGTTTCGACCTGTGTTTTATGGCGTATATTTAATTCCAATAGAATCTGTTTGACAGGTACACCCGCTAATCGCATCTTAATCGCTTTCATTTTTACTTCATAGGGATAACTCACTCTTGTTCCCATAGAAAAAACACCTCCAAATTGAAATTTAAGTATCTATACCCGAATTTCAATCGAAGATGCTTTTTTTATTTGTCTATACCTATTGGGGTCAGTTCCTGCCATCAATCTAACACTTTTTCTCTTTTGTCCCAGCCTCTTTGTTGTTGTAGTTTGCACCGATAACAAGGTTTCACTACTAACTGATGGAAACGCAAGTGGTGCCCCCTGCTAAACAGTACAAATGTAAGCATAGGGTTACGGCTTACTATGCTTGGCCATCAACGGCATAGTAAGTATTCGATTGATTGGGGTCAATCGAATACGCTCAATATAAAGACTATAGCCATTAATTACTGTTACAAGCAGTTTTCATGATATTACCTTTTGATGGTGTGATGAGAAAACACCGGTATGTATTGCATAACTATTGGTAGAGATGGGTACCATCAGAAATAGAGGAGGTAATAACATGAAAAAAATATCTATATTAATTATTTCTTTGACTGTCTTTGTCGGAGGGTGCAATCTTTTTGATAAGAAAGATGAAAAAGTAGCCGTTAACTCTAATGCCAATTCGTCTTTAACGGCAACTGCAAAAGTAATTGGTTCAAATAATGAGAGCTATGGGAATGCTTTTTTTGAGGAAGAAGACAATGGGGTTAAAGTAACTTTAGCATTAAGTGGTTTACCAGCGGGCACACATGGTATTCATATCCATTCAGTAGCGAAGTGTGAAGCACCTAAGTTTGAATCGGCAGGTTCGCATTTTAATCCAACAAATAAGGAGCATGGAAAATTAAATCCTAACGGTTATCATTTAGGTGATTTACCAAATTTAGAAGTTGGTGAAGATGGGACGGTAGATTTAAATTTCTTAGCTGAAGGTGTAACATTACAAAAGAATGCTGAAAATTCCTTAATGGATGGAGAAGGTACTTCATTAGTTATCCATGAAGCAGCAGACGATTATAAAACAGACCCTGCTGGTAATTCAGGTGCAAGAATTGCATGTGGAGCAATCCAGTCAGGAAGTTAGTTGGCTAATTTGTTAACATAAAGTTGAAACACCCTACCACTACGTATTGTGGGGGGGTTTTTTGCGTTACAGGCTGCTCGCATAGACGGGCGGGGCTTATGCATCCTCCACCACTACGTTGTGTAGTTGGTTGTGAGTTTCATCCTATTTTCCATGTAATAAAAATAAATAGCTAGCAAGGAGTATATTTTTATACAATATGTATACATTTCTACACTAGTATATTTTATTGTAGTAGAGTATTTTTTAGTTTATTAGAGAAAAAAGAAGGGTAAATAACAGCGTATTATAATTGGGTGTTGTTCGTATTTATGTCATTTTGTATAATTATAATTATCTGAATTTACTATAAATAGGTTGACATAATTATACTAAATTTGATAATTTTAAATTGATTCTTAATTATAACCAAAGGGGGAAGGTTAATATGAAGAAAAAGCAATTTAGATTATTCATGCTATTAAGTGCCATTGCGCTATTAATTTTAGCGGCATGTGGATCTGATAGTAGTACAGGTTCGGATAAGGAAAATGGGAATGGTGATACAGCTAGCTCTGAAAAGCCAAAATTTTTAAGTTTATTAACAGGTGGAACGCAAGGTACTTACTATGCATTAGGTGGTACATTTGCTGATTTAATTACAACAGAAACAGGTATTAAAACGACAGCAGAAGTTTCACAAGCCTCTGCAGCAAATATGACTGCCTTGCAAGAAGGTAAAGGTGAGATTGCGTTTGTGCAAACAGATATCGCTTATTACGCAACTGAAGGTAAATTCATGTTTGAAGGTAAAAAAATTGATACGATTGCGGCATTAGGTGCACTTTACCCAGAGACTGTTCAATTAGTAACAACTGAAGCTTCTGGTATTAAAACATATGCAGATTTAAAAGGGAAAAAAGTTTCTGTAGGGGCTCCGGGTTCTGGGACTTATGCCAATGCTGAACAATTACTTGAAATTCATGGTTTAACAATGGATGACATTAAAGCGCAAAATCTTGATTTTGGTGAGTCTACTGATGGTCTTCAATCAGGCCAAATTGATGCGGCATTTATTACTGCTGGTACACCAACAGGGGCTGTAGAGGCATTAAATGCGACGACAAAAGTTAATATTATCGGTGTAGATGCTGGTAAAGCAGATGAGCTTATTGCCAAATATCCTTACTATGCAAAAGATACAGTAAAAGCTGGTACTTACGGTATTGCGAATGATACAGAGACTGTTTCTGTTCTTGCGATGTTAGCAGTGAATAAGGATTTACCAGAAGATGTTGTATATGCTATGACAAAAGCGATTTATAGTAATACAGACAAAATTTCACATGCTAAAGGTGCATTTATTAAAGCTGAAACAGCTTTAGATGGTATCAGTATTGATATTCATCCAGGTGCTCAAAAATACTTTGATGAAAATAAATAGGACAACATCGCTTTACATGTTCCAAGCTATTGAAAAACGAACATTTGCTCGTGGTTTAACAAGGTGATTTTTGGACATTGATAATGGTTTTTTATATTTTCTTAAACATGAAAGGGGCTCGGATTGCGTAAAGCTTCGGGCCCCTTTTTGTTACATAAAGATGCTAGCAAAATAGCGAATAGTTTTTAAAGTGGGGGAACAGATGTGATGCGAAAGAGGAGAATAGGTTTGGTAATAGCCGTATGTTGTATATGCCTCGGCATCATTATTTTTCTTCCTCTTCAAAAGGTATTCGCATTTACAGAAACAAGGGTAGACGATCCAATCGTACATTATATTCCACTAACATCTGATGAGGATTTTCGTATAAGGTACACACACTCTATCCATAAATCAGATGTACTGGAATATTATCGTTGTATAGAAGAACAGCGTATTCAAATGATTGGAATGGAGTATGAAGACTTAGCAATTGGGATGCCTGGCTACGCTGAGGAAAATCAAACGTTAACACAACGAGATGGTAAATATTTTTTGCGATTTGACAAGGAAGTCATTGAAAACTTCACAATTTATATCGGGGATTTAGACTTAGACCTTGTGTTTGTTTACAAGGAACAAGAATACGATTTAAAAAAAGATTTGCAAAGGGGTAAGTCCTATTTATTTGAGGTGAAGCGATTATCGCTTTATGAACGATGGAAAGGAGTTAGGATGAAATGACAAAACAGCATGAACGTAACACCGAGGTAAAAGAAGAATTTGAACAAATATCCGCTGAAGCGCAACAAGCGATACTTGAAAAATACGATATCGAATCCAATGTGCGAACGATATCAGGCATTATGAAACATATAATCTTCTTTGGATTATTGGCATTTTCATTGTTTCAATTGTATACAGCGATTTTTGGGCAATTTACAGCACCCATTCAACGGACGATTCACTTAGGGTTTGGTTTAGCTCTGATTTTCTTATTATTTCCAGCCCGTAGAAAGGCGCCAAAGCATAAAATTGCATGGTTTGATTATATTTTATCGTTATTATCGGTAGTAGTCGGTTCATATTGGGCATTGAATTATACAGAACTTGTTAATCGCAATGGGACCATTACACAGTTGGATTTTATAGTCGGTTTAATAGCTGTTTTTCTTGTGCTTGAGGCTGCACGTCGAGCGGTAGGTTTACCGATAACGATTATCGCAGTATGTTTTTTAATTTATGCCTATTTCGGTCCTTATTTCCCAGCCTTTATGGCGCATAGAGGTCAGGATTTTGAAAGTATTGTGAATCTGATGTTTTATACGACAGATGGTATTTTAGGAACACCGATTAGTGTATCGGCTACATTTATCTTTGTATTCTTATTATTCGGGGCATTTCTTGTAAAAACAGGAGTTGGGCAATATTTTAATGATCTGGCTGTAGCATTCGCTGGAAAATTAATTGGTGGGCCAGCAAAAGTAGCTGTCTTTTCAAGTGCTCTACAAGGTATGATTTCAGGAAGCTCTGTTGCCAATGTAGTCACATCTGGTTCATACACGATTCCGATGATGAAAAAGCTAGGATACCGTAAAGAATTTGCTGGTGCAGTTGAAGCGGCTGCTTCTACTGGCGGGCAGTTAATGCCTCCAATTATGGGTGCTGCGGCATTTCTAATGGTGGAGTTCATTGGACGTGGAATTACATATTGGGATATTGCAAAAGCAGCTGCTATTCCTGCGTTGCTGTATTTTACAGGTATTTGGATTATGACGCATTTTGAAGCGAAGCGTGTCGGCTTAAAAGGCTTACGTGATGATCAAATGCCAAATCGTAAAGAGGTATTTAAGAAGATTTACCTGTTACTACCAATTGTTTCTATTATTATACTGATGCTAACAGGTACGCCTGTTATGCATGCTGCACTGTATGGGATTTTAATATCCATTGCAGTCGCGATGTTTAACAAAGATACACGCTTAAAGCCGAAAGATATTATCGATGCACTAGTTGAAGGAGCTCGTACAGCACTTGGTGTAGTTGCGGCAACAGCTTGCGCTGGTATTATTGTAGGGGTAGTGGTTAAAACAGGTTTAGGCTTAAGTTTAGCTAATAGTTTAGTAGCTTTAGCTGGAGGAAGTATTATTTTAACACTTGTTTTCGTTATGATTGCTTCACTAATTTTAGGAATGGGTGCTCCAACAACGGCAAACTATGTTATTACATCAACCATTGCAGCACCAGCGATTGTGGCATTATTATCGCCTAATACACCACAAGAATTAGTGCCAGTTGTTGTCTTATTATCGGCGCACTTCTTTGTGTTCTATTTTGGTATTATTGCCGATATTACACCGCCAGTAGCACTTGCTGCATTTGCTGCTTCTGGAATATCAGGTGGCGATCCAATTAAGACTGGTGTAAACTCTGCAAAACTTGCCATTGCAGCATTTATTATTCCGTATATGATTGTTTTCTCACCAGCTTTATTAATGATTGATACAACGATACCGCAAATATTATGGGTAGTCTTTACGGCTGTTACGGGAATGGTTGCAATTGGTGCTGGCGTAATTGGCTATTGGTATCGTAAAGTGTTGTGGTTTGAACGTCTGATTGCCATCGTAGCTGGATTATTGCTCATCTATCCTGAAAAATTCTCTGACTGGGCAGGTCTCGCAATCTTTATTGTGCTTGTAGTGATTCAAATTTTAACACAGCATAAGTATGGCGGTAACGGTATGGACAATGATAATAAAAGCGTAACAGCTTAAGGAAATCGTAAGAGCATCCAAGTAAAGTAGTCACTTGGATGCTTTTTTGATATGGAAAAATGGAGAGGGATGACCATTGCTGTTTATTCGAATTTATTTTAAGTATATCTTATATCAAAAAGAGATGAAATCGATATATATTATGCATAATGAGTATTATTTATTGATTTTTAATAAAAAGTTAGTATATAATAAAATTATCAGAAAATTCAATTAACAAAGGAAGGTGACGAGGAATGGAACAATTATTAAACTCGAAATTTGAAACGTATTTGATGGATCAAGAGGCAGAATTCCTGACATCAAACCAAAATATTGAGGAGCAAACAAATCAACTCCAATATGAAGAATATCCAGAAGGTTTTTTTTCAAGTTTATAACGCATTTTCAAAAAGGCTGTGCTAAAAGTGGAACGACTACTTTTAACACAGCCTTTTACTATTGCATAAAAGTATAGTACAGTCACCTTTTTATGAAGTTTACATAAAATAGTAAGAAGTGTTGAAGCGTTTTATTATGAAGTTATATGATTTTAAAATGGATATAGTACTAATTTCATATATACTTTTCTAAAAAGCTTTCATGTATAATGGGGGAGAAAAAAAGGTATATCGAGGTGTGGTTATGACAAGTGCAGCAATGTTAGAAGAATCAATGTATCAATGGTTTGAACATTTTCATAATTATCCAGAAGTAAGTTGGAAGGAGTATGAAACAACTAAGAAAATTGCATCTATTTTAGATGACTTAAACGTATCTTACCGTTTATTAGGTGATGTGCCAGGGTTAATCGCTGAAATTGGTACAGGCGATGAGATTGTAGCAGTTCGTGCAGATATTGATGCGTTATGGCAAGAAGTAGATGGTAAATGGCAAGCGAATCACTCCTGTGGTCATGATGCTAATATTACAATGGTACTAGGAGCGCTATTATTGCTTAAAGATCGACCGCTGCAACATCGCGTCAGATTTATATTCCAACCTGCTGAAGAAGTGGGAAATGGTGCTTGTGCAGCATTTGACCGTGGAGCAGTTGACGATGTTTCGCATTTATTTGGTGTTCACTTGAGACCGATTGAAGAGTTGCCTTTAGGAAAGGTTTCACCTGCTATCCACCATGGTGCTGCCTATTTTTTAGATGGAACAATACATGGTATTGATGCCCATGGTGCAAGACCGCATCAAGGTAAAAATGCGATTGATGTCATTATGGCAATACAATTAATGTTAAATAGCATTCATTTATCTCCATTCGAGCCACACTCTGCCAAACTAACTAAGATTATTGCGGATGGTGGTAGCACGAATATTATTCCAGGTAGTGCTAGCTTTTCAATGGATATTCGGGCGCAGCATAATCATCAGTTAGAATTACTTCGAAGCCGCATTGAATCGGGACTAAAATCAATACAACAGCAGTTTGAAATTGAAATGAATTGGAAATGGGTCGATTTCACACCTGGTGCAGAGGTTTCACCAATTGCTGCTGAAATGGCTAAAAATGCTATTTTAGAAACACTCGGAGAGCAATTTTTGGCGGATGAAATTACAACACCAGGAAGCGATGATTTTCATTTTTATACAGTCAAAAAACCCGAACTAAAAGCGACAATGATTGGCATTGGTGCTAATTTAGTTCCTGGGCTGCATCATCCAAAAATGACTTTTGAACGAAGTGCATTAATAGACGCATCGAAAGTTCTTGCGTGTGTATTAGAAAAAAAGCCCATCCATTAATAGGTAATTCAAAGAGGTTCTATCCAAGCTCTACACGTTGGATAGAGCCTCTTTTTCCTTGCTTTTTGGGAAGAAATGCATAAAAATACGCGTTTTTGAATGGTTTGTAATTGCTATTTGGAAGCGTTTTTTTGCCCTTTAATATTCAGAATTGCTATAGAAGCATAAAATTTTTGCGTTGACTTTATATTTTTTGAATATTAAGCTAAAAATCGTAAAAATATATTTGCACTGATGAAATGCAAATTTATAATTGGGTGCAAAAAAAGGGGATGGGACAATGAAAAAGGATATTAGTGCAAGTTGGGCGCTCCTGACTTTTGCAATAATGATAACGACAATGCTAGTGACAGTAGTTATGTTAGAGCAAAGTCCACACGTGCCACTTATTGTAGGAACAATTGTGGCAGCAATTGTTGCCAAAAAACACGGCTTTAAGTGGATGGAAATAGAGGAAATGATGTATAAAGGTATTCGTCTAGCACTTCCAGCCATTGTCATTATTATTTTAGTAGGTTTGACAATTGGAGCATGGATTGGTGGTGGAGTCGTTGCTACCATGATTTTTTACGGCTTAAAGTTAATTTCGCCAGCTTGGTTTTTAGTAACGATCTTGCTATTATGTTCAATCGTTTCGCTAGCAATCGGTAGCTCATGGTCAACAATGGCAACAATCGGTGTTGCTGGTATGGGTATCGGTTTAAGTATGGGGATTCCTGCACCGATGATTGCAGGAGCAGTAATTTCAGGTTCATATTTTGGTGATAAAATGTCACCTTTATCGGATACAACAAATCTAGCAGCGGGCTTAACAAATACAGATTTGTTCGACCATATAAAACATATGCTATATACGACAATACCTGCATTAATCATTACACTTGTCGCATTTGGGTTTATGGGCAGAAGTTTTGCTGACGTAGCCATGAATTCTGAAAAAATACTGACTACGCTTGATGTTATGGAAAAAAGCTTTGTGATTTCTCCGTGGTTATTACTTGTCCCAGTTGGCGTTATTGTCATGGTGGCAAAAAAGGTTCCTGCGATACCAGCATTAATTATTGGGATTATTTCAGGATTCTTATTACAAATTTTTGTGCAAGGTGGATCGCCAACGATGGCTGTTCAAGCATTACAAGAAGGATTTGCTATTTCGACAGGAAATGAAATGGTGGACGAGCTCTTTAATCGTGGTGGCTTAGATTCAATGATGTATACGGTTTCAATGACGATTGTAGCCATGACATTCGGTGGGGTGTTAGAATATTCAGGCATGTTAAAAGCACTGATGGATGTCGTTGTGAAATTTGCTAAATCTACAGGCAGCCTTATTGCTTCAACAATTGCCGCATGTATTACAACAAATGCAACATGTTCAGAACAGTATATTTCGATTGTTGTACCTTCTCGTATGTTTGCAGGCGTATATCAAAACCGCGGCTTGCATTCGAAAAATTTATCGCGTGCGCTTGAAGATGGCGGAACGTTAACATCCGTATTCTTCCCATGGAATACTTGTGGTGTATTTATATTAGCAACGTTAGGTGTTAGCGCAATGGAATATGCACCTTATGCAATACTAAACTTTGTTGTGCCAATTATTTCAATTATTTATGGTTATGTCGGATTTGCCATTGTTAAGATGACACCAGAAGAAATTGAAGAGGCAAACCAACGTAAAAAAGATGCGCAAGAAAATGAAATGAATAATATGGTCGTAGCAGACTAAATTAAAACGAGTTTTGCTCAAATAGAGGGAATACTCTGAAGAATTTTGCTTAGTAAAGCCAAAGAGGGCAAGCCCCATCACGCAGCTAACTGTTGGCAAGAAGAGACTTTGTAATCATGATGTATACCATGAGATGAGGTGCTCGTTCGCCAAGGAAAGTGTTGTGATGGGGCTTGTTAGTTCTAAGAATAGGTTGCAAAATTTAATTCGTAAATTGTACGTGGTCGCCCCTGCTGATGGGTCATTTCTTCACCAACAATGTTCGCATAACCGTGGTCAACTAATTTTTTGATAATACGTTCAGTAGTCCGACGAGTAACTTGTAAGTATTCTGAAAGATTTTGCGCTGTAAATTGTGAAGATTGTCGTTCTCTACTAAATTGAATAATTTTCGAGATATTTAACGGGCTTAAGCTTGTCTGTTTAGCCATTTGTAAAATATACGGATCTTTTGTTTTTAAAGAGAGTTTACCTGCTGATTTTGGAAATGGGCCCAAAAGATTTTTTTGTTCATCTAAAATATAAATTTCATATGGTTTGGAAAATTTTAATGCATATGTCGCATTTTCAGCAGCTTCATATATGGAGTGTCCATAGCCAAAGGCGAGCCTAAAGGGCGTGTTTATTTGTTGCATTAGGTGCGATAAATTTTCCATGTCGAGTGCATTTTGTAAATGTCCAGCTGTTGTATAAAGCTCATAATAATGAGGGGTAATTTCCTTATAGGTTGCACGTATCGCTGCTGTAATTTGCTGTACAATGTCTGCGCATTGGTTATTTTCAGGAACAGCTAAAAATCCTACTACTGCTTTTGCCGATTCGGATTTAGTAAGCAGTGATCTTGATTTCGTTTCTTCAAGACATTGGATAATGGAACTTTTTGCATCTAACATGCGCATTGCAGGAATGTTCTGTAGCTGTAATTCATCAAATACACTATGAATGCTTGTAATAACATAATCAATTTGGTTGGCTTCCCAAAGAGCGACATGTTTTTTCAAAATATGTTTTGATGTTTCAGTAATGCAAATGGGGTGAACATATGGTTTTGTTCCGGTATATTCTATCTCTGATAGAACCTTATCGACAAAGATAGGGTGCATGACATCGATAGATACCCTTTGTAAAGAAATTGCTTTATTTGCAATAAGTGATAATAAAGTCGTCGCAATGGTTACCTCATCTTGCTTTAAATAATTCCAAGGAATCGGCAATGATTCGAGGGATGATTGGGCATGTAAATAGGGTAATGTTCCCCCGAGTAAAAGAGCATCACATGGTTTGATTTGTTTTAATAATGACGGTGCTTCGGAAGGCTGATTGTAAAGGTAAAATTCTAATTGAATATTCTCTATGTTTTGTGCGATACTAAGTATACGTTTCATAAAAGCTTTAGAACATATAATTGCTATTTTTGTAGGCATAGGCATCGTTCCTTTTCTATATTTTTTAAGCAATTAACGACATATTAACGACAACTATAAAATTACAGGAGTATGATATAAAATGAAAATCCAACAAGTAGAAATTTTTGCAATCCAATTACCACTTATCGATCCTTTTATTATTAGTTATGCTACTTATGATACAATGCCTTCTATCATTTTGAAAATAACAACAGATACAGGCATTGTTGGTTATGGTGAAGCGGTACCTGATGAGCATGTAACAGGCGAATCATGGGAAAGTACGTATGCAGTGTTAAAACACCAACTTGTCCCTGCGATTATTGGAGAAAATCCAATGGCTTTTGAAAAACTCCACGATAAAATGAATCACATCGTAAAGGATGTACCTGCTGCTAAAGCGGCAATTGATATTGCATGTTTTGATATTGCGGGTAAAGCGCTTCAAGTACCAGTATATCAGTTACTTGGCGGTCGCTATCATGAGAAATTCCCGATTACCCACGTGTTAAGTATTGGCACTCCTGAAGAAATGGCAAATGAAGCAGCTAGACGCGTAGAAATGGGCTATCAATCATTTAAAATGAAGGTAGGAACGGAAGTTAGACGTGACGTTGCTCGTATTAAAGCGGTACGTGAGCGTGTAGGCGAGGAGATTGCCATTCGTGTAGATGTCAACCAAGGATGGGGTAACGCCTCTACAACTTTACAAGGTTTACGTTTACTAAAAGATTTAAATATTGATTGGTTAGAACAGCCTGTTGATAGTGAAGATATTGACGGCATGGTAGAAATTAAATCTAAATCTGATGTCACGTTAATGATTGATGAGGGACTTCGAGGCGTACGTGAGATGCGTGAAATCATTTTAAAGCGTGCAGCAGATAAAGTAAATATTAAACTAATGAAATGCGGTGGAATTTATCCTGCTATGAAATTAGCTGTCATGGCGGAAATGGCAGGTATCGAATGTCAAATTGGTTCAATGGTTGAGTCATCTGTAGGTTCAGCGGCTGGTTTCCATGTAGCATTCTCGAAAAAAATTATGACTAGTGTAGAATTAACAGGTCCACTTAAATTCTCGAAGGATATTGGTAATTTACACTATGATGTACCGTTCATTTGTCTAACAGAAAAACCAGGCTTAGGTGTCGATGTAGATGAAACAGTACTTAAGGAACTATGTGAATTTTCAACAATAGTCACAGCTTAAGGAGGCGTTAACATGGATAGAATTTATGAAGGAATGCTAGGAGAAACGCCTTTTTATGTTACGAAATTACAACTTCAGCATTTACCTGCGATTGAGAAGTTACAGCAAGAAGTTTACGAGACTTTGCCAGACCAAAGCATTTTACAGCCTTTAACGACGGAAGAATTCGAGTACATTTTGCAAGGAAATGGTTTGATGATTGGGGCATATGTAGAGCATGAGTTAATCGGCTTTCGAGCATTATTAAATCCACCTATTGATAACGATCACCTTGGCTATGATTGCGGAATTCCAGAGGATCAGTTCCATCGTGTTTTATATCAAGAGATATCCAATGTTTCCCCACATTATCGCGGCTACGGATTACAAAAAACATTAGCAACGGTTGTGATGAACGCTATTGATTTGGATTGCTACGACTATGTTTGCTCTACGGTTAAACCGTATAATATACCGAGCCTAAAAGATAAATTTTCACAAGGGCTTGTCATAAAGGGCTTGAAGATTAAGTATGTTGATAAATTGCGATATATTTTCTATAAAGATTTAAAACAGGAACAACCAGTTTATACTGAAAAACAAGCTGTTTTGATGGGAGATACTGCCCTGCAGCAGCAACTGTTAAAAGCGGGATATACGGGAACTGCCATGTATGAAGAACAAAATGACTGGTTCGTACTTTATGAAAAATAGCTTGGAATAAAAGGAGGCCTTCCTTTCACAAAGTGTGAGAGGAAAGGCTTTTTTTATTTCTTGAGTGGGCAAAATCCACAAGCAAGTAAGCCAGGGATATCTTTTGAAAAACAGCAAGATTTACGGACAGGAACGTTAACTAAATTTGTAGGGCTTTGACCACCAGTATAGTCAGCCCACCAAGATTTTTGTGAAAAACGGGCCCAAGTTTTAGGGTTCTCTAAAGCCTCAATGTCTTCCATTGCCTGGTCTGCTAAGCCAGGGTTAGACAACAGTTGATGATAATGCCAAAGTAGATAACCAAAGAAATTTTCCCAAATGGTTAAAGGAGAGATGGATGTTACTTTGCGCAATTGCTGAACGATGACATGCCCATCATATAAAATTTTTTCAATCACAGATTGTCTTTCATCTTCATCCACGTAACGCCAATCATTAGGGTTCACAAACATGGCAACTGTAAAGCTATTGAATTCCTTGGCCGCATCAAAACGAATGTCAATTGGCTTTCCATCCCATACTTCATCATAGGCAGCAAGCATATATAGCTGCATTGCAAAAAACATACCATAGCGACGTGCAAAATGGGAAATAGCTGCGGTTTCCGTTGCCGCATCCGTAATACCCATCATAAGGTTTAAAAAATCGGGATGGTAAAAGTCTTTATGTATATCAGCTAATGTAAATAATGTTCGTTTTGGTTCTGTTGTATAAATACTGTAGGAATTCAGTTGTCTTACTTGATCCATCGTTAAAGCTGGCACTGTCATCACCTTTTCTTTTCAATCATTAACATCCATTATAAATTAATCATTTTTACTTCACAAATGGAATGCGATACAGTAAAATACATTAAACATATCTGAAAGGTAGGTTTTTAAATGTCATTGCCATATGCAATTCCAAGACCACTTGTACGACTCAATCAATGGACCATTTTGTTAAGTGTCATAGTGACATGGATAACAGGGCTTGCTTGGATATTAGTCATTCCTTTAGTCGCTAATTTACTTGGTGTTTTATGTAATTTTAATCCCATTATCCGATTGGGAAAACTGTTTTTGAAAAAAGCACCAGCTTCCTATATACCTGAAGACGGCCAACAACAAAAATTTAATTCTAGTATTGCTAGCATATGTTTAGCTGGAGGATTCGTTGGGTTTTTCTTTAACTGGCATGTAGTAGGGTATGTATTGACAACAATGGTAGCCATCGCTTCATCTGTTGCTATTGCTGGTTTTTGTATCGGTTGCTTTTTGCATTTTCAGCTAAAACAGTGGCAATACAGAAGGTCACTTAAGAAGGCATTGTAATTATTTGAAAAATTTTTAAGTTAATTTAAAGATAATAGTTGACAATTTAATTGATAATGATTATCATTATCAATGTAAAGATTATTCCTCCTCTACAAAACGAGTGTAGAGAGGGTGAACTTTAGCTACTTTTCTCCAGAAGTTTGCTAGTTCATAAAGCGCTCCTAAAACCCCCCTCATTTTTTGGGAACGTAAAATCTCTAGACGGCTTATTCCTATGATGAATGAGCCGTCCTTTTTATTTTTTAGCAGCACCCTCATATGTTATGAAGACTGTTCAGATGGGGAGGTGTGTTGGGCCACATTCTTTTTTTCAAGTACCATTGTATAGTAGCTATGTAACAACATACCGACAATAATAATACCAAGTCCAGCAAGGGCAATTGGATCAGGAAAGGCAATGTTAAGTAGTAGCACCTCACCAATAATGACAAATAGTATTTCGGTTGATTGGGTTGCTTCCACAGCGGCTAGTTTGCCTTGATGTTCGCGCACACGGTCTGTTGCGATAAAAAATAGAATGGTTGCAATGACACCAGAGCTAATCCCGACTAGTAATGATTGTAGAACTTGGTTTAGTGAAGGTAGACCAACCGTTAAAACAGCATATAGCGCCATGATAATCCATGCAGGCATGGAAGCGATAGTCATACCAAGCACACGCTGAAATGTATCAATACGTCCTCCGCATATTTCCATCATTTTTCGATTACCGAGTGGATAAGCAAAAGCAGCAATCACTACAGGTAAAATCCCTAGCAGTAGATTTTTAGTTGGGGCAGACTGTGCCTGTGGTACTTGAATAAGCAATATTCCAACTAGAATCACACATGAAATAAGTAAGGAAATTAACGGGATTTTCTGTCGTACTGTTTTTCCAGCGATTACTGATACAAAAAGTGGAGCTAAAAGGACACCAGCAACGATTGTAAATTGCCATGTACCCGAAACGAGCCAACCTGGGCCGAATGCTGCAGCAAATGTAAGTGGTGCATAAAATAGTACAAATCCAATGAAGCTCCATAAAAGCCAAGCCCTTGGTTTGTTTTTCATTTCATTGGTAAGTGGTGAAAAGCCTTTACGATAAAAGACAATAGCTAGTAAAAACGGCAACATGAAAAAATAACGAAGTGATGCACTCCAGAGCCAGCTACCACCTTGCATTTCCATCGCGTGATTTAAAATAAATGTCACCGCAAAAAAAAGTGAGGCTAAGATGCCTAATGCAATTTCTTTCATAATTCATCATCCTTAACTTTTATGTAGTTTGAAAATTCAGTCATTAATCTCGGCAGAAAAAGTAATATCTGAAGGTTAAGTAAAAATCCGCGTTGCCTCCTAAGAAAGTAAATGCACGACATTGCGTAAGCAGTGCTTATCGTGCCTTGCTCTATGGGAGCCAAGCGGATTTTAGTATCTGAAAGACTTTGTACAAAGTCTTTCCTTTTTAATATTTCTTATTGCTCGAAGTAAAGTTAAACTTACTTGCCTTGTTGTTCAAATAGTTGCACGATTTCAAGAATAACTTGTGTTGCTTTTTCCATTGTTTCACCAGAGACATATTCGAATTTACCGTGCATGTTTTCTCCACCTGCAAAAATATTTGGTGTAGGTAAACCCATGTAGGAAAGTTGAGAACCATCAGTACCACCGCGAATCGGTAATGTATTCGGAGTAATATCTAATTTTTCCATTGCTTGACGGGCGATGTCAACAATTTCTTTTACAGGCTCGATTTTTTCACCCATATTATAGTATTGATCTTCGATAGAAATTGTCAGTGCATCTTTGCCAAACTGTGCTTGTATTTTGGCAGCAGCATCTCGCATTAATTGCTTTTTCTCTTCGAATTTTTGACGATCATGGTCACGTACAATATAAGAAAGCTCTGTATGTTCAATAGCTCCTTTGAAGTCCATTAAATGGATGAAGCCTTCATAACCTTCTGTTTTTTCAGGTACTGCATCTGTAGGCATTTCATTTTGGAAGGCAATTGCCATCGTGATAGAGTTGACCATTTTATTTTTCGCTGAACCTGGGTGTACACTCGTCCCTTTTGTTGTTACTTTAACGCCAGCAGCATTAAAGCTTTCAAATTGTAGCTCACCAAGTGGTCCGCCATCCATTGTGTAGGCATAGTCAGCGCCGAATGCAGCAACATCAAATTTATGTGGGCCCCGGCCAATTTCTTCATCAGGTGTGAAAGCTACACGAATTTTACCATGCTTAATAGCAGGGTTATTTATTAAGTATTCCATAGCAGTCATTATTTCAGCGATGCCAGCTTTATCGTCCGCACCTAGTAATGTTGTACCATCTGTTGTAATTAGCGTTTGGCCTACATAATTTTTTAGTTCAGGAAATTCAGTTGGAGACATGATTAAATTTTCGTTTAATTGAATGTCACCGCCATCGTAGTGATCGATGCGTTGAGGATTCACATTTGTACCAGTGAAGTCTGTAGCTGTATCCACATGCGCTAAAAAGCCAATTGTGGGAACTACTTTATCTGTATTTGCTTCAAGTGTTGCAAATAAATAGCCATTGTCATCTAGTGTAATGTCTGTTAAGCCGATTGCAGCCAATTCTTCCTTCAATACATGCAATAAATTAAATTGCTTTTGAGTGGAAGGAGTAGTTTCACTTGTGAAGTCGGATTGTGTATCGATTTTTGCGTAGCGAATTAATCGCTCGATTACTTGTTCTTTCATAGGTATATGCAGCCTCCTTTGTAGGTGTCTGGCACTCAAACAATTCTGAATTGTTTGAGTGCCAGGCACTTTCATTGTACCACTTTACTTCGGATTTCGGAATATTGAAGGATGCTCAATGCAATAAGTATTTGCGCACTATAATAGGTCATCATAATAACCTCATGCGCAAAAGGTAATGGCATGATAAACTTATTAATCGCTAAATAGGAATCGGATGCGATAAATAATAAAGCGCCAATAATAGCAAAGGGAGAACCTGTACGAATAGCCGTCCAGCCCATCGTTAAAATGATAGAAATATAAGCAAGAACTGCAAAAGTAAGTACGGTTTCTCCGGATTTAAATACGGTACTGGCAATCCAGATAGTCATTGCGGCACCATATAGAAGTAATCCGATTTTTGCCCAAGTTGGTACTGGCTGTTCACTAGTACCTGAAAAGGCGAAGATATAAAAAACATGACCGATTAAGAAACTTGTAAGACCAATAAGAAACCATTGTAATGTGTAGTCTCCTATCATACAAAAAACTAGACCTATAATAATGAATAGTTGATATTTTTTAATCGATTGTACTTTTTGGGTTATCGCCATAAAGATTATCAAAATCATCGGTATGACCTTGAATATCAGTTTTACATTTTGGTCAATATGCGAGAAGAAAAAAATATAATAAAGACCAAGCACAATGATACACGTTAACAACCATTTTTTCGCCAAATTTTTCAGCCCCTTTTCTTTGAAATTCTCTATCGATGCTTAAAATCCTTTATTCGTCATTAAGCTGTATTATTCAGAATTGTTTTACCGAAGAGTAGAAGGGAAGAAGTGTCCGTATAATTTATGTTTGAAACTTTTTTAGTATGTAACCGTAAATAAGAAGACAGTAAGTGAGGAGAGGGTGAACGAAATGACTAAGCTATTGATAGCTTCTGCAGTCATTGCAATTATTGCGAGTGTATTATTAACACCGTTAATAACGAAAAAGCGTGAAGATGGACAATCGAAAAAAGTAATTGGCTACTTTTTTATCGGAGTCTTTGTTATAGGATTTATTGCATCAGGTATTACGCTATATGTTACAAAAATTGATGTTAACTGGCTTGTCTTTTGGCCAGTGATTATACTACTCACTTTGAGTGGTGCATTTCTTGCAAGTGGTATTGAAAGAAAAGTGAAAGGTGGTTTATTTTTAGCAAGCTTATTCGTCGGCGTGTATGTATTGTCCGCACCGCTATGGAATGCTAACGATAAATTCAAATCCGCGGAAATGAAAGAAGAGGTTGAAATCAAGCCGTTTGATGAAACACAAACGCCAGCGAGTGTTCCACCAAAATTCGTCCGCAATAAAATGAAAAAAGCTTTCGGCCAAGTACCGAATACAAGCTATTATGAACTAGGACGCTTACAAATCCAAAAGGTAAATGGTGAATATGTTTATATTGCACCTGTTGAATTTTCAGGTTTCTTTAAATGGATGAACGGCAAAACGACACCTGGTTATTTTACAATGAGTGCGACAGACTCAGCGGATAACCCAAAATTTATCGCACAGGAAATGAAATATGTTCCTTCTGCCTATTTAAATGCTAATTTGGAGCGTCATATGCGCTTGCAACATCCTTTCCTTATTTTCTATGGGGATGTTCAGCTGGAAATCGATGATGACGGTAAACCGTACTATATCCGTTCCTACGGGGAGTTTATATCTGCTCGAAATGGCTTTGATGTACAAGGGATTGTCCTTGTAGATGCATTAACAGGTAAATCTGAAATTGTGAAATTAGCAGATGTTCCAGCATTTATTGATGGAGCTGTTTCACCTGAGACAGTAAGTTTACAAAATAGCTATTACGGAAAATATGTGCATGGTTACTGGAATAGTATGTTTGGCAAAAAAGATGTCAAATTACCTTCTGATGAAGGGACTGAATCGAATGTAAGTCCGATATTTAATGAGGAAGGCGAAATGTACTATTTCACAGACTTCACGAGTCCAAAAGAGGGCGTGGATTCAATGCTGGGCTATTCATTAACGAATGCACGAACTGGTGAAGCGACATATTATACAGGAAATCAAGATGCTTCATATATGGATTCACAAGGAAATCTACAAATTATTGAAAAGAAATTTATTGAGAAGAAGTGGGCAGGAGAAATGCCTGTATTGTATAACTTTTACGGGGAAGCAAGTTGGTTAACAGCAGTGCTCGATGCGAATGGCTTCTTACAAAATTATTTTATCGTTTCCGCAGCAAATCCTGAAATCTCAGCCTATGCAACAACACCAAAAGAGGCGTTGAAATTATATAAAACAGCGCTTAGTCGTGGAGGAAGTACGGTTGAAGGTAGTTCGAATGCAGAAGAGAAAAATGCAAGTGGAACAGTACTACGCGTTTATAAGGAACGCCTAGGTGACTTTACCATTGTATCGTTTTTACTGAATAATGGTGAAAACTATTCAGTAAGTGCAGAGACGGAGCCTCTTGCGATTTATTTACAAGAAGGTGACGAAGTAGTTATTACGTATGGTGAAACAGGAGAACAGTTTTTACCAGTACGCTCGCTAATTATTAAAGGGTTACAATAAACAAAAGACGATCAGCACAATGAATTTTGTTGGCTTGATCGTCTTTTTTATGTAGTTTGCGTTTCAATGTAACGGTGCATTTTTTCTTTATGATTTGTAAAAAGTGTAGAGGCATGATCATTTAATGCCAGTATCTCTTGAATATAACCATGTAACAAATTCGTTTCATATTCGAAAGAGAACGATGTTTCACTTTCTATAATATACTCCAATAAAAGTGCGTGTAGCACAACCACTTCTAGGTTCTGCGTATTCGTGACAAATTTTAAATTTAAAATGGTTGTATAGGAAACGAATTGATCGACGTAGGCAATAGCTTCTTTGTATTGTTTGATATCAATATGTTGTTCTAGCCTCTTTCTTAAAAGTACACAGTCGTTATTTAAGTCTTGTATTTTTAAAAATAAACTTCTTACGCTTCTCTTATGTTGTTGTTCTAGGGTACGAGCAAGATGCTTATTAACATAAGACATTTTTGCATAACTCCTTTCGAGATAGGGTCCTTCTATTAATATTAATGAAAAGGTAGGAAAAGGAAAGAGTCTTTTCGTTTAATTTGTACCTGAATTTAACAGACCATTCAAGACAAAAATACTACATAAGCTATAAAAAAGGGTTCAAAATATAAAAAAAGTGGAGTTATTATCATACGATAGTAACTCCAAAAGAAAAAGTTATTTCCAATTAAAACCTTTCTGTGCTAAGAAGCGATTGATAAAAGGACGACGTTGTTCAATTAAAAAATCAGCCATTTGCTTTGTCCAGTTATCAATTTTACGATTGGAGGAGCGGCTATTGTAATAAGCTTCCATTGTTTCATTGTAAGCTGGTAAAAGTTCCTCGTATTTATCACAATTGTACTCATTTTCATGTAGGACAGCAGCTACTGGTAAGCGAGGTTTGACTTCATTGCGTCGTGCAGGAACGCCAATTGTTAAACCAAACAATGGGAATACATAATCTGGTAGATTCAATAATTCGCTAATTTCCTCAGGCTTATTACGTACACCCCCAATATAGCAAATGCCATAGCCCATTGATTCAGCAGCAATCACAAAGTTTTGTGCGAATAACGAAACATCTGCTACACCAACGAGGACATTTTCAGCCGAGTCTGCCACAATATCAACACCTTCTAATTTCCCAGCCATTTGCAGACGTTTAAGTCTACACAAAAGACAAAAGCACCACCCGAAGTTTCGTATTGACGTGGATTGCCAGAGAGCAAACCGAGCTGTTCTTTTTTCGCTTCGTCTGTTACCCAAATTACGCTATAGGCTTGTACAAAGTGAGAGGTTGCCGCCATCTGTGCTGTGGCAATTAAATCTTCAATAATTTCTTTAGAAATAGGATTTCCATCGTAAATACGAACTGAAGAGTGGTTACGCAATAATTCTTTCACCATTTAAAAATTCTCCTTTTCCCCTTAAATATACCAAGAGCATATCACGCTTTTTCGCTAAAATCGAATAAACTTCAATAAAAAAACTTAAAATCATTTATAAAAAACTATTTTTAAATAATTTGAGCTAGGACAAAAATACCTCGTAAAGTAAAATATATTGTTAGATATAGCTTAAATGTTCTCTTTGGTGTAAAATTATGTATGGCGACAGATTATTTATCTACTGTATTTTGACATTTGTGGGTGTACGGATGTATAGGACAAATAATCTAGTTGAAGCAATTAAATGTGGGATGGAGGAATAAGGAATGGATGAAAAGTTAGCAAAAAAGCTTCGTAATGAACAGTTACGAAACAAAGTTGTAACAGCAGAAGAAGCAGCATCTTGGATTAAGGACGGCATGGTACTTGGTATGAGCGGATTTACACGTGCAGGCGATGTGAAAGTGGTACCGCTTGCACTTGTGGAGAAAGCGAAAACAGAAAGCTTCAAAGTAGATGTATATACAGGTGCATCACTTGGACCAGAAGTCGACCAATACTTAGCCGAAGCGGGTGTAATTCGCAAACGTGGTCCTTTCCAAGGAGACCCAGGTATCCGAAATATGATCAATAGTGGAGAAGTCACTTATGTTGATGCCCATTTATCACATAATGCGGAACTAGTACGCCAAGGTATTATTGGTCCGATTGACTTTGCTATTATTGAAGCTGCTGCAATTACAGAAGATGGCTTATTAATTCCTACAACTTCAGTTGGTAACTCTCCGATTTTCGTACAAGAAGCAGATCAAGTAATCATCGAGCTAAACGTAGCCCAGCTTGATGCATTAGAGGGTGTGCATGATATTTTTGTACCAGGACCACAAGGTAAACGTGATCCAATTCCAATGCTAAATGCGTCAGATCGTCTTGGCACAATTGGCATTCCACTAGACTTAGACAAAGTAAAAGGTATTGTTATTTCAGATATTTTAGATGCGCCATCAACAATTGTTCCAGCTGATGAAGAAACAGATATTATGGCAAATCATTTGCTGAACTTCCTGCGCGAAGAGATTAAAGTAGGTCGTTTAACAACAAGTTTACGCCCGTTACAATCAGGTGTAGGCTCAGTAGCAAATGCTGTATTACTAGGTTTCAAAGATTCCGAGTTTGAGAATTTAGAAGTTTATTCAGAAGTACTGCAAGATGCTGTTTTTGAATTAATGGATGCTGGAAAAGTAAGCTTTGCATCTGCTACTTCTATTACCCTATCGGAAGAGGTAGGAAACCGTGTTTATGGAAATTTTGAAAAATATGCTGATAAATTAGTATTACGTCCACAGGAAATTTCTAATCATCCGGAAATTATCCGTCGACTCGGTTTAATTTCTGTAAATACAGCGCTTGAGCTAGATATTTATGGTAATGTAAATTCAACTCATGTTTCTGGCACACGAATGATGAATGGGATTGGTGGTTCTGGTGATTTTGCTCGTAATGCACGGTTAGGTATTTTTGTGACGAAATCGTATGCAAAAGGCGGTAAAATTTCTAGTATCGTACCAATGGTTTCACATGTAGACCATACAGAACATGATGTAGATATTATTGTCACAGAACAAGGTGTTGCAGACTTGCGTGGTTTAGCACCGAAAGAGCGTGTAGGTCGTATTATTGAAAACTGTGCGCATCCAGATTATAAGGAACAATTATGGGCGTACTTTAACGAAGCGAACGAGGCAACAGGCGGCCACCATACACCACATATTTTAGAAAAAGCGCTTTCTTGGCATGTCAATTTAGCTAAGAACGGTACAATGCAAGATCCATCATTTGCAAAATAATGATATAAAAAAGCCTTGAGAGTTTGTTTGTTGTCTCTCAAGGCTTTAATTTGTTTAAGTTTATTTTTTAAAGGCAGATGTTACTTTAGGCTCTGTCCCTTGGATAAGCCGTTTAATATTTTCAATATGCAACATAAGCGCGATACCAAAAAGAACAATTGCAATCATTGTTGGTCCAATACCAGGTATCCATAAGTAAGTTGCTGTACAAAAAACAATATAAAATACAAGCACACCAATGATTAAATAATTTGTTGTTAAAGATAAAATGACAAATAACATAAGTGCAAATAATGCAATTTTCCAATCAATAGCGAGCAATATGCCTATGATTGATGCAGTTCCTTTACCGCCTTTGAAGCCCATATGGAACGGGAAGTTATGACCTAGTATTACACTAGCAGCTATAGCATAGGTTAATAACCACATTTGTACTTCAGTAAATTGTGAAGCATTGGAGGTAAAGTAGTAAAGTGCGCATAGTACGGCAGCAACGCCTTTACCTATATCTATAAGTGCTACTAATATGCCGTATTTCCATCCAAGAGAAAGCGTTGCGTTTGAGGCACCCGCATTGCCATGGCCAGTCTTTTTTAAATCTACTCCAGATAGAAACTGTGCCACTTTAGAGCCATGAATACAGCCGATTAGATAACCAATAATAATAAAAATAATCATGGCTTTTACCATAAAAATACTCCTTTCAAACTACATTTTTATATAGTGTATGTGTTCTTATTACGTAAAGGAGCAGACAGAAGTTTCAGAAAAAAATAAATTTTACTGTTGACAGAAAAAAAGTCTATGTTTATACTGTGTAACAACGATGGAAATTGAATCACATACTCTTATCAAGAGCGGCGGAGGGATAGGCCCTATGATGCCCGGCAACCAGTGAGTGACGAACTTGCTAAGGTGCTAATTCCTACAGATTCTTACTTGGATCTGGCAGATAAGGGGAGGAAAACTTGCAACCGCAACCCTCTTCTTAACTGAAGGGGGTTTTTGTTTTCTCACATAAATCCTCCTCATCTCCGGTACCATCGTAAAAACCCATTTAGGAGGAAGAAAACATGTCGAATTTTAAACCAGAAACTTTACTATTACACGGTGGCCAAGAGCCAGACCCAGTGACAGGCTCTCGAACTGTACCGGTGTACCGTTCTACAGCTTTCGTATTTAAAGACACTGCTCATGCGCAACGTCTTTTCGCATTAGAAGAAGCGGGCAATATTTATACACGTATTACAAACCCAACTGTAGATGTTTTTGAAAAACGCGTCGCTTTATTGGAGGGCGGTACAGCAGCAGTAGCACTTTCATCAGGTGCAGCAGCTATCGCATTTTCAATTTTAAATCTTGCAGGAGCAGGGGATGAAATCGTAGCAGCAAGTTCTTTATACGGAGGAACATATAACTTATTAGCAAATACACTACCAAACTACGGTATTAAAACAATTTTCGTAGATGAAACAAATCCTGAAAATTTCCGATCTGCCATTAATGAAAAGACAAAAGCAGTGTTTGCTGAAATTTACGGAAACCCAAGCTTAAAAGTGCTAGATGTAGAGGCAGTAGCTACAATTGCACATGACAACGGTTTACCTTTAATTATTGATAGCACTTTTGCTTCACCATATGGCTCAACACCAATCGACTTCGGTGCAGATATCGTCGTTCACTCAGCGACAAAATGGATTGGCGGTCACGGTACAACTTTAGGTGGTGTAGTTGTGGATGCGGGGAAATTTGATTGGACTCAAGGTAGATTCCCAGGATTTACAGAACCTGATGCATCTTATCATGGATTACGATACGGTATTGATACGGCAGCGGCTGCATTTGCCACAAAACTGCGCGTGCAATTACTACGTGATTTTGGACCAACATTAAGTGCAGATGCTGCATTTAACTTATTACAAGGTTTAGAAACGCTTCATTTGCGTATTCCTAAACATAATGAAAATGCATTAGCAGTTGCAGAATATTTACGTAACCACCCATCTGTGGAGTATGTAAACTATAATGGATTAGAAGATTTTGCTACACATGATTTAGCGAAGAAATATTTGAAAAATGGCTTCGGTTCAGTGCTTACATTTGGCATTAAAGGTGGACGAGAAGCAGGCCGTCAATTAATAGACAGCGTAAAATTATTTTCACACGTAGCAAATGTAGGCGATGCAAAATCACTAATTATTCACCCAGCGTCTACAACTCATCAACAGTTATCTGCTGAGGAATTAATCCAAACTGGCGTTTCCGAGTCGCTCATTCGCTTATCAATCGGTTTAGAGGCAGTTGAGGATATTATTGCAGATTTAGAACAAGCTATTGCGCAAGTAACAACTACTGAACAAAAAGTAGAAGCATAACCTATTTAGATAAACAAAGATGTATGTTGTAGCGTTTACGTATTTTCTCATTCGAAAAGCCTCATTTGGTAATGCGTATAACGTTGCTACATTAATCCTTACCTCATTTGGTGAGTTTTCAGAAATTTTTTATAAATAATACCTAGTAATTTTATAAGTATTGTTGACTTGGTTAATACCATGCTGTATACTAGGGATTAAGTAAAACGTTCGAAAGGCTACCAACCTTGAACAAAGTGTTGATGTTACTAAACTTTCACCGCCATTCATTAGGCGAAAACAACTAACTTGTTTTCATAAGTGCTCCCCCACTTTTGAATATATACATGAAAGGGGGTAGCTACATAGCCAGTAGCTACTCTCGCTTTCCATAACTGATCGAAAAAGGAGTGTTATCAATGGCAAATATTTATCGTGCACAAAATGTAACTGCTTATCTTATATATGAATTAAATGAAAGCCATCATTTTGTAAATAATATGGCCATTCAATACTTACTTTCGACAGTTGAATCAAAATGGCAACAAACCTTTGGACATAGTGCTTTTGAAGAAATCGTATATGCTAAAGAAGAAGGCTATACTGTAAAAGAAGTTTTTGAAGAGTATAAAGTTCATGGTACAGACCATATCGCGCTACCTGCGACAGAGTATTACTTACAATACGGGTCATTTCAACTAATTGAGCGCACATATGCCATACCGAACTTTACACAGGAAGAAATCAAACTAGTACAATCAGCTTTAGCACAATATCGTTATCGATTATTTTTACTAGCAAGTTAACTTTCCCTTATATTTTTTAGCTCATTCTCTACTGCTATAGGGAATGAGCTTTTTGTTGTGCTAAGTTATTTATTGAATTTGTTTCGACTTTTCAAGACAGCCATTCTATAGGTAGTATCTTCGTACATATATAATAGAAGAAAGGCATTTTTTTTATAAAAGAATCGTCAATATTTGTTCAAAAATTATAGATTTATAAAAAAAACGTATAATAAAGGCAATGAAACCGATTTCTTTTGCACGCCTAGAGAAAACAAATGTCCATCCTAGAAAGATTTTTCTTGTGCAATGTATTTATTTGCGTTACAATTTTCTTTAGGTTAAATTTTGAATTATTTGAATATGTGCTTGTAGGCACAAACTTTATATAGAGAGAAAACTGGAGAAATGTACGTTGGAGGGAATCAAGTATGGCAACTATAAAGGCAGCGATCTTAGGATTTGGAACTGTAGGTCAAGGGATTTATCATATTTTAAATGAAAAGCGTGAAGAGCTAAAACATAAATTAGGCATTGAGTTAGAAGTAGCAAAAATATTAGTAACGGATGCTAGTCGTGAACGTGTTCCGGGCACAGCTCACTTAATGACAACGAGTATGGATGAAGTGTTAGCAGAGCCTGGCATGCAAGTTGTATTCGAAGCGATTGTCAATGAAGAGCCGGCATTTGGCTATTTAAAGCGTGCGGTTGAACATAAATGTCATGTGATTACAGCGAACAAAGTGATGTTTGCCAAACGTGGCTTAGAGTTACAGGAGCTTGCAAAGGCAAATGGTGTTTTCGTTGGCTTTGAAGCAACTACAGCAGGTGGTGTGCCTGTTATCAAAACGATGAAAAATATTTTGCTTGTAAATGATGTGAGTCGAATTCAAGGTATTTTGAATGGCACTTCAAACTATATTTTAACAAAAATGCGTGCGCAAGGCTGGTCCTTCGAGAAAGCCTTAAAAGAAGCACAAAACTTAGGGTATGCAGAAGCAGATCCTTATAATGATGTGTCTGGTCAAGATGCTTTTAAAAAGCTAATGATTTTAAGTGCTTTAGCATTTGGTGAACAACCAGATTGGGCTGATGTTGAAGTAATTGGTATTGACTGTATCTCTGCTGAACAGGTGAAAGATGCTTGTGAAAAAGGCTTACGTTATCGCCATGTAGCCGAAGTGGAGAAATTAGCGAACGGTAAAGTGGTGGCAAAAGTCGGGCCACAACTAGTAGATAAAGAGCATCCACTTTATCCAGTAGATGATGTTAATAATGCGGTTGCGCTAGAAACAAACTATATTGGTACATTAACATTGGTAGGACCAGGTGCAGGCATGTATCCAACAGCAAGCGTGATGGTGGAAGACTACGCTGAAATTATCGGTAAACGCGCTGGGTTCGTTGTAAGTATTTAAGTATGTGGTGCCAGTCACTCAAACAATTTTGAATTGTTTGGGTGACTGGCACTTTTAGTCTTTAGTCTTCATCTTTAACGTCGATATCTTCAGGAATGGGTGTGTTACGCCAAATTTCTATTTCTTCTTTTATCCGTTCTAGTTGTTCAAAATAGGTGCTAAATTGTGCACTGTTAATTAGTAATTGATGACCATCATATATGGAACGGATGCGTCCTTCATAAACAAGTCGTAGTACTTGCTCCTCTGGCATGCCAAGATCAATGGCTGTTTCTTCAATAGTTTTATACATAAGCGGTCGCTCCTTTTGATGTACCTATTATACCTTCTCTCGAATGGAAAGCATAATGATGGATTAATGTAAGGAAAGGAAATTGGGAATTGTTTGATTTTGGATAAATCTGTATAGTTAGTAGTAATCGTGTTATAGGCAGGAGGGATAAGCAATGGTCTATCCATATTTTTTTGTTCTTCTAGCAGCTATTTTATGGGGAATGACAGGGACAGCACAAACTTTTTTAGATAAAGGTGTATCTCCCATCGCTGTAGCGACGATTCGTTCAGCAATTGGAGGGGGTTTATTATTAGTCGTAGCCGTGTTAATACGCAAAATCTCTTTTCGGACATGGTCCTGGAAATGGACAATATTAGCGGCCGCAAGTATTGCCTTATTCCAAGGTCTTTTTTTTACTTCCATCCGTTTAACAGGTGTAGCGATTGGAACCGTTGTGACAATTGGGAGTGCTCCTATGTTTTCAGGCGTACTAGAGTGGTTATTTTGGAAAACACGCCCCTCTAAAATATGGGGTATTGCCACAATCATGACGATTACAGGTTGTATTTTATTATTCATCAATAGTGGTGAGCGTGCTATTCATTTAGGCGGGGTTGGGCTAGCCGTTTGTGCAGGATTATCTTTTGCCGTGTACACAAATATGAGTAAACAATTAATGGCGCAGCAGGAAGCATTGCCTGCAGTGGCGATGACATTTTCGATTTGTGCAGTATTGTTATTACCGTTTTCCATCAGTAGTGGCTTTAGCTGGCTTGCAGAGATGCAAAATTTATGGACAATGATTTTTATGGGCGTTATGTGTACAAGCATAGCGTATTTATTATTTTTAAGTGGGCTCCAGAAAATTAGCTCGTCCTCTGCTGTAACGTTGTCACTTGCAGAGCCATTGACTGCCGCTATGCTCGGGGTATTGCTAGTTGGAGAACATCTAAGTTCAACATCTTGGGTAGGTGTAGCCATGTTGCTTGGAGGAATTGTGGTTCTAACATTGACTGGAAGAAAAAATAAATAAGGATGAACAATAGGTAAAAGCTTAAGAAATTCTTCATTTTTATCCTAGTTGGTTTTTAAGATTTAAACTGTACACTATTAATTGAGAGCGAGGTGTATATCATGACGAAGTTAACAGTTCTTGTAACAGATGATGATCAAGATATTCGTGATGGTATTGAAATTTACTTAAAAAATGAAGGCTATCATGTTATTAAGGCAGCAGATGGTGTGGAAGCGATTGAAAAGCTGGAAAACAATGAAGTCCATTTGATTATTTTAGATATTATGATGCCCAATATGGATGGTATCACTGCAACGTTTAAAATACGAGCAGAACGCAATATTCCAATTATTATGCTTAGTGCGAAAGCTGAAGATGGAGACAAGATTCATGGGTTATCTGTTGGGGCAGATGACTACGTAACAAAGCCATTTCATCCACTAGAGCTGTTGGCGCGTGTTAAATCACAATTGCGTCGTTATGTACAACTTGGGACGTATCATGACGGGGTTGCGAAGGTGGAAATTGATGGTTTAGTGCTAGATGAAGATGCCAAGGAAGTAGTGTTAGAAGGCGAACCAGTTCGCTTAACACCCATTGAATACAAAATTACAGAATTATTAATGAAAAATGCAGGGCGTGTGTTTTCGATTCGAGAAATTTATGAACGTGTCTGGAATGAGGAAGCTTATAATGCAGAAAATATTGTAGCAGTCCACATTCGAAAAATACGGGAAAAAATTGAAGCGGATCCGAAAAATCCACGTTACTTAAAGGTGGTGTGGGGCGTTGGCTATAAAATGGAAAAATAAAATAGAAAAGTATGCCACGATAGCAGGATTTGTGGCAGGTGTAATCGGTCTAATTTATTTCGGTATTTATGCCTATCAAATGGTCAATGCTCGCTCCTCCGAAATGCTACAGTTTTTTGAAAAAATTTTTTAGAGGAGCGTTAAAAACATGATGAAAAATTGGAAACCTCTTCTTACAATTATTTGTTTAACGTGGTTTATATTCGGTGTGTTTACATTTTCAAAAATTGGTTATCAGTATGTAGGGAAATCTTATTTTCAATCTGAAAAATTTCAACATGAACTGGACAATTTCCTAGCAGAAATAGGACCGCTCGCGTTAAATATACCAACCGCAGAGGAATTGAAGAGCAAGATTACAGTTTCGCAAAATGAAATTGAGGAACATCGAAATTATTATGGCTCACTCGGCACGCAAATCGACAATATAAAAAGTCAATATGAGTCTCGTATTCAAGAAGCAGCTGACAATAATGCCAATGATTTAAAGACAAAGCTTGAAAATGAGCAAGATGCCAAAATAAAAGATATTACGAAAAACTTTGAAGATGATGAATATGTTCGTAAGAAAATTGTGGCGCAAAAGGGCGCGCTAATTGATAAATATATAAAATCTGTAAAAGATGAAGCAAAAGATTTCGCAAAAAATTATAATTATTTTTCTTATGAATTAACAGATGAAAATGGTGAAACCTATCGTTCAGGAAATATTACTGACAGTAATGTATACAAAAAAACATATATAGAACCGCCATTAAGAACAGGAAGTATTAGTAACAATTCAAGTAATTTATTATACGGTTCAGATGTATACATCGAATCCGACGTATTAAATGAAATGACTGATTACACTGGGACGATTACGATTTCTAAAAAAGCAGCCCAATCCGCAGCAATTATGGAAGGCTATGACCGATTTAAACGCAATCAATATATGTTCTTTATGATTTGGATATCAAGTCTTATCGCGGCATTCTTTGCTTGGAAAGGGCGGAAAGAATTGCTGCCAACGATTGGGGCACTAAAAGAAAAAGAATCTCTAGCGAAGTTTCGCATTGATATCCAAATTGTCATATTGTTTATTACAGGATGTATCTATTGGTTTTCTTCATATGCTGCATTTGAAGCAATTGAATATATGTATCAATACAATTATGTACGTTTTTTAATTGACTTTGCTTTTAAAGCATTGATTTTGATCATTATTGGTGTTGCGTTTTTCGTGCAAGTTATTTGGTTATATGGTCGCGTTAATACTGTTGAAAAGCTAAGTGAACATGCACAAGACAGTTATTTATGGGGAATTGGAGAATCCATGACTGATTTATTTTTAAATCGATCAATCGCACTAAACTCGATTGTCATGGTCGCAGCTGCCTTTTTTGGTGGTGGTAGTTTTGTTGCGAGTGTTACTATGGGCGGAGGATTTCCGGTTATGGTATTCGGCATCTGTGGGATTGTTGGTATCCCAGCAATGGTTGTCTTCCTATCTAAAATGGGCTATTTAAATCGCATTATGAAAGATACAAAGGATATGGCAGAAGGGCGACTTAATCGAGATGTAAAAGTGAAGGGGAAATCCCCATTAGCAGCTCATGCCGAAAATCTTAATCACTTACGTGAAGGTGTTCGTACATCAATGCATGAGCAGGCAAAGAGTGAACGCTTAAAAACAGAGCTTATTACAAACGTTAGCCATGATTTACGTACGCCTTTAACTTCAATCATTACGTATACGGATTTATTGAAAAATCCAGATATTACGGAAGAGGAGCGTAAGCAGTATATTCATATTCTCGATAAAAAATCAGACCGTTTAAAAGTGCTAATCGAGGATTTGTTTGAAGTATCCAAAATGGCGAGTGGCAATATTGAGCTCCATCGAAGTCGTGTGGATGTCACACAGCTTGTACAGCAAGCAGTTGGAGAGCATGAGGAGGATTTATCACAGGCACGCTTAGACTTGCGTATGACAATGCCGAATGAGCCGATTTACGCTTATGTGGACGGGCAAAAATGGTGGAGATTGATTGATAATTTAATCGTCAATGTATTGAAATATGCATTAGAAGGTACACGTGTCTATGTTACGTTAAAAAGAGTGGCAAATGGTGATGCTGAATTCACGGTGAAAAATGTTGCGAAATATGAAATAAGCGAAAATGCTGATGAATTGTTTGAACGCTTTAAGCGAGCCGATGCATCGCGTCATACAGAAGGCTCAGGCTTAGGTTTAGCCATTGCGCAATCTATTGTTGATTTGCACGGAGCGCGTATGAGTATAGAAGTAGATGGAGATTTATTTAAAGTAATTGTACGAATTCCAGCAGTATAAAAAAGCAGCGGCATATCTATTTGCCGCTGCTTAAATTTTGGTAAAGCGTTGATTTCCGTTCCAAGCGCTCCCTTTCCGCAGGCACTGCGTCAACTAATTTTTGTAGCATCCGCCACAAAAAATGGATTTTCAGCTCGTG
Organism: Lysinibacillus sphaericus; assembly: GCF_002982115.1. Taxonomy (GTDB): domain Bacteria; phylum Bacillota; class Bacilli; order Bacillales_A; family Planococcaceae; genus Lysinibacillus; species Lysinibacillus sphaericus. The sequence continues at coordinate 4,278,034 of NZ_CP019980.1, read as the reverse complement.
CTGTTCCTGCAGAAGTGTCGCACCTTCCACTCCAATCAACTAGTAAACTTGCTAGTTATCCTATCCTCCTCCTATGCTAAAAAATGTTACGGTGACATTAAACTCCCTCGCCTTCAAAGCGTCTGCGATAAGAAATACGTTGCCAAAGGAGCTGTGTTGGTAAAATATCCACTCATATGAGAGAAGCTTTATTGATTATAGTGAAGGATTGCTCGACGTGTGTTAGTGAGGGGTGCGGCATTAAGCTGAACGGAAAGCACCGCCAAAGCGGACAACAACGGCATAGCAAAAAAGTGTTAGATTGACTAAAGCAATCTAACACTTTTTCCTTTTGTTCTAGTCACATTGGCTCGGAGCGACAATGCTTTTATAAGCCTATATTTTTGGCAATTATCATTTTCATTACTTCATTTGTGCCTGCGTAGATTGACATTACGGGTATATCACGATAACGTCTTGCAATTTTATATTCTTCCATATAGCCATAGCCACCGTGTAACTGCATACATTGGGCTGCTATGTCGCGTGCATTTTCGGTAATCCAGTATTTCGCCATAGAGACCTTTGTCACAACATCTTGACCCGCAATATGCTCTTCAATTAAGGATTCTAAAAAAGTTTTGCCAAGTTCTATTTTAGTGGCCATTTCAGCAATTTTAAATTGCGTATTTTGGAAGTCACTAATGGATTTTCCAAAAGCTTGACGTGATTTCACATAATCAACCGTCAAAGCAAGCATATCTTCTGCTGCTGATTGGGCAGCAATTGCAACAGCTAGACGCTCTTGTTGGAGCTTTTCCATCATATAGGTGAAGCCTTTTCCTTCCTCCCCGAGTAAATTTTCTACTGGGACACGGCAATCTTCAAAAAATAGTTCAGCTGTATCTTGTGCATGCATTCCTACTTTTTCAAGTTTGCGTCCCTTTGTAAAGCCTGGTGTTCCTTCCTCAATCACGATAAGGCTAATACCTCGATGCTTTTTCTCTGCATGAGGATTTGTTTTTACGGCAACCACCACTAAATTTGCATGAATACCATTTGTGATAAAAGTCTTTTGACCATTGACAATAAAATGATCGCCATCGCGAATAGCCGTTGTTTGGATATTGGCTAAATCGGAGCCTGTTCCTGGTTCAGTCATAGCAATCGCAGTAATCGTCTCGCCTGTTACACATTTTGGAAGCCAACGCGATTTTTGCGCAGCGCTTCCATATGCCTCGATATACGGCACAACGATATCATTATGCAAACCGACACCAATCAGGCTTGAACCTACGCGTTCTAACTCCTCTTGAATAATAACACCAAAGCTGAAATCTAACCCGAGGCCCCCGTACGCTTCTTCAACTTGAGGACATAAATAACCTAATTGTCCGAGCTTGTGCCAAAACTCTAGTGGAATAAGGTGATCTTTTTCCCATTGATCATAGTGTACCTCTGCTTCTTCAGCTAAAAACTTACGTAATGTTTTACGGAATAACTCATGCTCAGTTGATTCAAATTTGTACTTCCCCATTGAGACAACACCCCTTTATTAGCTCGTTTATGCAAAAATTTTCTAGTACATCTATAATGTTACTGAAATACAGTGCAAAATAAAAGTGCTTTTAAAAATACGATTCTTATATGGAATGCTATAATCACAATGAATATATGAAAGAAGAGGACTACTATATGGCAAAAATTGTTGTAGGATTTGTTGTTATAAGTATATATAGCGCTTTAACTTTCTATTTGGGCTGGGGCATCAAGCAATGGCTTGACGCAATGAATTGGTTTCACTATCCCATTTTTTATTGGCTCATACTTTATATTGTTTCTTTTAGCATTATTATCGGCAGGCTACATGAGTCTTTACGCGTATTTTCAGTTATCGGTAACTATTGGATGTTTATATTTGAATATGGCTTGTTATTATGTTTAACTGTACAGCTTGTAATGTGGCTAACACCATTTCATAATATTCGCATAATTGGTAGTTTAGCAGTTGCTATGTTCTTTATATTATGGGTTTTCGGTTCTTATTTTGCATACTCTCCAGTTGTCCGGCATTTAAATATTGTAATGCCTCAAAAGGATAGTGAGCTATCCTCGATGCGTGTTGTCGTTGCATCGGATTTTCATTTAGGCGTGCTATCAAACAAAAAGCATTTACAACGTTTTGTTAAGTTATCAAATGAAGCGGAGCCAGATGTGGTTTTTTTAGCAGGAGATATTGTGGATGATGATCCAAAATGGTTTGTTCAAGAGGGAATGGCTGAAGTAATGAAACAGCTAACAGCGACTTATGGTGTGTTTGGAGTACTTGGTAATCACGAATATTACGGAAAGAAAATTCCCGAATTTGTAGAAGAAATGAAAAAAGCTGGTGTTAAAATTTTGCGAGATGAAACAATTCGAGTGAACAATGCGTTTATAATAACAGGCCAAGAAGATAAAACGAATAAAGAAAGGAAACATCTTGAAGCTTTGAAATTGAGCGACCAGTTGCCTTGGTTTGTTATGAATCATACACCAGATGATTTGACAACACCTGCGCGTACAGGGGTAAACCTTCATATGTCTGGACATACACATAAAGGGCAGCTATGGCCGAATCAGTATATTACGGCACGTGTATTTGAACTAGATTATGGTTATAAGCTGAAGGGACAAATGCATACACTTGTTTCATCGGGCTTTGGATTTTGGGGACCACCAATGCGCATCGGCAGTCGCTCTGAGCTATGGGTAGTTGATATTACTTTTCAGTAAAAGAGGTAGTATAAGAAAAAGGAGTAGCTTATAATAAGTTGGTGTGCGCAAAAATCGCTTAAAGCTAAGTCTTTCAAATATCGTGGGCACAAAAGAATGTAGTCTAGGTGATTGTCAATGGAACGTACACAGAGCCTTTTTATCATTTGTGGCATTTCTTTATGTTGCGGAAGCTCTGATTCCCCCGCGTAGAACAAAAGTAGAATAACGTTAAAAGGTAAGGTGACAATGTGGAGATAATAGAATTATTAAAGGCACTTATTTTAGGCTTTGTCGAAGGAATGACAGAGTTTGCACCAGTATCATCTACAGGTCATATGATTATTGTCGATGATATGTGGTTGAAGACAGAAGAGTTTTTAGGAAAGTATCCAGCTAATACGTTTAAAATTGTTGTTCAGCTAGGGTCAATTTTAGCGGTTATCGTGGTCATGTGGAAGCGTATGCTAAGTCTAGTTGGTCTCTATAATATTGATGGACAGTCAAAATCGATGACGGGTCGTTTTAACTTAATGCACGTGATTGTTGGTATGTTACCAGCAGTAGTGCTAGGTTTTGCTTTTAAAGATTTTATTGATGACCATTTATTTAAAGTAGAGCATGTTATTTATGCATTAGTTGCAGGGTCAATTTTAATGATTGCGGCTGATAAATTGGCTCCAAGAAGACCAAAAGTTAATTCATTAGATGAGATTTCTTATGGCATGGCGTTTAAAGTTGGTTTAGTACAGTGCTTATCGTTATGGCCAGGATTCTCTCGTTCAGGTGCAACAATTTCAGGTGGGGTTCTTTTTGGGATTAGTCACCGTGTAGCTGCTGATTTTACATTTATTATGGCAGTTCCTATAATGGCAGGTGCCAGTCTTGTATCAGTATTGAAAAACTGGGATACGCTTTCAATGGATTATTTAGGGTTTTATGTAGTTGGTTTTATCAGTTCATTTGTATTCGCATTATTATCCATTAAGTTTTTCTTGGCACTTATTTCAAAAGTAAAACTAATGCCATTTGCAATCTATCGTTTAGTGTTAGCAGCAATTCTTAGTGTTATTATATTTATGTAATTAAAAAGTCACTCATTTGTCACAACAATGAGTGGCTTTTTTTTGATTTTACAACTTTTTATTTAGAATAAGTACTACTTAAACATTATTATTGTCAAATTGATAATAATATATATAAAATTTATTAGGTATAAGGATATATAAAAAGGGTGAAATTAGTGTAAAATCGTGGTATAGTAGATAAAATTTACCGAACTATTGTAACTATTATTACATACACTTTATAATCAATAATAGAAAAGGTCATAATACTTATTTTAGCTAATAGGTTTTAACATTCAAAAAGAATAGACATAATATTTTAATTTATGGGGTGGAGAGATGTTTCAATTTAGAAATAGACCTAAGCAAAATACAATTGTTATGAATGATGTGTCAAATACAGGTGTAATTATTCAAGATCAGGAACGTTTGCTACAGTTACACCTTGTCAATCTCACAAAACAGGACTTGCAGTTAATAAAAAGTTTAAAGCCTTATATCGAACAAAATGTTGTGGATATTGTTGAAACATTTTATAAGGCTGTTGAGAGTGTACCGACTTTACGGGATGTTATTCAAAAGTACAGTTCGAGTGAACGCCTTCGCCAAACACTTCGCCACCATATAATTGAAATGTTTGAAGGAAGAATAGATAATGCCTTTATAGAAAAAAGGCGAAATGTAGGCAAGATGCATGTAAAAATTAACTTATATCCCAAATGGTATTTAGCTGCGTTTCAAAACTTAGAAAAATCTTTGCGCAAGACTGTTTATAATTTATATTTGTCTAAAGAAGAAGAAGAGAAGTATTGTGATGCAGTAAGTAAAATGTGTAATTTCGAACAACAGATTGTACTAGAAGAATATAATAACTACTCCAATTCTTTAATAGAAGAGCAACGAATGAGTGTCCGGACACATGTAAAGGATATAGTGGGTGGGATTTCGACGCAATTAGAGGCACAGTCACATGAGACAAATGAGTCAGTAATGGAGCTTATTTCTAGCACAAAGCAAGTGAATGCATACTTAAAAGACAGTATCGATGAGGCTAAAATGATGCAAAAGGTTTCATCTGAAGGCTATTCGAAAATCGTATTGTTAAATGAGCAAACAGGCAAAATCAATGATAAAACGATTGAAATGGCAATGATGGTGGAGGAACTCAATCATTCCTCTTCAAAAATAAATAATGTTATTGAAATGGTCAAAAACATTTCTGGACAAACCAATTTACTAGCATTGAATTCAGCAATTGAAGCTGCAAGAGCTGGAGAACATGGAAAAGGTTTTGCAGTTGTCGCAGATGAGGTGCGTAAGCTGGCAGACCAAACGAAAGAATCTGTAGAGCAAATTGCGGAGTTAATCGGTATGTCCAATGGGATTACAAAACACGTTGTACAAGCCATTCAAGAAATTCAAGTGCTTGTTAATAATAGTATCGAGCAAAACTTGAATTCATTAAAAGCCTTTGACGCAATATCCGGCTCGGTGGAAGGCTCTATTGTCAACTTTCAAAATGTCGGAAGTCAAATAACGGAATTGGCGAATGTCATTGAATCCATTGGAGAATCTTCCGAGGAATTAGAACGAGTTGCGAGTCGTCTAGATACGACCATTAAAGATTTCTAACGGAACACGTAGCATTTTGCTGCTCGTTAAAAGTAGCACAATCACCGCATTTTACTACAATTAACAATTGGATATAAAATTCATTTTCTATAAAAAAGCATAAACATGACTAAAGGTATTAAGTTCAACTACTTGATGCCTTTTAATATTATTTTGAGCTAGGTACAACAAAAGGGATTTTTTTGCCTAGAACTGTCGGAATTTAGATGGAATATTTTTGAAGCGAACGGATAGAATGCCTGAACAGAAGGATAGATTTACTAAAAAGAAGGATGGAATGAAAAAGTAATAAAACGCTTTTTAAAAAGGGATCTAGTGGGGAAAATCAATGTAAAAGCTTGCTTGTGACCTTCCCATATTAGTGTTACGCTATAGGCAAAATGGGGAAACGAATAAGGGGTGTTGGATGATGAAAAAGAAATTGTTTATTACACGTAAATTCCCGGCTCAGTTTGTCGAGCCTTTAGAGGAGCATTATGATATTGAACAATGGGAGGAAGAGGAGACCGTTATACCTCGCGCAAAACTTTTAGCAGCCGTTGCAAACTGTGAAGTTTTGTGGGTAACGATAGCGGATCAAGTCGATGAGGAATTGCTTTCACACGCCCCCAATTTAAAACTTGTGACAAATTTAGCAGTGGGCTTTAATAATATTGATGTGCCAGCATTACGTAAAAGAGGCATTATGGCAACAAACACTCCTGGTGTGTTAACTAATACGACGGCTGATTTAGTATTCGGTTTATTGCTAGCTACAGCACGTAGAATACCAGAAAGCGAGCGTTATTTACGTGAAGGTAAATGGCAAAGCTGGTACCCTATGCAATTAGTTGGAAAAGATGTATCAGGCGCAACAATTGGAATAATCGGAATGGGGCGGATTGGGCAGGCTGTTGCAAGACGAGCAAAAGGTTTTGATATGAAAGTTTTATATCATAACCGTAGACGTCGCCATGAAGCAGAAGAAATGTATGGGTTTTGCTATGCATCACTTGAAGAGCTTTTAACAAAATCTGATTTTGTTGTGATTATGACACCCTATAATAAAGATACGGTCGGTTTAATTGGTGCAAAGGAGCTTGCCTTAATGCAGGAAGATGCGGTATTAATTAACGCGTCTCGTGGTGGTATTATTGACGAGAATGCCCTTTATAACACCTTGAAAAATGGCAAGCTATGGGCTGCTGGTCTAGATGTTTTTGAACAGGAACCAGTTGCATTGGATCATCCACTATTAACCCTACCAAATGTTGTTGTATTACCGCATATTGGTAGTGCATCTTTAAAGACAAGAACAGCTATGCTAATGCTTAATGTCAATGCACTAATGGCATATGGGCAGGGTAAGCCACTTTCAAATAGAATCGATTAACGAATGGAGCTTGGCTCATAGAAAGTAAATAAATCTAGGCGCAGATCTAAATGGATCAAGCGCCTTTTTTTGTGCCTATAGATTGATAGTGCAGACACTATATGGGATATTTAATGAAATGCTAGAAGATGAATTTCATTATTATGAATTTATTTCACAATTTATTGCGAATAAGATTGATATATATTATATTATTCACAAATATGAAAAATAGGGGTGAGATGATGAATATAGGGATGGAAATAAAAAAATTGAGGACGGACAAAGGTATTACTTTGAAAGAGTTAAGTGAAAGAAGCGAACTATCTGTTGGGTTTTTGTCTCAATTAGAGAGGGGACTTACGACGATAGCAGTCGATTCACTTGAAAAGCTAGCTACAATATTGGGAGTCCATTTAACATATTTTTTTGATTATCCACATAAGCGGAAAGATATCGTTTTAAGGAGTTATGAGCAAGAAATAATGGAAGCCGTAGAAGGTAGATTTATTAAGTATAGTTTAAGCACCAACTTGGAAAATAAACAACTTGTTCCAAGGCTTATCGAAATTCTACCGCAAAAGCAAGATGAAGAAATTTTATCTTATACGCATGAGGGCGAAGAGTTTATTTACGTTTTAGAAGGTATATTAACCGTTTACATAAATGGTAATCGACATGAAGTGTATCCTGGTGATTGTGTTCATATGGACTCAACTATCTCTCACAATTGGGCGAATTACACTAATAAAAAGGTTAAGCTTATCGCTGTTAACACACCTAATTATCTTTTCAAATAGTAGGATGTACACTACAGCTAGCGAGCAGTAATAAAGCTTATAGAAAGTGATAATGGGAATGGATAAATTTGTATTATACCTAATTGGTTCTTTTTTTGTAATCGGTGGGATTGATTATATTACTGGTAATCATTTGAAATTGGGCAAAAAATTTGAGGAAGGCATAAAAACGATGGGGGCATTGGGGCTTGGTATGATAGGAATACTGTCTTTAGCACCTGTATTAACAAATTTTTTATCCGCTCAAATTAGTCCAATAAGTAAAGTATTTCATCTGGACCCTTCCATTATTCCAGCAGCATTTCTAGCTGTCGATATGGGAGGCTTTCAAATGGCTGAAAAGCTTGCTTTGTCAAATGAGATGGGAGCATTTTCAGGAATTATTATTGCATCTACTTTAGGAGCTACCGTTAGTTTTTCAATACCTGTTGCGTTAGGGATGCTTGCTAAAGAGGATGAAAAATATTTTGCTAAAGGTGTGCTAATTGGCATTATTACTATACCAATTGGATGTCTTGTAGCAGGCTTATGGCAAAAAATAAATATCATTCTACTTGTATGGAATCTGGTTCCTATATTTGTTTTTACTATTATGTTAGGGGTCGGATTACTCAAGGCTCCACATGTTTTTATAAAAGCTTTTAATCTATTTGGAAAGTTTATAGTGACGTTAAGTACTGTTGGATTACTATTCCAAGGCATTGACGTGATATTTGGTGTAAAGCTTGTTTCAGGATTAGCACCGCTATCTGAATCGATTATTATAGTAGGAAAAATTGCATTTATTTTAGCGGGAGCATATCCGATGCTAGCTATGCTAAGTGGAATTTTCCAAAAAAGTTTTAAAGCATTAGGAGAGAAAGTTGGCATAAATGCTGTGTCAGTAGCGGGCCTTCTCGGAAATTTAGCTAGTAATCTATTAATATTTGGAACATATAAGGATATGAACCCTAAAGGAAAAGTGGTATGTACGGCTTTTGGCGTAAGTGGAGCATTTGTATTTGGGGGTCAATTTGGTTTTGTATCAGAAGTAGCTCCGGAAATGCTAGGTGCGTTTATAGTAGCAAAACTGACTGCAGGGTCTATTAGTATAGCATTGGTCTTATGGCTGTATGATCGTGAAAATAAAAAAATGCATGTAAAGGAAAATGGAGGTATTCGTAATGAATAGTAGAGATAGAGTCAAAAAGTTAAGAGAGCTCATGGTAAAACATCAACTGGATGCTTATATCATTCCAAGTTTTGATGCACATCAAGGAGAATATGTAGCAGAACATTGGAAAGGTAGAGAATGGCTATCAGGTTTTACAGGGTCGGCAGGGACGGTAGTCATTACTTTAAATGATGCCGGTTTATGGACAGATGGCAGATATTATATTCAAGCTGACAAGCAACTTGAAAACTCAGGTATTAGATTATTTAGAATGATGGATCCAGGGGTGCCTTCTTATACAGAATGGCTAGCAGAGGTTCTTGAAGAAGGCAGCAATGTTGGCTTTGATGGAAATGTTTTTTCAATTGATATGGTTAGAAGTATGGTAAAAGATTTAAAAGCGAAGGCAATCTTATTCAAAATGAATCAAGATTTAATTGGTGAGTTATGGGGAGATAGACCAGAAATTCCTAAAGGAACGATTTTTAGTCATGACGTCAACTATGCTGGAAAATCACGTTCGGAGAAATTAGATGAAGTAAGGGCAGAAATGAAAAATCAAGGAGCGAATTATTATATTTTAACTTCTCTTGATGATATTGCATGGCTATTGAATATTAGAGGAGCAGATGTACCGAACAATCCAGTGGCTATAGCGAATGTCATCGTAGCAGAACATACATGTTATTTATTTATTGATTCTTGCAAGGTCCCTACTGCGCTGAAATCAGAACTGGAGGGGGAAGGTATTGCGTTAAGGGAGTACCATGAAATTGAAACTTTTTTAGCAAACCTTTCGGGCGGAGATACTGTTAGTCTAGATACAAATAAAACCAATATTAGATTGTATAATGCCATTAACAGTCATGTAACGAAAATTGAAAGTCCTAACATGACGACTAACTTAAAAGCGATTAAGAATGAGGTGGAAATAAAAAATCTAAAATGGTGTGAAATAAAAGATGGTTTAGCTATGGTGAAATTTATAAAATGGTTAAAACACGTTGTAGATAAAGAAGAAGTTACAGAGATTGCTGCAGAAGAAAGATTAGAAAATTTCAGAAGAGAGCAAGAAGGATTTGTAGGGCCTAGCTTCGATACGATTGCAGGTTATCAAGACCATGCTGCGATGATGCATTATAAAGCTAATAAAGAAACACAATATACGCTGAAAAATGAAGGTCTATTTTTAATTGATTCAGGCGGACAGTATTATGATGGAACAACAGATATTACACGGACAATTGTTTTAGGGAGTCTTACGGATGAACAAAAAAGAGATTTTACTTTAGTGTTAAAAGGGTTTATTGCATTAAGCTCAGTGAAATTTTTGTACGGTGCAACAGGAGCTAATTTAGATGTTTTAGCAAGACAACCAATTTGGCAGTATGGCTTGGATTATAAATGTGGCACAGGCCATGGTGTAGGTTTTTTCTTGAATGTTCATGAAGGGCCACAAAGCATCCGCCATACCAATCATGTGCCATTAGAAAAAGGCATGATTATTACGAATGAACCGGGAATTTACCTTGAAGGTAAGTATGGCATTCGAATTGAAAATATGATGTCAGTAGTAGAAGATGAGAAAACAGAATTTGGTCAATTTATGAAGTTTGAAGCAGTAACGTATTGTCCTATTGATTTAGCAGGTATCAATCAAGACATGTTAACAGAAAGTGAAAAGCAATGGCTAAATCATTACCATCAAGAGGTATTCACTACGCTAGCTCCTTATTTAAACGAAGAAGAACAAGTATGGCTAAGGGAAGAAACAAAAGCGATATAAAAAAGTTTAGCGGATAAAACGCTATCCAATCACCATGCAATGATAAAACATAGTGAAAACTAGTTGATGGTAGCGAGGTGGCGACTCCTGCAAGAACGCACAAAACATAAGAAGCGGGCATTCCGCGCGAAAGCAAGGATTGCAGCTTACTGTGCTGAGCGGAAAGCGACCGCCGTAGCGGACATCAACGCCATAGCAAAACAGTGTTAGATTGATTGGGGTCAATCTAACACTGTTTCTCTTTTGTTCCAGCCTTTTTAAAGAAAAGCCTAAGACCTATTTGGCTAGTTACTTATTGAACATATCAAATAGACCACCGATACCACCTTCACCTGATGAATGTCCGCCACCGCCTTGTGAAATCGGTGCTGCAGCGAAGACGCGGCTTGCTAATCGGCTAAATGGTAATGATTGAACCCATACAGTACCAGGGCCACGTAAAGTTGCAAAGAAGATACCTTCTCCACCGAATAGTGCCGTTTTTACGCCGCCAACCATTTCGATATTATAATCAACGTCAGAAGTCATCGCCACTAAACAGCCTGTATCCACACGTAAAACTTCACCTGGTTGTAGCGTTTTTCGATGAATTGCCCCACCAGCGTGTACAAAAGCCATACCATCGCCTTCAAGCTTTTGCATAATAAAGCCTTCACCACCGAAGAAGCCTACGCCAATTTTTTTCTGGAATTCGATACCAACAGAAACGCCTTTAGCAGCTGCTAAAAAAGCATCCTTTTGACAAATAATTTTCCCTTTATGTTGACTTAAATCCATCGGAATAATCTTACCTGGGTACGGAGACGCAAAATAGACATGACGTTTCCCTGTACCGTTATTTGTAAATGTTGTCATGAATAAGCTTTCACCAGTTACTAGACGTTTCCCTGCGCCGAGTAATTTCCCCATAAGACCGCTTTGGCCATTGCCTTTCGAACCATCTCCGAAAATTGTCTCCATTTGAATCGCATCATCCATCATCATTAAGGCGCCAGCTTCTGCTACCACCGTTTCTTGCGGATCAAGTTCAACTTGCACATATTGCATGTCATCCCCAAATACTTTGTAGTCGATCTCATGGTTATTCATCGTGTAATTCCTCCAATATCATTTGTTGTTATTGTATACGATTATTATGCAGGATAGTTTCATTACATAATTAATAATTTTAGAAAAAAAGGGATTAAGATAGAAAATGTCGAATATAAAAAACTAGAATGTGTATTATTTATCTTTTTTCAGTTGTTTTACTACTAGTGGTGAAAGTATCATCATCTAGTTAAAATTACTGGAAATGAAGATAAAGCCTTTGGCAAGTGCCACCGATATTTTAACCTAACATTGCTACGAAATTATTATTCGAGTCATATCTTTGTTATGAAAATTCGGAATTTTGGCATTTTGTATCTGCATATATATAATGCAGTACACATAGAGGGCGAGAGCGACGGATATTTTCTGTAGCATTAGCGACATGTTCAAAGAAGCCAAGGCATCATAGATATATCAGGGGGTGTGTGTAATGGAGATTAAAAACTATATCGGTGGTAAATGGGTTACACATTCGCATTTACAAAGTATAGCAGTGACGAATCCTGCAAACGGAGAGCACTTAGCAACAATACCACTTTCAACTGCAAATGAAGTGACGGAAGCGGTAGCTGTAGCGAAGGCAGCACAAAAAAGTTGGGCACTTGTGCCAGCACCAAAGCGTGCAGATTATTTATATGCCATCGGTCAAAAGATGAAAGACAAGAAAGAATATTTGGCGACCGTTTTAACAAAAGAAATGGGTAAGGTGATTGAAGAAGCTAGAGGTGAGGTACAGGAAGGAATTGATATGGCTTATTATATGGCGGGTGAAGGTCGACGGTTATTTGGAGAGACGACACCGTCAGAGCTTGCCAATAAATTTGCTATGAGTGTACGCGCACCAATAGGCGTAGTAGGGTTAATAACTCCTTGGAATTTCCCAGTGGCAATTGCTACGTGGAAATCCTTCCCTGCAATTGTCGCTGGCAATACATTTATTTGGAAACCATCAAATGAAACACCGATGATGGCTTATGAAATGGGGAAAATTTTTGAAGAGGTTGGCTTACCGAAAGGAGTAGCAAATATTGTTTTTGGTACAGGGCCAACTGTCGGAACGGCGCTAATAGAGCATCCCGATGTAAAAGTCATATCGTTTACCGGCTCTACCTCAACAGGAAGTAAGGTGGCGGAACTTGGCGGCAAACATTTAAAGAAAATTTCGCTAGAGATGGGCGGCAAAAATGCTGTCATTGTAATGGAGGATGCAGACTTGCAGCTCGCTACAGAAGCGATATTATGGAGTGCATTTGGCACCGCTGGTCAACGATGTACAGCATGTAGTCGTGTGATTGTGCATAAAGATGTAAAAGAAGAATTAGAAAATCGTCTATTAGAAGCAATGCAGTTTTTAACAATTGGAGACGGTTTGGATGAAACTGTGAAAATCGGTCCAGTCATTAATAGAGCGGCATTAGAAAAAATTAATCATTATGTACAGATTGGTAAACAAGAAGGTGCATCCTTATTAACAGGTGGCAAAATTTTAAATGAAGCACCTTATGATAAAGGGTTTTACTATGAGCCCACATTGTTTACAAATGTAAAGCCTCATATGATTATTGCACAGGAAGAAATTTTTGGTCCGGTCGTCTCTCTTATTGAAGTTGCAAATTTAGATGAAGCAATCGAAGTCAATAATGGTGTGAAATTTGGCTTATCAAGCTCTATTTTCTCACAAAATGTGAACACGATTTTCCGCGCTCAACGCGACTTAGATACAGGTATTGTTTATATCAATGCAGGTACGACAGGTGCAGAAATCCATTTGCCATTCGGCGGAACGAAAGGAACAGGGAATGGACATCGAGATTCCGGTGTGGCAGCATTGGACGTTTACACAGAATGGAAGAGCATCTACGTTGACTACAGCGGTAAATTACAAAGAGCACAAATCGATACAAAGTAACAGATCAATGAAAGGGGATGTTCTTGATGAAAGTTGTTGTATTAGGTGCAGGATTGATGGGGAAAGAGGTTGCTCGTGATTTAATAAAAAATAGTAAAGTGGAACAGGTCATTTTAGGGGATATTGATGTAAAGACAGCCCAACAATTTGTTGAGACGTTAAAGACAGATAAAGTTGAAGTCGTAGAGCTTCATGCGGAAAATGATGACTCTTTAACATCGGTTATTGCGAAAGGTAATGTTGTGGTCAATGCACTGTTCTATTCGTTCAATGAACGTGTAGCACGAGCTGCGATAGAAGCCGGTGTCCATTCTGTCGATCTAGGGGGGCATATTGGCGGTGTAACGGATAAGATTTTATCTTTACATGAAGAAGCAAAGGCAAAAGGTGTGACACTTATTCCTGACTTAGGTGTAGCTCCAGGTATGGTCAATATATTAGCGGGCTATGGCGCAACAAAACTAGATGAAGTGGAATCTATTAAACTCTATGTAGGAGGTATTCCAACAGAGCCGAAGCCACCGTTGCACTATACACGTGTCTTTTCATTGGATGGTGTATTTGACCACTATACAGAGCCTTCTAAAATGATTCAAAAGGGGAAACTTGAAGAAGTCCCATCATTATCAGGGATTGAGCCTATCTATTTCGATGATTTTGGTGTGCTTGAGGCATTTTATACATCGGGTGGTATATCCACTCTTTATAAGACATTCCCAAATGTCCACACATTAGAATATAAGACAATTCGATATAAAGGGCATGCAGAAAAGTTTAAATTGCTAGCTGATTTAGGCTTTTTAGATGCAAGTAATAATGTAGAAGTCGATAACCTAGAAGTGCCTGTTAGAGCTGTTGTCAGGGAGGCGCTTAAGAAGAAGCTTGAACTTGGAACAAAGCCTGATGCGGTGTTATTACGAGTAATTGTTTCAGGAGAAAAGGCGCAACAGCAGGTCACATATGAATACGAAATGGTCGTACGTAAAGATATGACGAATAATGAAACAGCGATGGCTCGTGCAACAGCGAATACAATTTCTGTCGTTGCCCAAATGATTGGTGATGGCGCGATTACAGAACGTGGCGTGTTTGCTCCAGAAACGATCGTTCCAGGGGAGACGTATATTAAAGAAATGGCGAAGCGCGGTGTTGTCATTAAAGAAACATCACATAAGTCTGCAATGATTGTGAAATGGTAGGTGAAGTCCTTGAATTTCGATTTTACAACGGAGCAGGAAATCTTACGAAAAACCGTACGCCAGTTTGTGGATGATGAAATAATGCCACATATTGCAAAATGGGACGCCGCAGGAAGTTTTGATACAAGCATTTGGTCAAGACTAGCCGAGCTCGGACTAATGGGTGTTTGCGTGCCAGAAAAGTACGGTGGTAGCGGCATGGATTATAACGCACTAGCCATTGTATGTGAGGAACTTGAACGGGGGGATACGGCCTTTCGAACAGCTGTATCCGTCCATATAGGTTTAAATAGTATGACGTTAATGCAATGGGGCACCGAGGCGCAGAAACAGCAATACCTTGTACCACAGGCGAAGGGGGTACGGATTGGGGCTTTTGGGCTGACTGAACCTGGTGCGGGTTCGGATGTAGCAGCCATGACGACAACAGCCATACGAGATGGTGATTGTTATGTGTTAAATGGGCAAAAAACATGGATTTCCTTATGTGATATAGCAGATCATTTTATTGTCTTTGCTTACACAGATAAAGCGAAAAAGCACCACGGTATCAGTGCCTTTATTGTAGAACGCTCCATGGTTGGCTTTACTTCTAAGGCGATTAAGGGCAAGTACGGTATTCGTGCTGGCAATACAGGTGAGCTCTTTTTCGAAGACTTACGCATTCCAGTTGAAAATCGTTTAGGAGAAGAGGGAGAGGGTTTTAAAATTGCGATGTCTGCACTGGATAATGGTCGCTTTACAGTGGCTGCAGGCGCAGTTGGGCTTATTCAAGCGTGTCTTGAGGCAAGTGTGAAATATTGCCATGAACGAGAGACATTTGGGAAGCCTATTGGCGAGCATCAACTTGTCGGACAGATGATTGCCAAAATGGAAGCGGGCTATCAAATGAGCCGACTGCTCGTTTATCGGGTTGGCGAGTTGAAAAATAAAGGTATTCGTAATACTAGAGAAACGTCCTTGGCGAAGTGGCAGGCATGTGATTTTGCCAATAAGGCGGCTGATGACGCGCTGCAAATTCATGGTGCGTACGGCTATTCGGATGATTATCCTGTAGCGCGTTATTTACGTAACTCGAAAGCGCCCGTTATTTATGAAGGTACACGAGAAATCCATACAATTATGCAAGCAGATTATGTACTTGGTCGAAGAAACGATAAGCCATTAGCCAAAATGTTACCGAAATGGCCATTTGATGAGTAAACGACAGCTATTTTAAATTTATTGTACAAAAGGCATCCGGATGACCTATTCCAGATGTCTTTTGTTATGGTGCCAGGCACCGAAACAATTCTGAATTTGGTGGTAGTCACTTTTATTTTTATGAAAATTTTTCATGTAATGTAACTTTATAACCTTTTAGTAGTCTAATTATAAAACAAGTAATATGAAGGAGTGGAAAATAATGAGAAGTAAATGGCTAGCTATATTCATGATTATCGTTTTAGCTGCTTTACCAGGGATTTTTACATTGATGATTTCCCCAGAGGCACAAGCTAAAGCAGCAAGTACAATAATGACAACGCAAAGTTGGCGAGCATCCTTTTCACAAACATTAAAAAATGTAACAGATGAATATGTCTATGTTACGGATGAGTCGGGCAAAAAGGTGACGGCAACGATTACATTAGGAGAAGATAAAAAATCTCTTTTTGTCAGTAACCTTCCTGCTGGGAGTTACCGCTTACATGTGCAAAAGGAAGCTTTTGCTTATAGTACATTGAAAGCAACATCGCATGATATTGCCTTTACTGTTATTGACAAAATAGAGGCTGTTAAATCTGAAAAAGAGTTACAACAATATTTTGAAGCTGTTGTGGCAAATGGAAATAGAGGACCAGAAATAAACGTCCTTGAAGATAGTGCTTCTAGTAGTAAAGATAGTGCCCCAGTTGCAGATAATTCTTCTACAACAAACAACCAAGTAGAAGGTGTCGAGGAGGGGGATATCGTCGTTGTTAAAGATGGCTTTATTTACGCTATAAAAGATCAAAGTATAACGGTTGTTGACGCTAATAATCCCCAAGATTTGAAACTTGCAACGACAATTAAACAAAAGGAATCTCAATATATTACGAAACTAGCATTATACGATCAGCTATTAATTGCTATCGGAGAAGAATATATTGAGCAAGCAGGCACAAGTATGTCAACGGCAACTTTTTATGATATTTCAAATCCGAAAAATCCCAAAGTGATACGGGAAGTTGCACAGGAGGGCTCTTTACAGGATATACGTATTACGAATGATACGTTGTATTTAATTGGTAACATGCATCCGAATTATTGGATACTTCAAGAGGGAAGTAAACCAGATTTAAAACCTAAAACGTATGATAGTGTAGTAAGTAAGGAATACAAAAGCTTAGCTATCGAGAAAATTTCTATTTTACCAAACACGATGGATGGCTCATATAGTTTAATTACAGCAATTGATTTAAAAAATGGTGCCAAAACATCAGCGAGTACGAAAGGTTATTTAGGTGGTAGTAGTGGACTTTATATGTCAGAAGATGCCCTCTACTTAACTACACCAAAATATGACGATAAACAAATAACGCCAATGGGAGGTATAAAGGATAGAATCTGGATGCCTCAATCAAATGATACACAAGTGTTTAAGTGGGACTTAGATGGAACGGTCTTGAAGTTTGTAGGCACGAGTGAAGTGAAAGGATCCGTGTTAAACCAATATTCAATGGATGAGTATGACGGGAAATTCCGCATTGTGACGACTGAAGGAAATACGTGGGATGAAAAAAATATTTCTCGTAACCATCTGTTCATATTAGATGAGAACTTAAAAGAAATTGGTGCAGTAAAGGATATGGCACCAGGGGAAAAGGTGTATTCTGCCCGCTTTATGGGGGAGAAAGCTTATGTCGTAACGTTTAAGCAAGTGGATCCGCTATTTGTTATTGATGTAGCTAATCCACGAAAACCAAAAATACTAGGAGAATTGAAAATTCCAGGGTATAGCAATTATTTACATCCGCTTGATGATACACACTTAATAGGCATTGGTTATGATACGGAAGAACGTTATGATGCTTATACGAAACGCAATTTCACAGTGTCAACGAATATGAAAATGTCCTTGTTTGATGTGACAGATTTTAAAAATCCTAAAGAGCAATCTACCGTTAAAATAGGCGGTAAAGGCTCTTATTCAGATGTACAATACAATCCAAAAGCTTTATTCCGCAATAAAGACTATCATTACTTCGGCTTCCCAGTCGTGCTTTATGAAGAAGGAAAAGGCGATGAGATAGTCTACCAAGGTCAGGGTGCACAAATTTACGAAATTACAGCAGAGAAGGGCATTGTGCTAAAAGGAAATATTATAAATGGAAAGACAAATGAGCAATATGAGAATTGGGAGCAAGTTGTACAACGTGTTGTCTATGTTGGCGATACTTTATACACCGTTGCTCGCAATGAAGTAAAGAGCTACCAATTAAAAGATTTCAAAGCGCTAGATACACTGGTTATTAAATAATAGATTAAATCGAGTGGTGACTTCTGCTTAGAATGCACACAACGTAAGAGGCAACTAGCGTGTGCGTGGTGAGGCGGATAACACCGACATAGCAAAAAAGTGTTAGATTGATTGCGGTCAATCTAACACTTTTTCTATTCGTGCTATTCACGATAAGGGAGAATTTCAGAGACAGTCACAAATTCATAGCCCTCACTCTGTAAGTAGGCTAATACAGCGTCAAGTCCATCTGCTGTTGATTGGTGAATATCATGCATTAACACGATGGCATTGTTGTGCATATTTTTTTTAATATATGTCAGTAATAATTGTGAATTACGATGTTTCCAGTCCAAAGTGTCAATGCTCCACAGTACTACAGGAACAGGTATTTTTGCATTGATGTCATCATTAGTAGCGCCGTATGGAGGTCTAAAAACAGTTGCGCCTTGATTAATCGCTAATTCAATTTCATTTGCAGTAGACGTATATTCTTTTAAAACTTGCTCCATTGGCATTTTAGTCAATACTGGATGATTCCAAGAATGGTTGCCGATTTCATGACCACGTGCGAGAACATCTCTCGCGATATTAGGATAGTGTTTCACACGGCTTCCGAGCATAAAGAACGTCGCTTTTGCATTGTATTTATCGAGCGTATTTAAAATTTGTTCGGTTACTTTCGGGTGTGGACCGTCGTCAAACGTTAATGCAATACGTTTGGCGTTTGGATCCCCTGGAGAAACAGGTTTTGTAGGTTCCATTGTTTCCATAGCAATTTGAAAATCGGATGCTAATAATGGATTAATAAGTGAAAGAGCAAGCTTCACTATAGGTGCACCTGCTGCGCCACTGGCAATTTCGTACTCATCAAAGTAAAAATGGATTGAATCATCGATAATAGCAAATCGATTAAAGTTTTCCCACTTCGGCTCAGTTACTTTCAGTAGCTCATCATTATTGAGTTGATCTTTTAGCTCAAGATTTTGCTGTAAGTCTTTGCGAACATAGGCTGCTAAAGTTGTCAGGTTATTGTTGTCGTTCTGTAATAATGTTTGGATATTGATTGCTTCACCCGTTTCATTATTAAAGAAAAATGTTTTAGTGGAGACGACATGATTTGCTCCGCCTAAATACAGCATTTTCGTCAAGACAAAAGAATAGTAGTGATCCTGATATGGGAAAGTCTCTAAATTTATAGTAAGCTCACCTGTTGCCTTTTTATCTTTATTTTTTTTCATAGATAACAGATAGTCTTCTTTTGCCTTTGTTATATACTGCAGTACGACATCGTTAAAAACTTCACTTTCTGTTTGTGGATAGTGAACGGCAAAAGGTGTGCGTTTATCTTTAGAAACGTCAGATGTAATACGTATACCTGGAAACGCAGAGTTTTCAGTGGATACATTACTAGTTGCTTCACTATTTGTGTCTTTGGAAGCACTGATTTTTTGGAATTTAAAATGGTCCTTAGACAATACAATGACAAGGATGATGGATATTAATGTAACAATAAGCCCAATTAACAGAAAGTCAATCATAGGGCCGCGTTTTTTTCTGCGTTCCTGAATCAATGTTGGTACGCTCCTCTCTATAATTATTCTTCTATAAAATCAGACGTGCGAGTCAACGGAAAAGTTGTAGAAATCTACAAAGTTTTTGTTGAATTTAATAGAAATACAATAAAAAATAGTATGTAACAGTGTTTTAAAACTATCACGACAAGAACTTATAAAAGACTCGTTCAAAGCAAACTGTATTTTGCACATTTTAGCTCAATGAAATTCGACGGATAATGGATTTTGTACCGAAGGCATTGTATCATTTAGCGACAGATACAATTATGACAAAATATAATTGATAATATCGAAGATTTTTTGTTGAGTTTTTATTTACAGTTCGTTACTATATGCAAGGAACCTTTTGAAGGAGGTAGATAACTGGAATGCTATCACGTGAAGTGGATAATGAACTTACTATTGACTGCTTGCTTCTTGCAGGGCGAATTATGATTGAAAGTGGTGCAGAAACATATCGTGTTGAAGATACGATGCTGCGTATGGCACAATCTCAAAATATGCTAGATGCGCAATGTTATGCTACACCTACAGGTATTATTTTTTCGTTAGGCAAGACACAGCCGACGAGAATCACTTCTATTTCCAGTAGGGTTACAGATTTGCAAAAAATATCCTTGGTAAATTCAGTATCTCGTAGACTCACATCTCACATAATATCATTAGAAGACGCTTATGACGAGCTAAAGTCGATACAAAAAACAAATTATTTTTTACCAATTTATATACAAATATTTGCAGCAGCACTTGCCAGTGGCTGTTTTCTGATTATGTTTAAGGGTGGATGGTCTGATTTCCCTACAGCATTTATTGCAGGTGGGCTAGGATTTCTTACTCTTATTCTAATGAATCATTTAACAAAAGTGAAATTTTTCTCGGAGTTTACGGCTTCGTTAATTATTGGCGTTATTGCTTTTTTAGCAGTGAAGTTTAACTATGGTACAGAAATCGATAAAATTATTATTAGCTCTGTTATGCCACTAGTGCCAGGTATTTTAATCACCAATGCGGTAAGGGATTTAATGGCAGGTCATTTTATGTCAGGGATGGCAAAGGGAGCAGAGGCTTTTTTAACAGCCTTTGCTATTGGTTCAGCGATTGCCGTCATCCTATCGTTTTAGGAGGCGGAAGAGATGGATATAATTACACAATTAATTGTGAGCTTTTTTTCAACAGCAGGTATTGCGATTATTTTTAATGTACCAAGAAAAACCTTGTTTCATTGTGGTTTTGTTGGTGTGATTGGCTGGATGATTTATTATCTTTTGACTGAGCAGGGATTGGACGTTGTAGACGCTTCGTTTTTCAGCTCATTTATCATTGCAATTGTTGCACATTTATATGCACGCCGCTTTAAAATGCCGATGATTATCTTTATTGTGGCGGGAATCATTCCGCTTGTGCCAGGGGGGATGGCCTACAATGCAATGCGTAATGTTGTGGAAGATGATTATTTACAGGGCTTACAATATGGGCTGAAGGCGTTTTTAATTACAGGTGCAATCGTGATGGGCTTAGTGTTTGCAGAGGTCCTAATGCAATTTGTATTTCGTGCTATCCGCTCAAGCAAGTCGAAGTTGCAAAGAACTTATCGAAAATAAAGTATCACTTTACATTATACAAAATATGGTGAATAAAAAGAGCTGCTCCGAAAGTGTTGGATACTTCGGAACAGCTTTTTATCACATTATTTATTTTATAAGTAATGCTTCGATTTCGTCTGGTGTAACAGGTTTGCTAATATAAAAACCTTGAATAGCATCACAGCCGTAAGTGATTAATAGATCAGCTTGCTCGGCTGTTTCAACGCCTTCAGCTACCACTTTTAACTCCATAGATTTTCCTAACTGTACCATGCCATGCATAAGCTTTTGTGTTTTTTCGGACTTTAATAACGAACTAGTAAATGTTTTATCAATCTTTAATGTTTCGATTGGTAAAATTTGCATGTATCGGAATGAACCATAACCAGTACCGAAATCATCTAAAACAAAAGCAATCCCTTCGTTTTCAAGTTTTCGCATTTGCTGTGTAATAAAGGTAGCAGCTTCTGCTTCTAAGGCGAATTTTTCAGTAATTTCAATTTGAATGAGATTGGCAGGGCAATTTGTTTTGGCTAACATATCAAGAATGGATTTGGCCATGTTTTTATCGCGGAATTCACGCACAGATGAGTTAATAGCCACTTTTAAATTATGACCAGCCTTCTTCCAAATAAGTGCTTGCTCGCAAGCTTTTTCTATCATAAACGATCCAATATTGTTAATAAGACCCGTTTCCTCAGCGATTGGAATTAGTTCATCTGGTGAAACGACACCAATCACTTCATCTTCCCAACGAACGAGCGCTTCTACCGCTGTAATTTTACCCGAATAGATGTCAACTTGTGGTTGATAAAGTACTTTTAGGTTTTTCTGGTCTAGCGCTTGTAGCAGACGTTTTTCAATTAAAGCTTTTCGATTTAATGCTTTATGTGTTGCTTTTGAAAGGGAGACAATTTTGTCACCACCTGCTTCACGCACATTCGTAATCGTTGCGATTGAGGCCTTCATTAGTTGAGAGAAGGTTGTTTGATCCTCAGGGTAGCGTGTAATACCACCACTAATTGAAATAGGTACTGCGATATTGCTGCTATAGATTGGATGCTGTTGTAAATAGGACAAGAAGCCTTGTATAAACCATTCACTTAATGGCGTAATGACAACAAAATCATTTTCGTTAATACGAGCCATCGTACTGTCTTGGAAGTACATTTTGATGCGGTTTGTAAATTCGATAATTAGGCTTTGATTGATTTGTTGATCGTGTAATTCCTTTAATGTATAAAATTTATCGATACTTAAATAGACGAAGGAGAAGTGTTTTTCTTCCTCAATCATTTTTGTAATCACTTTTTCTAAACGGTGGGCATTCATTAAGCCTGTTTCTGTATCGATATAAGCAATTTTTTCAAGTTGGTGTTGAATGGTCTTAGATTTTGTAATATCCTTCTCAATTAAAATAAACTGTTGTTCATTTGCCTCTAAATTAAAAGTTGGGATAGCTGTGAGAAGTACCCAATAGGACTGCCCTGTTTTCGTAACCTTCTCGATTTCCCCTTGCCACGTATGGCCATTATTCAAATTGCGCCATATCGTATTTGTAATTTTTTCACTCGCTTCGTTTTCAGGGAATAGTTGCCAAAAAGTTTTGCCGATTACTCGCTTTGGTGTCCATTGGCTAATTTTTAAAAATTCTGCATTACACTCTAATATAAAGCCATCACGATCCAAAGTCACTGTCATAAATGTAGAGTCTAAGCCTTGCTTTAAGTCTACATATGTACTGCTGTTTGAAACAGAATTAATCATTAACTCTGGTAACATAAACATAATTAAAATAAGGTGTTCACCTTGTTCAATAAATGGTTTTGCCAGCAATGCTGAAGAGATTTCTTCTTCAGAATGTGTGTACACTTGAACTTTATCTATATATGTACTTTCTGTATTGTGTAAAATCGCTTGAAACGTCTCAGATGAAAGATTTCTTAGTAGATTTTCATGTATGGATGGAGTAGTATGTCCTGTAATGTCAGTAACTGAGAAACCAAATAGTTCTTCAGCGTGTTTTCCCGAAATTGTTGCTTGTCCATTTTGCTTTATGACAATTGCAGGAAAAGGAAGTGAATTTATATAATGTTCATCTATCGTAAATGATTTATGCATAAGACTCATGAGTATTCGATCTCCTTGGGTAATCAATATATACTAATATTATAGATAATTATCGGGAATTAGTCATTATGAATATAATTGTAAATATTTGATAATGAGAAAAAATAGGACTTTTCTAACGAAATTAAAGAAAAGTTTTGAAGAAAAATAACAGTTTTTAGTACGTATATAGGAAGCGGGAATTGAATGGAACGATTAAAAGGTATACTTTTTATTATCACTGGAGCGATGTTGTGGGGAGCAACAGGACCTTTAATGGAATGGTTACTCAATCATACAGCATTGACAGTTTCTTTTATGTTGACAATTCGTCTATCGGTTGCAGGTATTTTTCTACTTACATACTTATTGTTAACAGGTAAAGATATTTTTAGCATATGGCAACAAAAATTTTGGAGTAGACAGCTTATAACCTTTGGTATTGTAGGAATGCTCGGTGTGCAATATGCTTTCGTTGGAGCGATAAATGAAAGTAATGCTGTATTAGCCACGTTACTACAATTTTTAGCGCCAATATTTGTTGTTGCTTATGTATCTCTTAGTTTAAAGAAATGGCCACCTAAATATCAAGTATTAGGTATTATAGGCACATTACTCGGTTTATTTCTACTACTAACGAACGCTTCTTTTGAATCTTTATTAGTTAGTAATAAAGCCTTATTGTGGGGAGTAGCAGTTGGATTAACGTTTGCTTTTTACACATTGTATCCCGCACGTCTGATGAAAGAGTGGAATGTGCTCCTTGTCGTAGGCTGGGGGATGCTAATCGGTGGTGTGACGTTAGGTATAGTAAGTCGTGTATGGCAATCCAATCAGTGGACGGTTTTTACAGATTTCAAAATTACAGGTTTAATGCTGGCGCTAATCGTTACGGGCACAGTTGCCTTCATTCTATTTTTAAGTAGCATGAAGTATATTACTGCTGTAGAGACAAGTATCTTATCAAGTATCGAACCGTTAACGGCGATGGTGATCTCAGTTATTGTATTTGGTACATCACTTGGATTGTGGCAATTAGTGGGAGTTTTCGTTATGCTTGTTTGTGTAACATGGCTATCAATCGCAGGAGAAAAGGCATAAAAATATTTTTTGTATAGGTGTTTTTGACTAGATTTATAGAATACTAGTTCTTCTCAAACAAGGGGGAGAGAATGTGAAAGTAATTTTTTCGTATGTAAAACCTTATAAGTGGACAGCCGTTATTGCATTATGTTTGATGCTTATGGAATTATTCGTAGAGCTGATTCAACCGCTTATTATGGCCAAAATTATTGATGATGGTGTACGTGCTCAAAATCAACAGATGATTATACAATGGGGAGCCGTATTACTTATTTTATCTTTTATCGCCTTTTTAGCCGGTGTCATTAATTCAT
The DNA here is from genome assembly GCF_002982115.1 of Lysinibacillus sphaericus. Classification (GTDB taxonomy): domain Bacteria; phylum Bacillota; class Bacilli; order Bacillales_A; family Planococcaceae; genus Lysinibacillus; species Lysinibacillus sphaericus. The sequence goes on along the minus strand of NZ_CP019980.1, from coordinate 4,253,168 downwards.
ATTTTTCATCACATACTGCGCAAAGCTTTGCTTTTGATTTGCGTAACGCTTTGTTTGAAAAAATACAATCTTTTACATTGGCTACGTATCAAAAATTTTCTACAGCTTCGCTCATTACTCGGCTAACAAATGATGTCACACAAGTTCAAACAGTGTTGTTTATGAGCCTTCGTATTATGCTCCGAGCACCACTTGCTGTTGTGGGAAGCATTGTTATGGCATTTGTTGTCAATGCAAAACTAGCATTGTTTTTAGTTATTGGGGCACCAATCATTTTTCTTTTCCTGATTTTTATGGTTGCAAAAGGTGTGTCTTATTTTGGGAAAGTGCAAAAGCGTGTAGACCGATTAAATCGAGTGCTTCAAGAAAATTTACAAGCAATGCGCCTCGTGAAAGCTTATTTACGTGGAAAATATGAGGCTTCACGTTTTGAGCAGGTGGCATCACATTTGAAGGTGGATACTGTTAAAGCACTGCGCACGATGGAATATATTATGCCGGTCTTATTGTTCGTAATGAACATGAGTTTATTGGCAGTTCTTTGGTTTGGTACAAAGCAAGTTGCTACAGGGACAGCACCGCTTGGAGATATTGTAGCGATTGTCAACTATGCAATGCGTATCACAGGTTCGTTTTCAATGTTTGCTTTTATTATTATTTTTTATGCCCGTGCGAAAGCTTCAGCAGAACGCATGACAGAGGTGTTGGCTGTTGACAATGAAGTAGAAAGTACTTCGTCATCGATAGTGGGGGCATCTAGTGACCTGAAATTAGGGGAGCTGGTATTTCATAATGTCAGCTTCCAATACCCAGGTACAGATGCGACCGTCTTGTCCAACGTAAGTTTTCAAGTGAAGTCAGGTGAAAAATTAGCCATTATGGGGGCTACTGGTGCTGGTAAATCGACATTACTACAGCTTATTCCTCGTTTTTATGATGTGACAGAAGGACAGATATATGTCGAAGGAAAAGATGTTCAACAATGGGACTTGCAAGAACTACGCGACATTATAGGCTATGTTCCGCAGCAATCTTTATTATTTACAGGTAGTATTGCTGATAATGTACGTTGGGGGGATACGAAAGCGGAAATGGACGAAGTGTTAAATGCAACGATGCAGGCACAAATCCATGCATCTGTGGAAGACTTCCCGAGTGGTTATGATACGCGCGTTGGGCAAAAGGGAGTTAATTTATCAGGTGGTCAAAAACAAAGATTATCGATTGCGAGGGCACTATTAAGAAAAGGGCATATATTAATGCTTGATGATAGTACAAGTGCACTTGATGTTAAAACAGAGCAGGCACTATGGGATGCGCTTAGTGAAGAAAGTGCAACGATGCTCGTTGTCACACAAAAAATTCGTACGGCAAAAGGTGCAGATCATATTTTGTTAATAGACGAGGGTAAAGTGGTCGCCTATGGTTCACACGAAGACCTTTTGCAAACTTCTGAGCTCTATCAAAAAATCGCTATCTCCCAGCAGGAGGTGAAATAATGGGATTTTTCCAAAAACCTTTTGGCTATGAGCCGATTTTATCGAAAGAGGATGTAAAACAGGTTGTAAAGAAAAAGAAAGGGCCACGAGCAGCAGATTGGAAAAGTACATTATGGCGTCTATGGAAAATTGTCGATGAACAACGGATGTTATTAGTCATCGTACTATTCCTTGTTATGGTCAGCTCACTTTTGGCGCTATTAGGACCGTATATAGTCGGCAAAATAATTGATCTATATGTGATGCAAGGCGAGCTCAATGGACTAGGCAGTAAAATTACGCTGTTAATCGGAATTTATGTGCTTTTAGCTATCTCGTTATTTTTACAAAATTATTGGATGATTGGGATTGCCCAACAGACGATATATAGGCTGAGAACAAGTGTCTTTACTCATTTTCAAAAGTTACCTATCTCGTTTTTTGATAGACGGCAACATGGCGAGTTAATGAGTCGCATGACAAATGATATTGAAGCAGTTAGCTCTACTTTGAATAGTTCTTTTATACAGGTGTTTTCCAGCGTTTTAACGCTTGGGGGCACGCTTATTATCATGCTAAGCTTGAGCCCATTGTTAACGATCTTAACAATGACAATTATTCCAATTATGTTTTGGGCAATGCGCTGGATTACACGTCGAACTGCTCCGTTATTTAAAGAGCAACAATCAGCAATGGGAGCGCTCAATGGCATGATTGAAGAAACTATTTCTGGACAGCGAATTGTAAAGGCCTTTTCACAGGAAGAGCGTGTAAAGGCAGAATTTCGCGACAAAAGTTTACGTTTGAAAAGAACAGGCTTTTGGGCACAGACGTACTCTGGATATATACCAAAAGTCATGAACTTTTTAAATAATATGAGCTTTACGATTGTTGCTGGTATTGGTGGGGTGCTTGCACTTTACGGTCATGTATCAATAGGTGTAATTGTTATTTTTACAGAATATGCTCGCCAATTTACACGACCATTAAATGATTTGGCGAATCAGTTTAATACAGTACTCTCAGCTATTGCAGGAGCTGAGCGTGTATTTTCATTACTCGATGAACAGTCTGAAATGGAAATGTCTACTGCAAAGAATCATACATTAGTAGGACAGGTAACATTCAAACATGTGTTTTTTAAATATGATGTGGCACAGGAATCTTACACACTAAAAGATATTAACTTTACGGTTGAGCCAGGGCAGACGGTTGCTTTGGTAGGGGCAACTGGTGCAGGGAAAACAACGATTTTACAGTTAATTGCTAGATTTTATGAGGTGACGAAGGGCGAAGTGCTATTTGATGGTATAAATGTACAGCAAATTGAACGGCAAGCACTCCGTTCCCAAATGGCCTTTGTATTACAGGACCCTTTTTTGTTTGAAACTACAGTAAGGGAAAATATACGTTATGGCCGTTTAGATGCTAGTGATGAGGAAGTTATAGAAGCGGCGCAGCTCGCTAATGCGCATGAATTTATTATGAAACTAAAGGATGGTTATGATACTGTTCTCAAAGCAGATGGTCGTGAAATTTCCCAAGGTCAAAAGCAATTATTATCCATTGCACGGGCACTAATTGCTAATCCGAAAATTTTATTGCTTGATGAGGCAACGAGTAGCATTGATACCGTAACAGAATTAGCAATCCAAGAGGCACTTGACCGACTGATGCAAGGACGCACAAGCTTTGTCATTGCACATCGATTAAATACTGTGCATAATGCAGATGTCATACTCGTTATGCAGAAGGGTGAGCTAGTTGAAGCAGGTTTACAGCAAGAATTAATTGAATCTGGGGGCATTTACGCCCAGATGCTAAGCGCCTCCGCATATCATTTAGAAGAGTAATGTTTGGAAGAACTATGGCGGTGGAAAAGAACCGCAAATTACTGGTAAACGAAAGTAGGATAAGTTTGATTGTAGAGCGATTTTTCTAGAAATCGCTCTTTTTTAATTGGAAGCACCTGCCAATAGTAATGGTTGTATAATAATTTATTGTAGAAATTTAGTACTTTTATTAATGTAATTTATTTGTATTAATGTTATAATAATTACAATAAATGTAATTATCCGATTTCTTAGGATGAGAAGCCATATAATGATTTATAACTAATAGCTTCTAGTAAATTTCATTTATTTTAAAGACCTATAGTAGTACAAATCTTTCTATTTATTCTGTATTGGAAGTAAAATTGCTGATTATTAGAAACGGGTATGATAATTTGTTGCCAGTTTATTTTCTTTCTTGCTACAATAGGGCAATAGTCTGATATAAGAACGGAGTAAACAATGAACATTTCAGTGATTACAGTGTCATTCCCTTTGGATGGGGAAACATTGAATGAATTAAAAATATTATGTGAAGAAGCAACTTTAAACGATTATCGTGTATATGAAACGATTATGAATATACCATCGGCAGGTTCTTTTGAATCGAAAGGTTTTATGGTGCTTGCTTATGAAGATGACAATGATGTATTAGTAGGTGCTGCAAGTGCCATTGATTTGATGGGGCTGCATACGTATGAATGGTCGTTAGTAGTGACACCAGCTTATCGCCAAAAAGGAATTGGAACAGCTTTAGTCAATGTGTTACAAGCTGGACTAGAAGAGCGAGGAGCAGAAGGTCAGTTAGCAGTTGTTATTGATGGCTCTCCTTACGGGCATACATTTATCGAAAAGTTTGGCTATTCATACAGTTTTTCAGAAGCAACATTGGAAACGAAAGCAGAGCCAGTTGAACTTCGAGATGATATTCAAATTGCCCCATACGCTGGGGAGCAGACTGAACTAATCGCTATATATAGTGATGCGTTTGGGGATTTGCCATCAGAATCGGAGGAGCTAATCGATTTTAATACGTCAACGCATGGCCGAAAACTATGGGTGGCACATAAAGATGGTCACGTTGTAGGTACGGTGACCACAGCAGAAGAAAATGAAATTCAATGGGTGACAGCACTTGCAGTTCATCCTCAGTATCAAGGGCAAGGAATCGGTACAGCTTTATTATCCTTTTCAAAAGACTATGCTAGTAAACAAAGCGCTAAATTTGTTATGCTTGATGTAGAAATCGAGAATAGAAAAGCTCTTTCTGTTTATGAGAAGGCAGGCTTTATGAAAGCACAGCAACTAGACTATTATGTGAAAAATTAATGTAAAGAGAGGCTAGGACAAAACTAAAAAAATTTAAGGAACAGACGAAAGCTGTTCATAAATTTTTGCTATATGGAGACCTAGCTATTCTTGCTTTTGCAATTAAAAAAATTAGAAGTGTTCACTAGTTGTTGGTAGCGAAGGCGGTGACTCCAGCTCAGAACAGCACATAATGTTAGACGCAACAGACCGCGCGTAGCAAGGGTTGCGGCTTACGGTGTGCCCGCGGAAAGCACCGTCGTAGCGGACAACAACTGCATAGCAAAAAAGTGTTAGATTGATTAGGTTCAATCTAACACTTTTTCTCTTATGTCCCAGCCTTTTTATTGCTAAGAAGTTTAAGTTTCTGTTATATTCCTCTTTTTTATCATAAATGTGTACTATGCCCATATAGTATTAATAAGGATGAAGAAAGGGGGCGTTGTCATGCGTATGCCAGCATTGCCGAAAAAAAAGTCTCCTCCGAGGGAAGCACCTCGCTCATGGTGGAAGGTTGTGAAAGCTTATTTATCGAAAGGAAAGTTTTACAGATTACCACCGCGCCATAAATAGTTTTTACAGTATTTATTTAATCGATATGAATGAGCACGGCTATCCAACTGCTAAAATAGCATGTTAGGGACTGTATCCTACTGTGCTATTTTTTATTGTGTTATTTAATTTTCTAATAGAAATGCCTTTTTCGTAGGACCAATTAAATATAGCTCATGCATGGCACGAGTTAATGCCACATAAAGTAATTTTCTATCAATTTTCGAATCAAAGAAGGGCGTATCAAAGGCAGCAACAATGACAGCATCAAACTCAAGACCTTTTGCTAAATGGCTTGGTACAACAAGTAATACTTGCTGATTAATCGATTCATCTTCTGTGAGAAGTTGACAAGGAATCGCGTCATTCGTTAACGCCTGTTGCATTGATTTGGCTTCAGCCGTAGTTTTACAAATTAAGGCGATTGATTGGTGCCCGTTTGCTCTAATGGAAGCGAAAATTTCTCTAATTTGCTGCGTATTAAAGGAAGCTGCCTGTACAAATGTTGGAGCATCTCCATGACGGACTACAGGCTCAACTAATGGCAGTTGCTCATCCATTTGCATTAAAATTTTGTTAGCGACCTCCATAATTTCAATGGTTGTTCGGTAACTTTTTTGAAGTGTTCTAAAGCTAGCGCGGGGAAATAAATTTTGCACAGGCTCCCAAGCGGTTAGGGAACGATAGCTATGAATTCCTTGTGCTAAATCACCTACCATTGTAAACATATCCGTTTCTAGCCCTGCTTTTAGAGCGGCTAGCTGGAATAGACTGTAGTCCTGTACTTCATCGATAAAGACAACGCGCATTTTCCATTCATCTGCAATCCCTTTTAGCTTTGCTTGTAAATAATAGAGGGCAGCTAAATCTTCTAACATCCATTGCTCTTTAGCGTGTGCTTGTAAAAATTGTTGTTGTTCCATATAATGCCATTCTGGTGCGATTTCTGCTAATAGCTCAGCATTCGTTAGCAGCGTACGATAGACTGTTTTTACATTATATTTTGTAAAGCGGCGCATATAGACAGCAACGGTAGATTTTGCTTCCTTTTCAATGGCGGGTAAACGTTCATCGCGTTCATCGATAAATTTTGTAACAATGTGTTTTCGTTTCTCAGCATCACGAATACCATTAAGCGCTTTTCCAAGGGCTTCATCGTATTTTGCATGCAACGTATTTAAGACGGCTTGTTTCTTTTGCCGAACATGACTTGCAAGTACCTTTTTAATATGGGCTAACCGTTTTTCAATCGGCATATAAGAAAATTCATATAAGAATAATTTTTTTAAATGTGAAGCCCGCATTATACGATATTTTTCAATATAGACATCCTCGAATTGTTCAGCTATTTGCAATTCAATTTTTTGTAAATATCGTTCGATTATATCGCGATAATAAAGGGAGCCCTTCACTTCAGAAATCCAAGGAGTTGGCTGATCAGCACCGCCTATTACGAGTGATTCCAATTGTTCATTCGGATTGCGTAGCTTTAACTTTAGTTTTGTTGCGGCAAGGACATAGTCTGCAAATGTTGTTTGGCATATTTTATCAACACCAAGCTCTGGGAGGACATCTCCAATATAATCAATAAAAAGCTTATTCGGTGCTAAAATCATGAGCTGCTCAGGATTAAAATGTTCGCCCATCGTATAGAGGAAGTACGAGATACGGTGTAAAGCAATCGTTGTTTTCCCACTACCGGCAGCACCTTGGACAATAATTGGCTGACGCAGATGAGCGCGTATTATATCGTTTTGTTCTTTTTGAATAGTAGAGACGATTTCTGTTAAGCGTACATCTGCTTTTCCTGCCAATGCTTCTTGTAGTAATTCATCATTTGTTGTTAAGTCAATATCCCGAATATCGAGCAATACGCCATCTTCAATTTTATATTGTCGTTTGGCAAATAAATGTCCTTTATGAACTTCTCCGCGAACATCATATTCCATATCACCAAGACGGCCGTCGTAATAGACATTTGCTACAGGCGAACGCCAATCGACAATAATAGGTTCATGTGTTTCACGATGAAATAAGGATGTTTTTCCGATATACAAAAACTCTTCAGGATCGCCCGTTTTTTGAAAGTGAATGCGGGCAAAGTAAGGCTTTTTTTGTACAGCCTCTAAACCTTCTTTTTGATTGCGAGCCATTTCAAAAAAACGAGCATTTGTTAAAATGTTTAAATAACTTAAACTTGAATCTAGATAATCTAAATCCGCCATAGACTTTCGTATATTTTCTTGTGCAGATTGCAGGTCTCGTTGCGATTCATTTAAAATCTGTTGCATATAATTTTGCGTGTATGCAAGGCGCTCTAACTCAGCCTGAAAATCCGGGTGTTGTGCAGTCATTTTTAGCACCTCCTAAGTACTTACAATTTTAAGTAGATTCTCATACTACTATACAAAATTTTACCTATCAAGTGTAAACGTTCTATTTAGCTTATTGTTATACTATGAAGTAAAGAGTAGAAGGAGGTTTTGCATTTGGATTTATTTGCCCATCGTGGCGTTTCAGCTCATTATCCCGAAAATACAAAAGCCGCTTTTTATGCAGCATCTAAGCTACCAATTGCAGGTATTGAATTGGATGTTCATGTCACCGCAGATGGTGAGCTTGTAGTGATTCATGATGAAACAATTGACCGAACATCTAATGGTTCTGGTTATGTAAAAGATTTTACACTTCAGCAACTGCGTGCATATGATTATGGTTCGTGGTTTGCAGCACAATTTCAAGGTGAAAGTATTCCTACATTAGGTGAAGTTTTAGAGATTTTTGTCGCTACACACCATCGTATCAATATTGAGTTAAAAACGGATGTCTTTCCTTACGAAGGAATTGAGGCGCTTGTATTAAAGGAAATAGCGACGCACCAAATGACGGAGAGGGTCATTATTTCTTCCTTTAACCATGAATCGCTTCAAACTGTATATCAGATGGCGCCATACATTGAAACGGCTGCCTTATTTGCGGAGGTTTTAGTCGATTTTACAACCTATACAGCAACCATTCCTGCTAATGCGATTCATGTTAGTTTACCTACTGCATTTAGGAAACCTATAGCAACAGCACTAGAGAAAGAGGCAACCGTGCGTGTTTACACCGTTAATGACGTTAAGTATGCACAGCAATTGCAACAGCTCGGCATACAAGCCCTATTTACAGATGACCCAGAAGCTATACTAGATGGAATCAATAAAGATTAACAAAGTTACCCTTTGCTGAACGACAACTAATGACTCCAAAGGAAACAAAAAAATTCGCGACACTCTTTTATCGATGGCGAAAAGAGGGCGAATTTTTTTGTGTTTTAGGTTGAAATGGGAAATAGTTATTACCATTTTGCTTGATGTTCTTCGATACATCCTAGCATTTGCTTAATAACTAATGTTTCACCATTAGCTAATAAAATCGTTCCATCATAATAACCAAACATTTGATGTACTTCTGATTTAACAAGTTTTGCGTTAGTTGCGGCAACCCGTTCGAAAAATGGAGAGAATGTTAGAGATACTTGATTTGAAAATTTTGTTTTGACTGTCCATCGTTGCATATAATCCTCTCGATCATAAGTGAACAGCAAATCTTCGTGTATTTTTGTCATCTTCCCATCCACAAAAACAGCATTTTCAGTCATGCCAGTACCATCTGTCCATTTACCACCTAAGTTGAGCCCGATGCGTCTACCTCGAACACGTTGAGATGCCATGCCCCAATTCCAAGTGGCTTCCCGTGGCCAAACACCACGTCCATAATCAAGTACAGCAAAGCTTTCTTCAGGGGTAAACGTAAAGTGGCGATTGCCGATGATTACTTCTCCTGAAGTAGGAAGAATATGATGCTTTCCTGTAAATTGAAATGTCCTACGATTCCAAGGAATGACGACATTTAACGATTCGTCTGAAGGTGGATGCTGAATAATTAAATTGGCACGCAAGGCATCGCCATCAAAAGTAGGGATTGAAACAGATAAATGTGTTTCGTTTTGAATATAGGTCATATCAATTGTCATTTCACTATTCGTGAAAGATACCGATTCCAGTACATGTGTTGGCATTTTGAGCTTGCCACCGAGTGGAATTGTTATTGTTTTTTCAAAATAGCGCTGAGTTTCATATTCAAGGAAATACACGAAGCACACAGCTGCGTAATCGAGATGACTAATCGTTGCGGAGAATAAAATCTCATCGCCATAGATGCACCAATAGTTCCATTTCTTTTTACGCATGATATGTCCGCTTAAATTGCTATTTATGAGAGGTTTTCGTGCAAATCCAATAGCAGCTGGATTTAAATTCCCTTTTTTATCGCATAAAAGAGTAGGCTGTAAAATTTCTTTCTCAGCATGCTGCTTCACATTCAACATCCCTTCTGTTCGTAAAATAAAAAAATTGCCAATTTGTTTAATCTTATTGTAGCAAAAACTATCTTGAAATTGGAAAAGATAGCGCCTAATGTGACCGCTTTCAGCAATTTTGCGTTGAATCGCCTAATTAATAGAACCAACGATGGAGTCATATGATGGACATAAGGAGGGGGAGCGTGGCCAAAATGTATAACAGACAGGCAGCTGTACAATATGCGAATTTATGGTGGAATAGTCGTAATCCGGCATTTCCGAATTTTGATGTCGATTGTACGAATTATATTTCACAGTGCTTACTTGCTGGAGGAGCACCGATGCGAGGGGCACCAAATAGGGAAAGAGGCTGGTGGATTCAGCAAGGAAACTGGAGCTTTAGCTGGTCCGTGGCACATTCTCTAAGATGGTATTTAGAGGGCTCAAAAACGGGTTTAAAGGCAACACGCGTGCAAACGGCAGAACAATTAGACATTGGGGACGTTATATTTTATGATTTTCAAGGAGATGGCAGAATTGATCATTCGGTCATTGTTACGAGTATTCAAAATGGAATTCCCTATGTCAATGCACATACATCAGATAGTATTAATAGGGCTTATTTTTATCAGGATTCTACGGCGTATACCCCAAATATGACCTATTATTTTTATCATATAGATGATAGTTTTGCTTAGAGTGTTAGCAGTTTTAAAGCTCATCATTTTATGATAATGTTGGAGATAGAAATGAAGAATAATGATATATACTACTATTATTAGAAGGAGATAGAAAAAAATGAGCGAACAATTTTTATCGGTAAGAGATGCAATTATAAATCGCCGTTCAATTAAGAAGTTTAATGGGCAATTGGTGAAACGTGATGATTTACTGGGCATTGTTGACGATGCTGTCTGGGCACCGAACCATGGTAATCGTGAACCGTGGCGTTTAGTTATTGCTTGCGATGATGATTTAGTTGCACTACATCAGCTATTACGAGAGCTAGCTGTTCCAAAATGGCAGGAGCTTTCGAGTGAAGATTTAGCGAAGCAAATGGCAAAATTCACATTGCCTGGTGGCTATGCATTTGTTATTGTGCCAGAGGATGCACGTCAAAAAGAGCGTTTAGAAGATTACGCAGCAGCGAGTATTTTTATTCAAAATATCCAGCTGTTAGCTTGGGATAAAGGTATTGGCTCTTGCTGGAAAACACCAGGCTTCTTAGATAATCCTAAATTCCGTGAAGCATTAAAAGTACAGCCAGGTGAACGTGTAATAGCGATGTTACAGGTCGGTTATTTTGATGAAGTACCAAAAGGTAAAGAACGAAAAACATCAGCACAGTTTGTAACGAATTTTGGTGAATAAATAAATGAAAAATCCCCTGCCAGATGGCGAGGGGATTTTTATTATCGCGGGTAAACCGCAGTAAAGCGCGGGTAAAATCGGGTATTCCGCGGGTAAATGGTAATAAAGCGCGGATAACCCAAAGTATTTCGCGGGTAAAGCAAAGTACATCGCGGATAAGTTGTGTTGTTTACGATTGACTTAGTGCTGCAACCTCATATAAATAGTCTCCTAATACACGTAAACCTTTATCGAAGTTTTCTAAATGGAAATGCTCGTTTGGTGCATGGAAGTTTTCGCTCGATAGACCAAAGCCCATTAAAACAACTGGTAAATCTAAAATTTCATCAAAGGCAGCAACGATTGGAATCGAACCACCACCACGTGTGTAAGCGGTAGGTACATTATAAACTTTTTCGTAGGAACGACCGGCTGCTTGAATAAATGGATGATCAAATGGTGTTAAAAATGGACGGCCTTTATCGAATTCTGAAATCGTTACGTCTACACCGGCAGGCTTATGTTTGTCGATATGTGCTTTTAATAAAGCAACGATTTCTTCTGGCTCCTGATTTGGTACTAGTCGGCAAGTAATTTTTGCACCAGCTTCAGCAGGAAGTACAGTTTTAATGCCTTCACCAGAGAATCCACCGAATACACCATTTACTTCTAACGTTGGGCGAGCCCAAGTACGCTCTAAATAAGAATAGCCTGCTTCACCGAACAATTCAGATACGCCGACTTCCTCTTTTACGGAGTCTTCGTCAAAGCCTAGTGCTCGATAAGCTTCACGTTCTTCTCCCGTTAATGGTAATACTTTATCGTAGAAACCTTCTACTTGGATTGTACCGTGTTCATCGCGGAAGGATGCTAAAATTTCTGCTAGTGCATGAATGGCATTTTGTACACCGCCACCGTATAGGCCTGAATGTAAATCGCCTTTTGCGCCACGCACGTCAATTTGTACGCCTGTAAGACCGCGTAAGCCATAGCATACTGCTGGTTTACCAGGACCATAAAGACCTGTATCTGAAATCAAAATTAAATCGGCTGCTAATTTTTCTTTATGTTCTTCAACAAAGGCAGGCAGATGAGGGCTACCGATTTCTTCTTCACCTTCATAGATGAATTTTACGTTCACTGGCAAAGTACCAGTCGTTGCAAATAGTGCTTCGATCATTTTTAAGTGCATAAACACTTGACCTTTATCATCACTTGCGCCACGTGCAAATAATTTGTTATCACGGATTGTAGGGTTGAACGGTTCGCTATCCCATAGATGTAATGGATCAACTGGCTGTACATCGTAGTGACCGTAAAATAGAATAGTTGGTTTGCCTTCTGCATGTAACCAGTCAGCATAAACAACAGGGTGACCAGCAGTTTGAGTGATAGAAATGTTTTCTAAGTTGAGTTTCTTGAAGGCATCAGCTAGCCACTCTGCGGCATGCTGAATATCGCCTTTATGCTCAGATAATGAACTAATACTTGGAATACGTAAAAATTCATTTAATTCATTTAAGTGCGCCTCACGATGTTCAGCAAAATAAGCATTTAATGTCTGTAATTGCGTCATACATTCATCCCTCTTTCAATATTTCGATAATAGAAATAGTATAGCATAATGTGGTTGGGGAATCCTGTCGTAGCAATGCTTTCTAATGTTTTATTAAAACCAACTTAGAGATTTTTCAGCTAACCTTCTTTTTCTGTTCTTTTATAAACAGGGATAATATTAAAGCAATAAGTATTAAAGATAATCCCATCGTAAATGCATCTTGGAATCCTGCAGTTAGGCCATTTATTTTTTCAATTGGATTGGTTGGATCAAGGGATTCTTCCATATAAGCAGATGTACCAGAAGACATTTTAGAAATCCCTAAAGCAGTACCAATTGCGCCAGCAACTTGCGATAAAGTATTGAAAATTGCGGTGCCGTGCGGATATAGATTAGGTGTTAGTTGGTTTAGGCCAAATGTTTGGGACGTCATAACAAAAATAATTCCTACCATTAGTAAACTGTGCATGACAATAATTTTCCAAATTGATGTATCTGCATTGTTCGTTGTAAATAAGAATACGCCAATGGTTACTAGCATAATCCCAGGGATAATAATTGCCTTAGCTCTATATTTATCAAATAGTCTACCTGAAATTGGGCCCATAATCCCACTGATAATACTACCCGGTAGCATGAGTAATCCTGATTTAAAAGCTGTTACTAATAATACTGTTTGTAAAAACATAGGTAACAACGCCATAGTAGAAAACATGGTCATCATAACGATGAACATTAGCACTACGGGTAAAGTGAACATCGGAAAGCTAAACGCTCGCAGGTCTAATATAGGATTTTCAATTTTTAACTGACGTATAGAAAATAAGATTAATGATAAAACGCCAATTATTATTGAAGATAGCACTTTTATATCTGACCAGCCCAGGTCACCAGAAGCACTAAAACTATATACAATACCACCAAAACCTAATGTCGATAATATAATAGATAAATAATCAACTTTAGGTCTCTTGAGTTCTGTTACATTTTGTAGATATTTAAATGCAATAAGGATTGACAGGATAGTTAACGGAATAACGATATAAAATAGCCACCGCCAATCCATAGAGTCAACAATAACACCTGATAAAGTAGGGCCGATTGCTGGTGCAAGGAGCATAACAAGACCAACTAATCCCATTGCAGTTCCGCGTTTTTCAGATGGATAAATTGTTAAGATAGTATTCATTAATAGGGGAAGCATTAAGCCTGTACCAAAGGCTTGAATTATTCGACCTATTAATAAAAAGAAAAAAGATGGAGAAATGGCTGCTATTAAAGTTCCTATAAAAAATGTTAGCATGGCGGATAAAAACATCTGTCTTGTAGTGAACCATTGCTGCAATAAAGCCGTTATTGGTACTAAAATACCCACAACTAGCATGTAGGCTGTAGTAAGCCATTGAATCGTAGACGCTGTTACATTAAATTCATTCATTAAGATCGGTAAAGCATTTCCAAGCAATGTTTCGTTCAATAAGGAGACAAATGCTCCTAATATTAATGCGAAAACAATCGGACCTTGTTTTATGTTTCTAAGATCAATCTTAGGGTTAGCAGGACTCGTAGATGATAGGCTCATGTATGATTACCTTCGCTTTCATATAATTTTTATGGACAATAGATAAACTACTGTATGTAATTTAATATATATATGTCGATTATATTTAGGAAGAATCAGATTATTTTACATGTATAGATAAACAACAAAATAGGAGAAGTGTAGATGAAAAATAATGAAGAACAAATTGATTTGAGGATTAGACGCACACATAAATTATTATGGCAGGCATTGTATGAACTGATGACGGACTGTAAACAAAAATATACTTCAATTACAATCAATCAAATATGTGACCGTGCTATGGTGCATCGTACAACCTTTTACAAACACTTTGAAGATAAAAATGATTTATTAAAAGTTGGACTTCAACAATTAGGGGAAGAAATAGCAAAAATACCTATTCATGATCGAGTAACAAAGCCTTTTACAGTGATTGAACAGCTATTAGATCATCCAGTGTTAGGGGGAATTTTAGCCGTACAAATGGGGGATAGCCAATTTATAGAATACATAAACACACTGAATGTAAATAATCAAATGGAAGAGAGAAATGAAATGTATCAACTTTTCAAGGATTCTTCGATTCCAAAAGAATTAGTCATAACGTTTTATGCAGGGGCCATTGAAAAATTAACTATGTGGTGGCTGGAGAATAGAGAAAGTGTAACTGCTGAAGATATGGATTATTATTTTCATAAAATGATTAATCAAAATGTATTTAATTTAAAATAATTATGTGTGGGTTTGCTCGATGCTGCGATTGACAAAGCTATCAAATAATCGCTCAAAAAAATTTTAACTGCACTATTTGATTTAGGTGTTTGTATAAACATGAACCCAGTTATAGCAACACAACAACTACAAAACCCCTTTCATGTTACAGCAACCTAGACATTGTTATGACAAGCAACTATTATAAATAGGAGAAAAAAGGGGGAGTTGTATGGGGAATAAACGATATTCATCTGACTTTAAATTAGAGCTTGTAAAACAATATCGCCTCGGCACCGCTGTCAGTAAATTATCAAGCGAATATGGTATATCTGAAGTAACCATTTATAAATGGATAAAGTTATATACACCAGTTGATGGTGTCACCGACATGACGAAGGCAGAAGTATTAACCGTTCAAAAAGAAAACGAACGATTAAAACAAGAGGTCGATATATTAAAAAAGGCTATTACCATATTCGCAGCCAATTAGATGATACAGATGTAATTGATTATATAGAACGGGAAAGTAAAAAACATGCTGTTAAAGTACTCTGTGAGCTATTAGACTTGCCCAAAAGTACTTACTATAGTGGGTTGCAAAAAAAGCAACAGTCATCAAGAAAGTCGGCATCGGAAGAGTTATTAGAGGAAATTGAACAAATATTTATCGAAGATGGGCAACTTTATAATGGTGCACAGCTTTATGAAATATTGAAAATGCGAGGCTTTCAAGGGAGTTTGCGGAAGGTCCAGCGCGTATTAAAAAAGGCAAGGGAAGCACAAGTAGAAGAAGTTCCGGAACCAATAGTAAATGTAGGCTTTGAAACGACAAAAGCTAACGAAAAGTGGGTAATCAATATAAGTTACGTACCAACTTGGCATCAAGGATGGGCTTATATGGCGTCTATTATAGATGTTCATACAAAGAAAATAACAGGCTTCAGCTTCGATCAATTACTAAGTGAAGACTTAATGGTAATGGCTATACAGAAAGCGTATGACCAGTTTCCAATGCCATTAGTTTTGTATACTAGCCTACAACCAGCGTTTATTGAACATTGTAAAGAAGCTTGTAAAGAAAAAGAGCTGTTAGTACCACCAATTGTTTTTAAAGAGTATTTATATGATGATGCATGTTTACAAGCGATGGTGCCATTTTTAACGGGTGCACAATATCGATTGCGTCGAGGCCATGCTTCCATAGATAAATGAGAATAATGCGAATACGAGAGCTTTCTTAAATGGCGATATTTAAGAAGGCTTTTTGTCTCTAAAAAATTATAAAAATTAACTAAAAAGAGTCCAGTTAATTGACGTTTTCTGAATAATTAATTATATTTAAAGTATATTAAGTCTACAAATCTATTGAGAGAGGAGAATTCTAAATGAAAGCGCTAGTATTTGCAGGACCAGGTAAAAAGGAATTACGTGAAGTAGACAAACCTCGTGTAGTGAAAGATAGCGATGCAGTGGTGCGTCTTGTGAAAACAACTATTTGTGGTACGGATTTGCATATTTTAGGTGGCGATGTACCTGCTGTTAAAGAGGGGACAATTTTAGGTCACGAAGGTATTGGAATTGTTGAAGAGGTAGGGGCAGGCGTATCAAACTTTAAAGTAGGCGATAAAGTAATTATTTCATGCGTGACGTCATGTGGTAAATGCCACTATTGTAAAAAATCTTTATATGCTCATTGTGAAGATGGCGGCTGGATTTTAGGTCATTTAATCAATGGAACACAAGCAGAGTATGTTCATATTCCACATGCTGATAACTCTCTATACCACATTCCAAAAGGAATATCCGATGATGCTGCTGTTATGATTTCTGATATTTTACCAACGGGTTTGGAAATTGGCGTATTAAATGGACAAGTGTCACCAGGTGATGTAGTAGCTATCGTAGGTGCAGGTCCAATTGGAATGTCTGCACTATTAACTTCGCAATTTTACTCTCCTTCAAAAATTATAATGATTGATCTCGATGATAATCGTTTACAAGAATCCAAGAAATTTGGTGCTACAGAGACAATCAATTCACGTGATGCTCAAGCTGCAATCGATAAAATATTTGACATGACAGATGGTCGTGGAGTTGACGTAGCAATTGAAGCTGTAGGTTACCCTGCAACATTCGATATTTGCCAGCGAATTTTATCACCAGGAGGTCGTTTAGCTAATGTTGGTGTTCATGGTAAACCTGTCGATTTGCAATTACAAGATTTATGGATTCGCAACGTGACAATTTCCACAGGTTTAGTATCGACAAGCACAACACCGATGCTAATAAAAACGTTAGAAACAGGGAAGATTAAGCCAGAAAGGTTAGCTACACATCGCTATAAATTTGACGACATGATGGAAGCTTACGAAACTTTTGCTAATGCGGCGGATGAGCATGCATTAAAAATCATTATAGATTTTCAATAAATAGCTTAAAAAGCTCTTAAAGCGGGTAATACCTTTTAAGAGCTTTTTGTAGATCTTGATGATAGTGATAAAGGTACTGTGTAAAGCTTCGCTATTAGTTATAAACAAATCTTTATATAAGCAAAAGTAATATCAAGCCTACAATAATTAAATGCGACTATGTAAATTTGAATTTGGAAGGGTTTTCATAGGTTTTTCCGTATAAAAGAGATATAGTAGTAAAACATTTTTTACGAATATTACAAGTAAAAGCATTTAAGCTTACACGATTGTAATGAAATTGAAAGCCAATACGATAGAGTGTAATACATTATTTTGCGAGAATGTGTATAGAAGCAAGAACAAGAAGCGGAGGAATACACAATGAATGAAAAATTAGAAGGCGTATATGAGGAATATAATCGTTATATATACCATTTATGTTTGAAACTTACTCGTAATAATGTAGAAGCAGAAGATCTGATGCAAGAAGTTTGGGTCAAAGTCGTACGCTACGAAGATAGCGTTGCCGAAGTAGAACATATTAAAGCTTGGCTAACAACCATTACAATGAACACATTTAGAGATCGCTATCGAAAAAAAGTACGACGCAGTAAGTACATGATGAACCAACCTGAAACATTAGACGTACCGATTTTAGATTTGGTTCCCAATAATGAAATTTCAACAGAAGAAAAAATTGAAAAAGAGATTGTGACAAAGCTAGTACAGGATAAAATGGGACAGTTAGATGCAATCTATAGAAAAACTTTATGGTATTTCTACATAGACCAATATTCACTTGCTGAAATTTCTACTATTATGAAAGTTTCTATTGGGACGGTGAAATCTCGTTTATTCCGTGCGAAAGCTCGCCTAAAAGAAATGCTTATGGCTGATGTGTCAATCGTCGAGGCTGTGCTACCAGCGTAATAAAAACAATTGGTCGCACTATCTTAACTACTTAGACGGAAGTATTCGTTCGGCCAATCAAAATAAGGATGCATTGCAAACAATAATTTGCAATACATCCTTATTCGTGTTTCTACACAAAGCTGAAAATTTAATCTTGACGATTAGTATCGACAGTTAGTAAACACTTGGCAAAAATATCACGTAATGTTTGCACCTCTTCTGCTGACAGCATGCCAAACATATTGTTAATAATTTCGCTAACTTGTTGACGTGATTCTTCAAGGATATCTTCACCCTCGGTCGTAATAACTAATTGCGAGGCTCTGCGATCGGTAGCGTGCTGTGTTTTTTCGATAAAGCCAGCATTAATCAGTTTGGTCGTTAATACCGTCACGCCACCTGTTGTAACTTTTAAGCGCTCAGCTATAGCAGAAGGGCGCTTTGGTCCCTCCTGCGATAAGTAGTCTAAAATTAAAATATGGGATTTTGAAAAGCCGAGTACATTATGATTATTCCACTCGTTTGCCCATTTACGCTCGATAGAAGAGACAACTTCAAATAATGAGGTAATGGCTTGTTGTTTTTCTTGATCCATATAAGGTCATCTCCAAAACAGTTTTAACTTTCTTGAGCCAATCTTGTCATCGCGTTTAACTCGTAAGCACGTACTTTACGTGGAATAAAACGACGAATGTCCATCTCATTGTACCCAACTTGGATACGTTTTTCATCTATAAGGATAGGGCTACGTAACATTCTTGGGTGCGCCTGAATAATCGCATATAGCTCTTGAATAGAAAGCTGATCAATATCAATATTAAGATTTTTAAAATCATTAGAGTTTGTAGCAATAATTTCATCAGTGCCATCTTCTGTCATGCTTAAAATTTCTTTAAATTCAGCAAGTGTAAGAGGATGTGATGTAATACGTTTTTCTTTATATTCAATGTTGTGTTCTTTTAACCATTTTAATGCTTTTCTGGATGAAGAGCAGCTCGCTTGTGAGTAAATTGTAACTGTCATTCTTCATTCCCCGCTTTCTTTGTTAGATTATATTTTATGAATAGCTTATCAGTAAGTTAAATAGGTTATACATATATCTTACTAGTAAGCTATATATAAATCAATAGTTATTTAAAAAACTTTTAAGAGAATATGATATTTTTTAATCTATACTAAATATACGCTGGGAAGAGGGAAAAGTTTCATTAAATAAGCTTACAATGATGTAAGTTTAGAGGAAGTGCCAGTCACCCACACAATTTTGAATTGTGTGGGTGACTGGCACTTTAGCTTTGCACTTTAGCTTTGTTGACCAGATGTGAACCAGTCTTGTACATTCCATACTTTCGTTACTAAACCTTCATAAAAATCAGGTTCATGGCTAACGAGTACGATTGTGCCTTTAAATTCTTTCATAGCACGTTTTAATTCTTCTTTTGCATCGACATCTAAGTGGTTTGTCGGTTCGTCAAATAGTAACCAGTTGGCTTCTTCCATCATGAGTTTACATAAACGAACTTTCGCTTGCTCACCACCAGATAAAGAATTAAGTGGGCGAGTGATGTGATCTGTTTTTAATCCAGCACGTGCTAATGCAGCGCGTACTTGTGCCTGTTCCATGGATGGGAAGGCGTTCCAGACATCGTCAATTGGTGTAATTTTATCTGCCTTTACTTCTTGTTCAAAGTAAGAAGGGGCTAAATAATCCCCACGAATAACTGTACCACTTAGCGGATTGATTTTACCGAGCATCGTTTTCAATAATGTAGATTTACCAACACCATTCATACCGACTAAGGCAATTTTCTCGCCGCGTTCAATCATAAATGAAAGTGGTGGTAGTAAGGGCTTGTCTTTATCGTAACCGATGACTAAATTTTCAGCTTCCACTACATAACGGCTTGGTGTACGAGCTTCTTTGAAACCAAATTCAGGTTTTACTGCTGTTTCAGGACGGTCAATTCGTTCTAGACGATCAAGCTGCTTCGCGCGAGATTTAGCACGACCCGTTGTAGAGTAACGCGCTTTATTTTTGGCGATAAAGTCTTCTTGTTTTTTGATGAATTCCTGTTGCTTTTCATATGCATCAATATGTTGACGTTTATTGATTTCAGCTAGCTCTAAAAACTTCTCGTACGTAGCTGTATAGCGAGTCAGTTTTGAAAACTCTAATTGGAAAATCACATCTACAGTCTCATTCATAAATTCCGTATCATGGGAAATTAATAAGAAAGCATGTGGATAGTTTTTTAAATAGTTTTTTAACCATGTAATATGCTCTTCGTCTAAATAGTTCGTTGGCTCATCGAGTAATAATACCTTTGGCTTTTCTAATAAAAGCTTTGCCAGTAATACTTTCGTACGTTGACCACCAGATAGGGCAGCTACATCACGTTCAAGTCCAATCGCATCCAAACCTAAACCACGTGCAACCTCTTCGATTTTCATATCGAGTGAATAAAAATCACCAGCATCAAGTGCATCTTGAACATCTGCCATTTGTTCTAGTAACTCTTCTAATTCTTCAGGTGTCGCTTCAGCCATCTTACCTGTAATTTCGTTTAACTCTTCTTCTTTTTTATATAGAGGGAGGAAGGCATCACGCAATACATCGCGCATAGTACGTCCAGCAGTCAGCACAGTATGTTGGTCTAAATAGCCATAATGTGTACCAGGTAGCCATTCAACCTTTCCGGCATCGTGAATTGTTTGCCCTGTAATAATTCCCATTAGAGTAGACTTTCCAACTCCGTTAGCGCCGACAAGACCAATATGATCGCCTTCAACTAAACGGAAAGAAACATCTTTAAAAAGTGTGCGGTCACCAAACGAATGACCTAAGTTTTCAACTGTTAATATTGCCATATAGGTTGTTCCTCCATAATTTCGATTACGTCTTGTGTAGATAGATTCGCTGTACGACTGTTATTACATACAGTTGCAATATGCAAAATATTAAAGCTCTGCTAGTAGTTTGTTTAATTCGGCTAACTTTGTTTCCATGTTAGCTAGGCGTTGCTCTGCTTTAGCGACTTGGTCATTATGGCCTGTAGATTCAAGTTTTTCAATGTCGCCTTGTAAATTCATATAATCCATTTTTAATTCTTTAATTTGATATTCAATATCGCTTTTTGTTGGCATGGTTTGTCGCTCCTTTATCGTTTCATTTGTATTACCAATGCGTGTAAAAGCGATGGAGGTTTTATCATCCCTCCACCGCTTAATTGTTAAAATCAATCGGGTACTGATGCTTTAAACTCCCTTGAAAATTCTAGCCTACATTCAACTAGAAGCAAGGGGAAAAGAAGTGAAAAATTCTAATATATTGTATCATATTCACCTTAAAAGAATCACTAAGTTGAAGCGATATTATGTCGATCATAAGCGAAATCGAGTAATAATGATTCCAATGTTTGGTTATTACTTGCGAGATTCAGCTGTCGCTGTTTTTTTACAGCCCGCTCACTACGAGCCTCATGCAATAAAAACTCCATCACCGCATTTTGTATTTGTGATTGTTTCATCTTACGGCCGAGACCGAGATGTATAAAGCCGTTATGCTCACGAGGAAAAGCATGTAATAGCTCGTTCTCCGTTTGTGCAAGTGTAATACAAGGCACACCGTAAGAAGCAATTTTATAAGGTGTATAGTTCGCATTGCAGATAATGACATCGGCTTTGGGTAACAATTTGAGAAGTGCGTCTTTATCACGCAATAGGGCAGTATTACGACGACTAAGTACCATCATTTGCAAGTCATCCGTCGCATGGCGATAGCTATCATCTATCATTACTGTAATTTGTAGTGGGATTTGTAGCTGGGTTAGGTGGCGAAGAGTTCGATACGTTAAGTTATGCTCGTCCCCATCCTCAAAAGCAACAACAATATGAGGAGGGTTTTCAGAGACTTTAACATCAGGTAATGATTCCGTATGTTGATAGGCTTCTGGTAATGCAAAGGCAAAACTGCCACCAATATAATGAGATGGAAAATAATCTTTCACTTCTTGATAGAGTGCGAGTAACACACAATCACAGGCTTGGCCACCATCACCAAAATCATCAAAATGAATCATCGTTTTACAGAATGGTCGTAAACTTTCCACTTGCCAACTTTCGGAGTTACGACCGTCCCTGACAATTAAATCAGGCTGTATGGCTTTGATTTGCTTAGGTAATTCGTCAAAAAGATCGAATAGTATTGGTGAAAGATTGTGATGCATTAAAATTTGAATCCCATCATTAGAAGGGGTTTTGACGAATATGAAAACGTCCTCTTGCACAAGCAACTTAGCCAATGTTGCAACCCGTTCAAAAGGATACAGCCCTTTATCAATACAGCTTTCAATTATGAAAACAATCGATTTTTTCGGTTTTATTGTTTGTGTTTCGTTTTGCAAATGTATCCCATCCTTTCATCTGTCTATTTAAATTATGGTGAAAAATGGGCAAGTATGTGTAAAAATTAACATTAGATAAAGAAAGTATGTAGTTAAACTTCAAAAATGGCGTTTGTCATACCGATGAATAATAGAGAGGATAAGCTATATTCTTATTCATACTATACATATCTAGTAACCGTCTATGTTAAGGCAGATAGGAGGAGTAGAGATTGGGTATGCGTTCGGCAATTGTTGTGGGAGCCACTGGGTTAACGGGAAGCTCGCTCATAGAACAGTTATGTGAAAATGATGAATACGTTTCGGTCATCGTTATTGCACGAAGAAAGCTTCACTATGAACACCCGAAGTTAGAGGTCAAGATTCGTAACTTTGACACACTAGAAGAAAAGGATATTGAATTTGCTCATGAGTTATATTGTTGTTTAGGTACTACTATCAAAAAGGCAGGCTCACGTGAAGAATTTGAAAAAGTGGATTTTGAATTTCCACTAGCTATTGCTTCATTAGCGAAAAAACAAGGGATTCCCCATTTGCTTGTTATAACGGCAATGGGTGCAAATGAACGGTCAAAAATTTACTATAATCGGGTGAAGGGGAAGTTGGAGCAAGCTTTAATAGAGCTAGGTATGCAACGCTTATCCATTATTCGTCCATCTCTGTTAGTAGGGCAACGAGATGAGTTTCGTTTTGGTGAGAAGGCTGGGGAAAAGGTGTTAAAGCTTGCTAAACCTTTGCTAATAGGACCATTAAAACGTATGCGTGCTATCGATGCTTCACAGGTGGCAAAAGCGATGCTTGTTATTGCGTTACATGGCAAGAAGCAACCAGTGACCATCTATCCTTCCCAACAGCTAGCTACAATGGATTTTCCAAAAGTGGTTCACGAAGAGTTTGCACGTGAGGAGCTATTTAATTGGCAAAAGCGAAAAGGTGCAGATGTAACTGAAGCGGACAAGGTAAATCGAGAGGTTATCATTAATCGAGATAAATTTAAATTGGAGGAAAGCGTAGTAGACAAAGAGGTAACATTTCATCGCAAAAATGAAAAATAGGTACCTTTCATATCATTCCGCCTAAAGACTGAATTTCATGTTTTGACTGCTACAATTCTTCCCGTGACTCTATTCATTTGTTACAATATTATTGTAGAAGATGAATGTGGAGGCAAAATGAATATGAAAATTTTACTCGTTGATGGCACAATGTTTGGGCGTAAAACTGGTGCTATTTTAGAGCAAGTAGAGCATTATATTAAAGAATTCGATGCTAGTTTCGACTTAGAAATTATGCATTTTAGTGAATATAAGCATCAAATTGTCGATGGTTCACCACTAAATGATGATATGAAAAAAATGATACAAAAATTTGAAGAAGCGGATGCGTATATTATTGCTACGCCAATTTTCCAAGCTTCAATTCCAGGTGTGTTAAAAAATGCATTCGATTTCTTACATCCGAAAACGATGCGTTATAAGCCTGTTTCTATCGTAGCGAATGGTGGCACATATCAGCACCATTTAGTAGTTGAAAATCAACTAAAACCAATTTTAGACTACTTCCGTGCGCTCGTAACACCAAACTATGTCTATACACATACATCACATTTTGATGCAGACAATAAAATTGTAGACGAGGATGTTCATAATCGTTTACGTGAAATGGCTCGCGTTTTTGTCCAGTACTGTGAAATGAGTAAATCATTACCGAAAGAAACAATAGACCAACATTAAACAAAGGTAAGTACTGTTCCTAAACAGTTATGACGAGCAAGAGTCACACTGATGCGTAATTTTGCAATATTATAAAGTCCCTTGTGCAGTGGAAGGAAATCACTGTGCAGGGGATTTTTCTTTTCTTAAATCCTTTTACGATATGATAAAATAGTACTTTAGTGAATTCGGAAGGGAGGGCAGCTCATGCAGAACATCGCTTTACTAGAGAAACAACGCTGTAATTTAATTTTGACGAATAAGGCGAAGGAGGCGGTAGAGGAATGCTCAGCAAATGAGCATGCCTTTTTTGCGTTACAAAAAACATTGACCGTCTATATTGAAAAAAGAAAAGCAAAAACAATTGGTGAAACGTTTTTATCGATTTATTTTAATGCAGAGCATAATGAAAAGTTAGACAGTATATTGGCCGGAAAAACAGCGATTATGGATTGTGTGTTAAAAGTGGAAGGGTTATTAGCAACAAATATTCGTTTTGTACATATGCGTGGTCCAATTAGTACGAATCGTCGTTTATCAGCGGCATTGCAATTTGTCACAAAGCCCAATAATGGGGCTGGTATCCCGCTTGATCTTCACACGAAAATTAGAGAGCTACCGATTGCAGAGGAACGGACAGAATATGTGAAAAAGCGTATTGCAAGTTGGGAAGGCTATTTAAAAATTCAAGAACGTGATGCGACGATCGATGATATTCATACGGACTTTAAACAAAGCTACTATAATGAAGATTTTTCACGTTTAACACTAGTATGTCCCTATGTGAAAGCGAAGGAATGGAAGCAACTTGAAGGTTTAAGTGTGAGCATCCAAGGGGTACGTGGTGAAATTGGACAAGTGTTAAAAGCGAACGCGGGTAAGCAAACAGTGGAAGTTGACTTAAAGCCTTTTGCACAGGAGCAAGCACGCAAAGACCAGCTAAATTTGCGTTCAAAACAAGCAAGCTTTAGTAATTTTGCGACACTAAGTCAAATTCGACGCTTACGTAACGGCTTTACAAAGCTTGAAAAAGGTGAAGCAGTAAATGCTAGCTTAGAAACGATTTTATTTGAAAAGCGTCCGACTGTCCGTACAGCAAAGCTTCGTGAAGATATTGAGTTTCATAATAATTTAAATGAATATCAACGGAAAGCTGTCATCGGCGCGTTATCTGTAGAAGATTTGTATGTTATTCAAGGGCCCCCTGGAACAGGGAAAACAACGGTTATTTCAGAGATTTGCCAGCAAAACGTAAAAGCAGGCTTAAAAACACTCGTTGCCTCACAGTCAAACTTAGCTGTTGATAATGCCTTAGGAAGACTTCTCTCCAATCAAGAAATTCGTATTTTACGATATGGCCGAACAGAAAGTATTGAAGAAGAGGGGAAAAAATTCATTGAGGAAAATGTTGCCCTACATTGGCGTGAGCAAACATTAGCTGCTGTTGAAGAAGAAATTACGGCTTTTACTGAACGTGAACAAGAATTACAAGAGAAAATAAGTAAAACAACTGATGAGCTAACGAAATTGCAAGCGTGGCTAGAAGAACTAACAAAGGAAATTGCTGCTAAGGAGCAAGCGGCAATCGACGAACCCATTTTACAAAAAGAAATTCAATCGCTTAAAAAAGAGTTAAAAACGGCAAAAGCGGAAAAAGAAGCGAGTGAAGCACAAAAAGAGCATTATGAAAAACAGCTTGCACAGTTAGAGTCCGCTATTCAATCACATGAGCTCATAGTAGCTGAATACGCATCCGCTGAACAGTTACAACAAACGATTCAAGACAACACCATCAAAATAGAGCAATGGCAAGCGGCTATTCAATATAAAGAATTACTTGTAGAAAAACAAGAGCTCACAACGCAGTTTCAAGATATTCAAGTGAAATATGAACAAGAAAATAAGCGATTGCTTTTCATGAAGGAAAGTCAAAATTATATCGCTTCATTAACAACCTATGACCGTATCCAACGGTTTTTACAGCATTATCAAGTTCAACCTTCACCTGTGTTAGCGCAGCAAATTCGACGACTAGAGCATTTAGAGGATGCGAAAGATTTAGAAGCATGGGCAACCATAAATACGCGTCTACAAAAAGCGATTGCAAAACTTGAAGCGTCGGTTTCACCTGATGGGAAAGAGCGGGCGCTTGCGAAAAGTCGTCAACAGCCTGTTCAATCGTTTTCCCTACAAAATTTAAACGGCGTTTTTGCACAGCTAAATGCCTCATTTCAAGAAGGGCAAACACCGTCAGTGGAACAGTTAGAAAGCTATTTACTGGGACTGTATATGCGTCGCGATTTTGTGTGGCAAAAGGGGATGGCACTTCGCCAACAACAGGAGCATAAAGATCGTGAATTTGAGTCGCTCCGCAAAAATATCGCGAGTTTAATACACCAAGAATGTGCAATTACAAGCTTCGATGTACAAAGCTTGCAGCGTCAATTGCAGCCGTATTTAGCTCATACCGAGCGTTTACAACAACTTGCAAATACGTTCCAAGCTGAGACTATGCCAGAAGAATCTGTAGAGCAGTTGAAAATGCTCGTAACTACAACGCAATCCTCTGTGCAAACAGCCCGTCAGCAGCTTCAGGCTGTTGAACAAGCAAATACACAGCTTTTACCGAAAAGAGCGGCACATCAAACAGCTAAGGCAAGCTTACAAGAGATTGACGAAGAGCTAGCGCAATTAGAAGAAAAAATTAAAGCTATTAATATAGAAGGACTAAAAAAGGAAAAACAACTAACGGCTTTAACAACATTGCTACAAGCTACGCCAGAGCGAACATTAGAAGAAGTGAAGGAAGCTATTCAAACAGCAAATGAAAGTTTAGAAGAGCTACATCGAAAACAACAGCAGTTACCTCTACGTAAGAAATTACAAGAGCAATGGCGTGATAAGCTACAAAACGCTACGGAATATGATTTAGATGAAATTCGTAAATTGTATGTGCGTCATGCCAACGTAATCGGCACAACATGCGTTGCTTCGGCAAGCAAGGAGTTTATGGAGAACTATCCAACGTTTGATGTTGTAATAATCGACGAAGTATCGAAGGCTACACCGCCAGAGCTATTATTACCAATGCTAAAAGGCAAAAAAATTATTTTAGTGGGTGACCATCATCAATTACCTCCGTTGCTTGGTGATGATACGTTGGAGGAAACATTGAAAGGAATGCTAGAAGAAAATCCTAATTTTGATGGGGCGCAAGAGTTGAAAAGCTTGCTTCGTGAGTCGCTATTTGAGCGATTATTTAATAACCTACCTTCAACACATAAGCAAATGCTTGCATTGCAGTATCGTATGCATGAAAAAATCATGCACAGCATTACACCATTTTACGCTAAGGAAGAAAACGGCTTGCAATGTGGATTACCAGATTCGGATGCAGCCCGTGACCATGGCTTAGAAGGGCAATTTGTCGGTCGTGATGATCATTTGCTATGGATTGATATGCCAGCGGAAAGACCGTTTTTAGAGGAACAAGTTAAGGGTGGCACAAGTCGTTATAATGAAGGAGAACTACAAACAATCCGCAGTATTTTAACAGACTTAAATAGTGCTGTAATGGAAGCGAAAAAGGCTGGTCGCATACCACAGGATGCACAAAAAAGTGTAGGCGTTATTAGCTTCTATGGCGAGCAGGTGAAGAAAATTAATCGCCTTCTTCAGCAAGAATTACAGTTACCACATCTCCAATTTAGAACGGGCACAGTCGATAAGTTCCAAGGGATGGAGATGGATGTCATCTTAGTGAGTATGGTGCGGAATACGCCAAAGGGAGGGGACATTGGCTTTGCGAGAGATTATCGCAGGTTAAATGTCGCGCTATCTCGTGCGCGAGAACTGTTAATGCTTGTCGGCAGTGCTGATATGTTTGCAAAACGTGCGAAACATCAGGATACACGTGATATGTACAGCAATCTTTTAACAACGGTGAAATCCTACAATGGCTTACGTAATCATAAAGGACAGGTGATGTAGGGTGTTGAAAAAACAGCAACGTTTAATGAGAGAGTTACAACAAAATCGTCATGTCAAAATAGTAAAGGCAACGGATTGGTGCATTCCAATTCGTACCATTGAGGTAACATATGAGCCGATTCGTCGCTCTACGATGGATGTCTTGATGCAAATGCTGTTAATAAGCATGCAGGAAGCGAATTTTCAAAATGTGCAGGAGTTAAGTGAGCTTTTACTAGTAGACCCACTGTTTATTGAGGATTTAGTATCATTAATGTCTCGCGTGCGTCTTATCGAGCAATCAGAGGGCTTCTATACATTAACCCCTAAAGGACAACAACAGTTGGCACGTGGCATTTTCGAAGAGGAGTTAGAAGTCGAAACAGCGACTTTGTTATTTAGTCCATGCCACCAAGCGATTCTCCCTGTTGGAGAAGACGAGATAGAGGAATTTGATGAGTTGCCAGCTCCTTATCGTTATGTTGATAAAGAGGCAGAGCAACAAGAACAATTTGATGAGGCAATGTTGCTTATAGCTTTACAGCAGGGAGAGGAAGAAGCATCAAGCTCGCAGAAAATAATCGAAACCATTGTGACATCAGAAGCGAAACAAATCAATGATATTCCATGTCTAGAATTTCTTCTTTACGATAAGGAACAAGATATTATCTACGTTCGTGTATGGAATACTTTGTTAAATAAATGGGACGAAGAGCTAGAACAGCAACTTACAGACCAAGAGCAGCCACAATGGCGAGCACAATATTTATAAATGCGAGAACGAGCGGCGCAGTTGCCGTTCGTTTTTTTTGTGCATTTAGATAACAGCGTGCAAATTTTCTAGCCTGCATATATTACTTACATAAAGGAGGGTCCTAATGATAACGATTAGTTTATGTATGATTGTCAAAAATGAAGAAAGCTTGCTCGAAAGATGTTTAGATTCCGTCCAACATGTAGTGGATGAAATCAATATTATTGATACTGGCTCAACTGATCGTACAAAGGATATTGCACAGCACTATACCTCTAGAATTTTTGATTTTCCGTGGTGCGATGATTTTGCAAAGGCGCGGAACTTTTCCTTCCAGCAAGCAACGAAAGATTATATTTTGTGGCTTGATGCAGATGATGTGCTCACATCTGAACATCAGCAAAAGTTAGTACAATTAAAGCAATTTCTTTATCCAAGCATCGATGCAGTTTCAATGGATTATGTTGTAACGCTAGAGGCGGATGGGACTGTCGCAACGAGTGAAAAAAGATACCGGTTAGTAAAGCGAGCACGTCATTATCAGTGGCAGGGAGCAGTGCATGAGTTTTTGGATGTAACAGGTAACATCTATAAAAGTGATGTAGCAGTTGTGCATGTACCAGTAAAGCAACAAACAGCTCGTAATCTACGCATATATGAGCGGTTAATAGCAGACGGATATACATTTGCGCCAAGAGATTTTTTCCATTATGCAAATGAATTAAAACAACACAGCCGTTTTTTAGAAGCAATTAATCACTATCATACATTTTTAGATACAGCACTCGAAACATCTGAGGCCCAAGTTCAAGCTTGTTTAAATTTAGCAGATTGCTATGAGCAATTACAAGATACCAAGAATGCGACACAGGCCGTTTTTCAATCATTATTGTATGATCAGCCAAAACCGGAAACATGCTGTCGAATCGGCCAACACTTTATGGCGCAATCGAAAAATAAGGAAGCAATTTATTGGTATTCCCAAGCTTTACAAGTAACGCCTTGCACTATTGGCGTTTACAAACGAGCATACTCAACATGGATACCGCATTATCAATTAAGTCTATTATATGATCGATTACGGCTTTATGAAAATGCCTATGAACACAATGAAGCAGCACGCCACCATAAACCAAACGATCAACGCATACTTGACCATCAACAATATCTTCGCAAACAGCTACACAAATGACTGGTTGCGAAATACCCGCGGAGTAAAGAGGTTTACCCGCGAAAGGGAGAGAAATACCCGCGGAGTAAAGGTGTTTACCCGCGAAAGGGAGAGAAATACCCGCGGAGTAAAGCATTTTACCCGCGAAAGCACTATAAACTCCCATCAGTGTTGAAAAAAGAATCTGCCTATACCCCTCCTCGTAAAAGTAAAGAGTGCTATGCAGATTCTTCTTTTTATTACTATATAAATTTATGGCATGATTCCACTTACATATTAATGACTGCCACAAGCTTCACTTTGATTCAGTTTTGCACAATCCAATGGAATACCTTAGAACTTATTCAACGATTTCATTTACATATGAAGAAACATCAATATAATCTACATAAATCGCGTGACCAATAATAAGTGACAAAACAACAATAATCGTAATAATAATCACATTTCGTGGTCTAAAGTCTTGAGCTTGCATTTTCTTCTCCTCCTTCATAATTTTGAGAATATTATGGCAATTCAATATATGTTAAGGGAATAGGAGTATGCAGTTTTAAAAATACTTTTTTATGTAAATGTTTAATTATAAAACCTTAAAGGAATACAATATAGGCAAATATGAGGGATGGAACGATGAATGATGCAACAGTTAAAAGTTTTACTAGTTTATGTACATTTTACTAGATGAAAAAAAGAAAATTCAAGACGCAACTAATCATTTCACACAACTTTTCCTCTACAGCCCATTGAATATTGAACCAGTTGTTTGCAATGTGAAACTACATTTTCATATGAAAATTGTCGTTAAACTAGACTGCCTAGCTGCTCCTGATAAATTAGCAGCCTTCCTATGCATACTTAAAATCATTCTTTAATATTTTTGAAAATTCCACTCATCACCTTAGTAGGACTTCTAAGTAAGAGTGGCTAAAAAAATATAACGCTTTACTTGTGGTATATTTAACATGACAGATGTAAGTAAAGGAGTATGAAAATATGGCAAAAAGTTTAGTAATTGCCGAAAAACCATCCGTTGCGCGTGACATCGCAAATGTACTAAAATGCACAAAAAAAGGGAATGGTTTTTTAGAAGGCGACAAATATATTGTGACGTGGGCACTGGGACATCTTGTAACATTAGCGGACCCAGAAGCATATGACGTGAAGTATAAAACATGGAATTTAGAAGATTTACCAATGCTTCCGGAACGCATGAAATTGGTTGTAATGAAGCAAACAGGTAAACAATATAATGCGGTGAAATCGCAACTAACTCGAAATGATGTAAAAGAAATAATTGTAGCTACAGATGCTGGGAGAGAGGGCGAATTAGTAGCACGCTGGATCATTGAAAAAGCAAACACTAAAAAGCCAATCAAACGTCTATGGATTTCTTCTGTAACCGACAAAGCAATTAAAGAGGGCTTTGACAATCTTAAACCAGGCAAAAATTATGAAAATCTATATCATGCTGCTGTAGCTCGTAGTGAAGCTGACTGGTATATCGGATTGAATGCAACACGTGCTTTAACAACACGTTTTAATGCACAATTAAACTGCGGGCGTGTCCAAACACCTGTTGTTGCCATGGTTGCAGCTCGCGAAGAAGAAATTAAAAATTTTAAACCTCAAACATATTACGGTATTGAAGCAAAAACAAAAGATAATTTAAAACTTACTTGGCAAGATGCAAAAGGCAATAGCCGTAGCTTTGAAAAAGGTAAAATCGATACCATCGTTAAAAAACTAGGTAACAACAACGCAAAGGTAATTGAAGTAGAGCGTAAGCCTAAAAAATCGTTTGCACCTGGGCTGTATGATTTAACAGAATTACAACGCGATGCGAATAAAATTTTTGGTTACTCTGCGAAAGAAACTTTAAATATTATGCAAAAGCTATATGAGCAACATAAAGTATTAACGTATCCTCGTACTGATTCACGATATATTTCAAGCGATATCGTAGCAACGTTACCAGAACGTCTAAAAGCATGCGGAATTGGCGAATACCGCCCGTTTGCTAATAAAATTTTATCTAAACCTATAAAAGCAACTAAAGCGTTTGTAGACGATGCTAAAGTTTCTGATCACCATGCGATCATTCCAACTGAAGAATACGTAAATTTCGCAAACTTTAATGATAAAGAACGTAAGATTTATGATTTAGTTGTAAAACGTTTCTTAGCGGTATTTTTCCCAGCACATGAATTTGAACAATTAACGTTACGCGCGAAAATTAGTGATGAAAATTTTGTTGCAAAAGGAAAAACAATTACTGTAGCTGGTTGGAAGGAGGTATATGAAAACCGCTTTGATGATGAGGAATCGAATGACGACTTAAAAGAGCAAGTTTTCCCTCGAATCGAAAATGGCACAACATTAGAAGTTCATTTAATTGCACAAACAACGGGTCAAACAAAGCCCCCAGCACGTTTTAATGAAGCAACATTACTATCTGCGATGGAAAACCCGACAAAGTATTTAGAGAGTAATGATAAACAGTTAGCCGATACTTTAAAATCAACGGGGGGATTAGGTACTGTAGCAACGCGTGCCGATATTATTGATAAGCTTTTTAATTCCTTTATGATTGAGCAACGAGGCGGTAAAGAAATTTATATTACTTCAAAAGGTCGCCAGCTATTAGATTTAGTGCCTGAAGAATTACGCTCACCTGCAACGACTGCTGAATGGGAACAAAAGTTGGAGTTGATTGCAAAAGGGAAATTGAAGAAAGAAGTATTTATCAATGAAATGAAGCAACACACGAAAAAAATAGTTGCAGAAATCAAATCAAGCGATAAGAAGTATAAACATGATAATATTTCAACGAAATCATGCCCTGATTGCAACAAACCAATGCTTGAAGTGAACGGTAAGAAAGGTAAGATGCTTGTATGCCAAGATCGTGAATGTGGATACAAGAAAAATGTAGCTCGCATAACGAACGCTCGTTGTCCTCAATGTAAGAAAAAACTAGAGTTACGTGGTGAAGGCGATGGTCAAATCTTCGTATGCAAATGCGGACATCGTGAAAAATTATCTGCCTTTGAAGCTCGTCGCAAAAAAGAAGGTGGCGGAAAAGTGGATAAGCGAAGTGTACAAAAGTATTTGAAACAACAAGCAAAAGAAGAAGAACCTTTGAATAATCCGTTTGCAGATCTATTAAAAGGCTTTAACTCTGATAATTAAATCATCGGAAGATTTAGGACTATGGGCAAATTCAATAGAATTTGCCCATAGACTGTTAACTAGTAGAAATTTAGTTTTCATTCTGGCAAATATGTTTCAATATCGGTACCACTAATAAATTGACCTAAACCAGAAGCTTCTCGATGTAAAAAATAAATCTTTGCAGCATATCGTAGGTCTATTATATTCTAAAGACATTGGTATGGTATTTAGAATATTACTAGCTAACAAACAGCTAAACGAGGCATAGAATCGCTATTTAACGTAGCGCTCTTAATGAAATACATGCATTTGATTTGCTCCCTGTTGGATAGCCAGATTAATCTGTTTATCCAACAGGGAGATATTTTTTTAGGATTAAGCTATATATTTTATATGTACATAAAGGTAGAAACAACAAATTATTAGTAATAAAATTCCCTAACCAATGTTCGAGGGCATTTTGTAGAAAATCTCCGTCCCCCAATCCGTATTTTGGAATTTTGCCTAACGTTAGTAAAGTAATATTCTTAGCTCCACGCTCCATTTCTTTTCAATAAGAAGTTTGTAGTCCATATTTTTCTGCTAGTTCTTCTTACTTTTCAATTACTCTCAAACACCAACTCTCTCCACTAACAGTTATTTTAATCACCGCACTTAAAGACTATGTGAACGGAGGACATAAGAAAATTAACATCATCTCCACGCTATAGTGGAGAGATTTTTTTGTTTGATATTTATATTAATAGAAATATTTGACTGTAATAACAAAACTGTGTTATCTTGTGTATAACAGATTTGCTGTGGATATTTACCAAATTAGTTGGAAGGAGAGGTTCTGATCTAGATTAGTTGAGCTATACTGCTAAACAAGGTAGAAGCAATGAAATTGATTACTTATCTAAGGGGGCAATTATGAAAAATAAACTATCTGCGGTGTTAGCCGCTACACTAGCATTATCAATAAGTCTACCAACTGGGGCGTTGGCGTTTTCTAACAGTCAGACTGCGGTTGTGGCTAGCCAAGAATTAGCTAGTCAAGAACTAAAAAAGATTGCGGAAGAGAAGGCTGCGCTAATTACGAATTCCTATGAGACGACTAGCGTGCAGTATGCGCTAATTGATAATGGTAAACTTGTTTTGTCAGGTCAGACAGGCAAGAATGATATGGAAGGGAAACAGCCGCTGACTAAAGATACTTTATACGGGATTGGTTCAGTCAGTAAAATGTATGCAACTGCAGCTGTTATGAAATTGGTCGATGAAGGAAAAGTCGATTTGGATGAACCTGTTGTCCACTATATTCCTGATTTCAAGATGAAAGATGAGCGTTACAAAAGCATTACGCCACGTATGCTATTAAACCACTCCTCTGGCTTGCAAGGTAGTACGTTTACTAATACTTTTTTATTTAACGATAATGATACTTATGCCCATGATAACTTGTTACGCCAATTGTCCAACCAACAATTGAAGGCTGATCCTGGCGCGTTCTCAGTATACTGCAACGACGGTTTTACGCTAGCCGAGATAATGGTTGAAAGAGTCAGCGGTATGAGCTTTACGGAATTTATCCATCAACAGTTTACAGAACCTTTAAAGCTAAATCATACGAAAACGCCACAGGACGAATGGGAAAATGATAAGCGGGCAGGACTTTATTTTCCAACATATCAAGGACAGCTTCCACCTGAATCAGTGAATGTGATTGGTACGGGAGGGATTTCTTCCACTGCCGAAGATGTTGTGCAATTCTCACAAATATTTATGGGACAGGAAAAAGGAATCCTCTCTGACAAGGCAGTTCAGGCGATGGAGCAAGAGGAATATAAAAAAGGAATGTGGCCAGAGGATGGAGATAGTATTATCAACTATGGTCTTGGTTGGGATAGTGTGAAACTATATCCATTTAATGAATATGGGATAAAAGGTTTGGCTAAAGGCGGCGACACGAGATTGCAACATGCTTCACTGGTCGTACTTCCTGAACAGAAGATGGCAATGGCTGTGTTATCATCTGGCGGTAGCAGTATGACAAATCAACTAATGGCGACTGAAATACTGCTCGCGGCGCTTAAAGAGAAGGGCACAATTAAGGACATCAAGCCGAGTAAATCCTTTGGCAAGCCAGTCAAGGACAAAATGCCTGAAGACCTAGCAAAGAATGCAGGTTTTTACGGCAATAGTTCCGGTCATTTCAAAATAGAAATTACGAAGAATGACGAACTAATCTTGCCAACTAATCCAGAAGAAAAATATATATATACTGCCGATGGAAGCTTTATGAATGAGAATGGTACCGCCAAGCTTAACTTCGTCACGGAGAAGAATGGACGAACTTATTTGAAGGAGAGCACATATTCGTCTCTGCCAGATTTAGGGCAAATAGCAATTACGCATTATGTAGCCGAGAAACTTGAAGACAATGTGCTACCGAAGGAAACAGCTGCCGCATGGGCAAAGCGAGAAGGTGTCAAGTTTTATCTTGTGAGTGAGAAATTTAGTTCTTTGCTATATTTTGCACCAATCGTGCCTATCCAAATTAATAGCAAGGAAGCGATGGAAGGCTATTGGGGAAGCAGTAAGATTACAGGCCCTAACACGGCGATGCATCAGCTCCAAATACCTGTGATGGGTGGACGTGATACGACGGAAACCCGTTTCTATACAGAAGGTGACGATGAATATTTAGAGATGTCCGGATTTTTATACGTAAGTGAATCCAACTTAAAACCGCTTGATGCAAGCCAATCATCCAAAGTTACACTACAAGCAAATGGACATGCGAGCTGGTTTACAATCCCGGAAGCGTTAGCAGGGAAAACGATGACGGTGGAGTTGCCATCAAATAGTTCGTTTGCGGTGTATGATGACAAGGGATTATGTATTAATTTTACTGTTGTAAATGGCAATAACAAAGTAAAACTGCCGAAGAACGGAACGGTTGTATTTGCTGGTGCATCGAATTCGGAATTTGCAATCACGTTGAACTAGCTACAATTCAAGAGGGACTTCAACAAAACCAGTAGGACATCGGAAAGATGTTTTGCTGGTTTTGTTTGTATAAGGTTATATCAGCGTGCTACTTTCGGCATCGACACCAACGCCTCGAGGTATTTTTTATAAATTGTTTGAGTGACTGGCACGCAAGTAATGAATTTTAAATGGTGTGCATACAGTTATTGTATGTGTTTTGTGGAAGTGGTACATTATTTTATTCTGTTTAATGTAGTTTATTTTCTTTTTAATGTCATTAAAATTCTTTTTTAAACTAGACAGTGATTTTTTGTGATGCTATATTTAGAGTGTCATAGTTTTTATAATTAGGAAAATTAAGAAAATGTTAGTCCTAGTTATAGGGAACAAAGGGGTAAGTGTTATAAAAGAAGGATGATAGATGCCTATGGTAAAAAAAACGTTAAAACAAAGAATTGTAGATGCTTCTGTAGTACTGTTTCAGCAAGATGGCTATCACAATGTAACAGTTGAACGCATTGTGGAGTATATTGGCGCATCAAAAGGTGGGTTTTATCATAATTTTAAATCGAAAGATGAACTGTTGTATGAGGTTCATGACGTGTTTATTTCCTATGTGATTAAACAGTCACAGGAAGCGTATGACAAATACGATACACCGATTAAACGCTTATGTGCAATGCTTCAAACGTTGACCCAAGTGTTTGATGTATACCAATCTCATATTACCGTATTTTATGAGGAAAGCCGTTCTTTATCAGAAGAATATAGTGCAATCATTCATAAGAAGCGGGATCAATATCGGGATATTTTACAAAAGGTAATTGAAGAAGGGCAACAGACAAAGGATTTTCGTGCTGAATTGCCTTGTACAATTGTAACAATGGCCATTGTAGGGATGATTAACTGGACATATATGTGGTTTAAACAAACGGGTCCGTTAACAATGGAGGAAATTACAGAAGTATTTACAGATATGATATTACGAGCAATTGTGACAGACCAAGCTATGGAAGAAGCAACTCAATTTATGGTAAAGATGAAGCCAGAAGAACAAGCTGGTTTTATTAATGTTTAGTACAGACCGACTAGTCGGTCTAAATATTGTGTAACTGTCGTCTGAATGAATTCCGCTATGGCAAATTGGATATTAGGGGGAAATGGGAATGAACTTTGAACTAACGAAAGAGCAAGCGATGATTCGAGACATGGTACGTGATTTTGCAGAGAAAGAGATTAAACCTTATGCTCGTGAAGTCGACGAGACATCAACAATGAGAATAGAAAGCTTTGAAAAAATGGCTGAGCTAGGCTTATTAGGTATCCCGTTTCCAGAGGAATATGGTGGTTCTGGAGGAGACACGGTTTCCTATGCAATAGCTGTTGAAGAAATTGGACGTGCGTGTGGTGGTACGGGTTTAAGCTATGCAGCAGCAGTAAGCTTAGGCGCTGCTCCTATTTATAATTTTGGTACGGAAGAGCAAAAGCGTGAATGGCTTGTTCCTTTAGCGAAAGGGGAAACATTAGGTGCTTTCGGCTTAACGGAACCTAATGCGGGGTCTGATGCTGGCGGTACCCGTACAACAGCAGTTATAGATGGTGATGATTACGTTATTAACGGAGAAAAATGCTGGATTACCAATGCAGGTCATGCGCGCCAAATTATTGTCACGGCAGTAACAGGTAAACGTGAAGATGGCAAAAAAATCATTTCATCCATTATTGTGCCAACGAATACGCCTGGTGTCACAATCAATTGTAATTATGACAAGATGGGTGTGCGTGGTTCCAATACTTGTGAAATTATTTTGCAAAATGTTCGCGTACCAAGAACGAATTTATTAGGGGACGAAAAACGTGGATTCAGTCAATTTTTAAATACATTGGATGGTGGCCGTATTTCCATAGCTGCGCTATCAGTCGGCATTGCACAATCTGCATATGAAAAAGCATTAAAGTATGCCAATGAACGAGAGCAGTTTGGGGCACCAATCGCCAAGTTTCAAGCAATACAGTTTAAGTTGGCAGATATGGCAATGGAAATTGAGCTAGCTCGTACGCTAGTACATAAAGCAGCGTGGCTTAAAGATCAGAAAAAACCATTTGCTAAAGAGGCAGCGATGGCGAAATTATTTGCTTCTGAGATGGGCTTCCGTACTTGTAATCAAGCCATTCAAATTCATGGTGGTTCAGGTTATATGAAGGAATATGATGTAGAACGTCATTTGCGTGATATTAAGTTAATGGAAATCGGTGAAGGAACATCTGAAATTCAACGTCTCGTTATTTCTCGTCTAATTGGC
Organism: Lysinibacillus sphaericus; assembly: GCF_002982115.1. Taxonomy (GTDB): domain Bacteria; phylum Bacillota; class Bacilli; order Bacillales_A; family Planococcaceae; genus Lysinibacillus; species Lysinibacillus sphaericus. Next base: position 4,214,688 of record NZ_CP019980.1, on the reverse strand, counting down.
TGTTAAAAATTAAATAGCATATTGAAGGGGGATTTTCATGGCAGAACTTGTGTATCAAACAATTGGTCAATTGCTCGATGAACAGGCTAAAAAATATCCTAAACATGAAGCGCTAGTGTATGCAGACAGAGACTTGCGGTTGACTTATGAGGAGTTAAATCAGCAAAGTCGTTTAGTGGCAAGGGGGTTACTGGCCCTTGGAATTGAAAAAGGAGACCATATTGCCGTGTGGACAACAAATGTTCCAGAGTGGGTACAGTTACAGTTTGGTACAGGAAAAATGGGTGCGCCAATTGTCACTGTTAACACCAATTATCGTGCCCATGAACTGGAATATTTACTAAGACAATCCGATGCAAAGACGATTATTTTAATCGAAAATTTTCGTGACCATTCTTTTATTCATACACTCCAAGAAATATGTCCTGAGCTTGAACATTGTGAACCAGGTAATTTGCAATCGAAGCGACTACCTCTATTAAAAAATGTTATTTTAATTGGCGAAACAAAGTACCCAGGTGTCCTGAATTGGTCAGATGTATTGGCATCTGCAAAGCAAGTAACAGAGCAACAATTAGATCAAATACAGGCTTCATTACATTATGATGATGTCATTAATATTCAATATACTTCAGGTACAACGGGTTTTCCAAAAGGTGTTATGTTAACACATTATAACCTAGTTAATAATGCCGTTAACATCGCTGAATGTATGCGTCTAACTTCAGCAGATCGTTTATGTATTCCTGTGCCATTTTTCCATTGTTTCGGCTGTGTCATCGGTACACTAGCCATTACGACAAGTGGTGGAACAATGGTCCCAGTACAAGAATACGCACCTGCGGAAGTGTTACGAACAGTTGAAAAAGAGAAATGTACAGCATTACACGGTGTACCAACAATGTTTATAAGTGAATTGAATTTGCAGAATTTTTCGTCATACGACTTATCGACATTGCGTACGGGTGTAATGGCAGGCTCTAATTGCCCAATCGAAGTCATGAAAGCGGTCATCGAAAAAATGGGGATGACTGACATAACCATTTGTTATGGTCAAACGGAATCTTCACCTGTTATTACACAAACACGAGCAGATGATCCATTCCATTTAAAAGTAGAGACAGTAGGTCGAGCATTACCAAATCTAGAAGTTAAAATTGTTGTTCCTGGTACAGATGTGGAAGCGCCGATAAATGAGCAAGGTGAGCTTTGTACAAGAGGCTACCATGTGATGAAAGGCTATTATAACAACCAAGAAGAAACCCAACTTGCAATCGATCAAGACGGTTGGCTGCATACGGGTGATTTAGCGACGATGGATGAGGATGGTTATGTCAGAGTAACAGGTCGTTTGAAGGACATGATTATTCGTGGTGGAGAAAATTTATATCCACGTGAAATTGAAGAATTTCTATACACGTTCCCAAAAATTGAAGATGTGCAGGTCGCTGGTGTTCCCGATCCTAAGTATGGAGAAGAAGCGGCAGCATGGATTATTTTACGAGAAGGGGAACAGGCGACAGAAGAAGAAATTCGAGCATTTTGTCGAGATAAAATTTCTAAACATAAAATTCCAAGACATATTTTCTTTATCGATAGCTACCCAATGACTGCTTCAGGAAAAGTACAGAAATTTAAGCTACGCGAAGAATTTTTGGCAGCAGTGAAGGTGAAATAGGAAGGGGGCAACAAAATGTTTAAAAAAGTATTAATTGCCAACCGTGGTGAAATTGCTAGACGGGTTATACGCACATGTAAGCGATTAAATATTCTAACGGTTGCGATCTATTCCGAGGCGGATGCAGAAAGTTTACATGTCAAAGATGCGGACGAAGCATACTGCGTAGGTAAACCACCTGTTGTACAAAGCTATTTAAATATTGAACGCATTCTTGAAATCGCCAAGGAAAGCGGTGCTGATGCCATACATCCAGGGTATGGCTTACTATCAGAGAACGCCGATTTTGCCAAACGTTGTGCGGAAGCAGGACTCGTATTTATTGGACCAAGTGCAACTGTGATTGCGTCAATGGGCAGTAAATTAGAAGCGCGTAAAACGATGAAAGCTGCTGGTGTACCGATTGTAGAAGGGGTAGAGGCGCCTGTTAAAGATGTAACAGAAGCAGTTGAAATTGCTGCACGCTTAGGTTATCCCATTATGCTTAAAGCCTCTGCTGGTGGTGGTGGCATCGGCATGCAACTGGTGGCAGATGCAGAAGAGCTCGCAAAAGCATTCGAGGGTAATCAGAAACGTGCACAATCATTTTTCGGTGATGGCACGATGTATATGGAACGTTTTATTGCGAATCCACATCATGTGGAAGTGCAAATTATTGCAGATAGCAAAGGCAATGTCGTTCCGTTGTTTGAACGAGAATGCTCCATTCAACGACGCAATCAAAAAGTGGTGGAGGAAGCTCCCTCTCCATTCATCTCTGAAGAGACGAGAGCAAGGATGTTAGAAGCTTCTGTACAGGCGGCGAAGCACATCGGTTATGTCAATGCAGGAACAATTGAATATTTAGTCGATGCAGAGCAAAATTTTTATTTCTTAGAGATGAATACACGCTTGCAAGTCGAGCATCCCGTCACAGAAGAAATAACAAAACTAGATCTTGTGGAAGAGCAATTGAAAGTAGCTGCGGGACAGTCATTGAGCTTTACGCGTGACAGCATTGATAAACAGGGGCATGCCATTGAAGTACGAATTTATGCAGAAAACCCTACAACGTTTTTCCCGTCTCCAGGCAAAATTACAGAACTGGTATTGCCAATAGGTGAAGGCATTCGACATGAATGCGGTGTAGAAGCAGGCACAACGGTAACTCCTTTCTATGATCCAATGATTAGTAAATTAATCGTTTGGGGAGATACGCGGACAATTGCATGTCAACGCCTTATACAGGCACTAAAAGAATATAAAATTGAAGGAATTCAAACAAATATACCGATGCTTTTGAAAACTGTCAGTCACGAGCAATTTTTACAAGGGCATACAACAACAAAATTTGTCGAGGAATTCTATTTACCACAATTAACAGAAACAAAATAAGATATGAGCATTCGGCATGCGTGCTTTAAAGTACGAGATGACGAAAAGATGTTTTCATACTGAGTAGCTTATGCAAAGCGTGGAGTGAGTAAGCGTGCGTTACAAAATGATAATCAATGTATGGATGTAAGTGTGATTTAAGCACTTAAATACAGTCATTAACAATTTGGAGGGGTTAATATGGCAACAGTAAAAGCAAGCATGGCAGGAACAGTATGGAAAATCGTAGTGGCAGAAGGAGAAAAGGTGACAGCTGGGCAAGATGTTGCGATTTTAGAGTCGATGAAAATGGAGATTCCGATTGCCGCTGAAGAGGATGGCATTGTCTCAAAAATCATCGCGAATGAGGGCGATTTTATTAACGTAGATGATGATATTTTAGAAATTGAATAGGGAGGCATTTCTATGCAATTACCGAAGCATGTTACGTTGAAGGAAGTTGGTCCTCGTGATGGCCTGCAAAATGAAAAGGTACACATCGCAACTGAAGATAAAATACAGCTAGTCAATTTACTTAGTCAGTCGGGATTAAATTATATAGAAGTAACGTCTTTCGTTCATCCGAAGTGGATTCCACAATTGGCAGATGCGGTAGAAGTGTTGCAAGCGATTAAACGAGAAAAAGATATAACGTACGCAGCCCTTGTGCCGAATATGCGAGGACTAGAACGTGCATTGCAAGCGGGTATTGATGAAGCAAGCATTTTTATGTCGGCAAGTGAAAGTCATAACCAAAAAAATATTAACAAAACGATACTTGAAACATTGCCGATTTTAAAGGAAGTAGTTATTGGGGCAAAGGCTGCAAACAAGCACGTACGCGGTTACATCTCAACAGTAATTGGTTGCCCTTACGAGGGTTACATACACCCAGAAAAGGTTTTACAAGTTACAGATAAATTATTAGAAATGGGCGTTGATGAAATATCACTAGGGGATACAATCGGCGTCGGCGTACCGACACAAGTTGAGTATCTTTTAGAAGAGCTGTTAAAGAGATATCCGGTTGAAAAATTTGCCATGCATTTTCATGATACGCGTGGTACAGCACTTGCCAATATTACGAAATCCTTAGAAATGGGGATTACAAAATTTGATAGTTCCCTTGGTGGTTTAGGAGGTTGTCCTTATGCAAAAGGGGCAACCGGCAATGTTGCCACAGAAGATTTGCTGTATCTATTAGACGGCATGGGCATAGCAACCAGCGTTAACATGGAAAAGTTGCTAGATGCTGTACGATTTATCGAACAGAGGCTAGGGAAGGACGTTGCATCTAAGCAAATGGCAATTGTTCGTAATGAAGGGAGTGCGAATGTCACGTGACACAACAGCTCGTTCAATTTGATGTATTACCAGGTAATATCGGGCTTATTACACTTTCTAGACCCGAAGCTGCAAATGCCATGTCTGTACAATTACTAAACGACCTTAGTGCGACACTAGATAAAATAAATGCTGATCCAGTAGTGCGGGTTGTTTTACTAACAGGTGCAGGAGAAAAGGCGTTTTGTGCAGGTGCTGATTTAAAAGAACGCAATGGTATGTCCGACCGACAAGTAAAACAAATTGTGCAACAAATCGGCACAACAATTGCTAAAGTTGAAGCATTGGCGCAACCTGTGATTGCCGTATTAAATGGCGTTGCATTTGGGGGCGGGCTAGAACTTGCTTTAGCTTGCGATTTACGGGTAGCAGCTACACATACAAAAGTGGGACTTACTGAAACCTCTCTTGGTATTATACCTGGGGCAGGAGGAACACAGCGCTTACCGCGACTAATCGGCATTGGAAAAGCAAAGGAACTCATTTATACAGCACGTCGAATCGATGCCGTGGAAGCACAGCGTTTTGGTATTGTGGAATATGTCTATGAGGGGCATGAAGTGCAGGAAAGAGCGCTTCAACTTGCACTGGAAATGGCGAAAAATGCGCCGCTATCATTGATTCAGGCGAAAAATGCTATCAATAATGGGATGGAAGTAGATTTGGCTACAGGTTTGAAAATTGAATCATTGGCCTATAGTGCACTTATTCCAACTGAAGATCGTTTGGAGGGCTTACAAGCATTCCAAGAAAAAAGAGCACCGCAATACTTAGGGAAGTAATGGACTGCAAAGGGGGAATGGAACATGAGTAATATCTCTACAGAAAACACATCCAATGCGATGAAAGATCAAATTTTAGCAGGGGGTTTGCCAAAATATCACGATAAAAATGCACAACAAGGCAAGCTATTTGTCCGAGAGCGCTTGGAATTATTATTAGATGATGGACTTCAATCAGAGGATGGCCTGTACGCAAACTGTTTAGCAGGTGATTTACCGGCAGATGGTGTCATTACGGGTATTGGTAAAATCCATGGTCGTACAGTATGTGTGTTAGCCAATGATTCAACCATTAAAGCTGGATCTTGGGGAAAACGAACTGTCGAAAAAATGATTCGTATTCAAGAAACGGCAGAGAAGCTAAATTGTCCATTATTTTATTTAGTCGATTCGGCAGGTGCGCGTATTACAGACCAACTAGAGATGTTCCCAGGGCGTCGTGGCGCAGGACGTATTTTCTACAATCAGGTGAAGCTTTCTGGTAAAGTGCCACAAATTTGCTTGTTGTTTGGGCCTTCAGCAGCAGGTGGCGCTTATATTCCTGCATTTTCTGATATTGTGGTGATGGTGGAAGGTAATGCTTCCATGTATTTAGGGTCACCGCGTATGGCGGAAATGGTGATTGGTGAAAAGGTAGATTTAGAGACAATGGGTGGCGCGAAAATGCACTGTTCCGTATCTGGCTGTGGGGACGTGCTTGTAAAAACAGAGCAGGAAGCGATTGCTTATGCTCGTAAATACTTGAGCTATTTTCCGAATAACTATGCTGAGCGTAGCAAAGTTGAAGCACCAAAGCCACCAGCATCTTTTGAAAAATCAATTGAAGACTTAATACCTAAAAATCAGAACTCGCCGTTTGATATGTATCAGCTAATTGATCGATTGATTGATGAAGATTCATTTTGTGAAATAAAGAAATTATTTGCTTCAGAATTAATAACAGGGCTTGGGCGCATTAATGGACAATCAGTAGGGATTATAGCTAACCAACCACGTGTGAAGGGTGGCGTATTGTTCCACGATTCGGCAGATAAAGCGGCAAAATTTATTTCGTTATGTGATGCTTTTAATATACCGCTTATTTTCCTCGTAGATGTTCCTGGCTTTATGATTGGCACACAAGTTGAAAAGGCGGGTATTATCCGTCATGGTGCCAAAATGATTTTTGCCATGAGTGAGGCAACTGTACCAAAGCTAACTGTAATTGTTCGCAAGGCGTATGGCGCGGGACTCTATGCTATGGCAGGCCCAGCCTTTGAACCGGATTGTTGTATTGCCTTATCGAGCGCACAAATTGCGGTAATGGGTCCAGAGGCAGCGATAAATGCAGTATATGCCAATAAAATTGCTGAATTGCCAAAAGAAGAACAAGCTAGCTTTATTGCGGAAAAACGGAAAGAGTATCAAGAGGAAATTGACATTTATCGCTTAGCTTCTGAGCTAATTATTGATGATGTCATTGAGCCGAATGACTTACGTAGAGCACTTGAAACACGTTTGGAGTTGTATATGTCAAAATACTTGTTATTTTCACAACGAAAACATGGTGTAAATCCTGTCTAAGAGGATTTACTTAAATGCACCCAGTTCATGCTGGTGTGCATTTTTTGATATATTTCACCTCTTGCATGGAGATGGTCAGACATATTAAAATATGGGATGGATAAGAGGAAGTGAGTGAATTAGCATGGTAAAAAATAATATACCTAGTATTCAAGATGATGCCAAGCTACCATTACCATATCGCGCGTGGATTGATACGTATTACATACAGCTTAAAGTAATAGGCTGGGTATTTTTCAGCTTTTACACATTTATCGCCTTTTACAAATTAGTCATTAATCGCTTAGTGAATGTCAGTGTTAGTTTGTTCCGAGGCGAAAATTCTTTAAGTGAAATTGGTTTATTTGATTATAGTAGCTGGCGCGTAACGACAAATTTTATACCGTTTGAAACGATTTTACGTTATATCAACTACTCCCAATATTTTAATTTAGATTTAATTATCCTAAACTTATTAGGCAATTTGTTAATATTTACACCGATGGGCTTTTTGTTACCATTACTATCAAAGCGCTTTCGGAAGGTGTGGATTGTAGTTTGCGCAGGCTTTTTCTCAAGCCTTACTGTGGAAACAGTCCAGTTTATATTCAGGGTAGGTTCTGCGGATGTCGATGACTTGATTTTAAATACGCTAGGCGCTTGGTTTGGATACTTAGCTTACAAATGTATTCTCATTTTTCCAAAAAGAAACGTTTAAAAAAGAAGAGAAAAAACAGTCCGTTTATGTATGGGCTGTTTTTTATTGTTACGTTTACACTATTTACCACGTGTTTAAAGTGATAAAATTTATTGAAACTAAATTATAAAGTAATAAAGAAATGGAATGTTCACTGAAAAAATGGATTTACGCGGTGTCTTTTTACCTATATTATATTTAGATTATTGTTTCTTTAGGAGGTTAGTATCAATTTGTACTTGAATTTATAATGGAAAATTCCGATAATAAGAGTACAGAATGCTTTTGTTCGAATAAAAATCGTTATGAGTGAATTGTTCATATTTACGATGTAACTTGCATATTAAAAAAGAAAGTCGAGGTGATATTATGAAACTATCAAATGTAATAGAACAAGAAAGACAATCAGCCTTTTATAATCGAAAAAAGATTCTTCAGCGTAAAGAGGCTGGTGATGCTTATCGTAAAAATGCACAGTATTTCCAACCGAAAAAAAATCCCATTTTGCAAGAGCTCGAAAATCTTTTATTAGGACGCACAGATCAAGATTTATATGAGCAACATAAAGAAGAAGCGAAAGATGTAACGCCACAACAACAAGCTATGATTCAAGACTTACAACAAGCAGAGAAAAGTGTAAGAGCACATGAGCAAGCTTATAAAGCAGTTGGCGGTGAGGCTGATGACTCGTTATTGCCTTCAGAAGTGAATGCTGAGGGATCTGTAGCATTAGACGATTCATCGATTGTTGCACTTGATAAAGATAGTGGTGATGTTGATACGTTGCAAATTTTACAGCAGGTTCGAAGTGCTGCACTTGCGCCAACTGTCCCATCTTCACAGGATTTACGTGTAGCGGCTAGTGCAGATACTCAAATACAACAAATTCAGGCAATGTTAAATGGACTAGAGCTGGAAGAAGCGGCTCTAGATCCAGCTTATGTTACAGAAACGGTAGATGTAAAGGTGCCAGAGCGATTTGCGAAGGCATTGAAATTGGACCCATTTGCAGATACAATTTTCGGTAAGAGTTATGAAGAGGCGTTGAAGGCACGAACATTTAAACTGGCGTCTGCAACATATGCAGCACACATTAAAATGGCTAAAAACGGTTATCTTTTTGGGGATAACGCGTTGTTTTCAATGACAGCTTAATGGTGTAGATAGGGGAATTGACTGTGGCAAAGGCAAAGCATACGAAAACAAATGCGATTAGACTATTAGAGCAGCAAAAAATACAATTTGATGTATTGGAATACGAAACAGGTGATGGTCAAGTAGATGGGGTTTCAGTGGCTGAAAAAATTGGTCATCCTGTGTCCTGTGTCTTTAAAACATTAGTCGCAAAGGCAAGCGCTCAACAGCTATTTGTTTTTGTCATTCCAGTTGCGGAAGAATTGGATTTAAAAGCTGCGGCTAAAGTAGTTGGAGAGAAGAAGATTGAGATGCTAGCAGTAAAGGAGCTTCTAGGTTATACAGGCTATATTCGTGGTGGCTGCTCACCTGTCGGCATGAAAAAACTGTATCCGACGGTTGTGGATGCATCTGCACGGGAGCAAGGAAGTATTATTGTAAGTGCAGGAAAAATCGGCATGCAAATGCATATACAACTAGATGATTTACTCGCCGTAACAAAGGCGCAACTGGCACCAATTACAACTATCCAAGAATAATCTTGGATAGTTTTTTTAGTGTCAGGCACTCACACAATTCTCACACAATTCTCATACAATTAGAGCTAGCTCCCTTTCATTTTTCTCTGTGATAGTTCATATACTGTCATGGCATAAAAAAAGGAGGAGCGACATTGAACGGAAATGTGACCTACTATTTTGGACACGCACTTACAGGGCAAGGAATCAAACATTTATATAAAGAAATGATGGACGAAGCAGAACTTGTTTACGTTCTGCAAGGCGCATCAACGTTTAAAGGGTCAGAGCTTCTGAAGGAGCTTGGTTATTTTTATGTAAAACAGGGCTTTGCAGTAGAGTGGTTTCAACACGCATTGTTAGAGAACGTAATAGAAGGAGTATTTGTTAGAGGTTGTAATCGACTTTTTATTTGGACTTCAACATGGGGCATTGAACCAACTTTACTTGGTACGAAGCATCGCGTGCTGTCCTTTTATGATTGCCTAGAAGAACAACAGCTTGAAAAAATAGGTGAAAAGCTGGCTGTTGCGATAAAAGAGCGAGATTTGTGGCGTGAGAAGTGTATTACAATGCTTGAAATTGCAAAAAAAATACATGATGACTGGGAAGTAGTCACGCAAAGTTGCATGGATTGGCAAGCGTTAGATGAACAAGTTGCCCGTTTAAAGTCAACTATTTTTCAATCCATCGTGTTAAATAAAACAGGCCGACGTACACATCGATTATTAGGAACACTTACACCTCGTGGAGCAGAAAATACAGTAGACAGCATGACAAAAAATTTAACAAGACGATTGATGATTAAAGGGAAGCCCGGTACAGGTAAATCTTCATTAATGAAAGGATTGGCTGATGAAGCAAATGCAAGGGGATTAGATGCACAAATTGTTTGGTGTGGCTTAGATGCTGGATCAGTGGATATGGTCATCATACCAGAATTAAATTTTTGTATATTTGATAGCACAGAACCGCATGTATTTAATCCGCAGGATGGAAGATTAGGCGATGAAATTTTTGATATGGGTCAGCATTGTAAGCTATCAGAGCAAGCCGAAGCTCAAATTGAAGATATCCGTGTGAAATATAAAAGCGCCATGCAAGATGCAATTGGCTATACGACGCGTTATGCTGAAGCGGAGAAAACGATTCGCCAGCTAATGGATCATTGTGTATCGACTGCGATATGGCGTGAAAAAACAGCACCTTTATTTGAAAGATTAGCAAAGTAATTTATTCTAATTGCACGCTTATGCTACACTATGAGTAGACTAGTCGATCTTCAATTAATAGCTAATTGCTCAAGAAATATCGATGCAAGTGACCCCTTAGTTGCAAAGATGTTCAAAAGCCAGCTAAATGAAGAGAATGCCTCTGGCTGAAGCCTTGGATTTTACAATGCATGCATGTACTAAAATCCGAATATTATGACGCCGAGAAGAAATGAATTGTAGAAAGGATGATACTCTTGTCTAAAGTACTAAACGCATTTTTAGATGAAAACTTACAAGCCTTACGAGATCAAGGCTTATACAATGAAATTGACGCAGTAGAAGGCGCAAATGGACCAATTATTCAGGTTCGAGGTCAGCATCTCATCAATCTTTCCTCTAATAACTATCTCGGCTTAGCAACAAATGAGCAATTAAAGCGAATTGCTAAAGAAGCAACAGAACAATATGGTGTAGGCGCAGGGGCTGTTCGTACAATTAACGGCACGCTCGATCTACACGTTAAATTAGAAGAAAAGCTCGCTGAATTTAAAGGAACGGAAGCGGCGATTTCCTATCAATCGGGCTTCAACTGTAATATGGCGGCTATTTCAGCTGTTATGGATAAAAACGATGCGATTTTATCAGATCAATTAAACCATGCGTCGATTATTGATGGATGTCGCTTATCGCGCGCGAAAATTATTGCCTACAATCACTCGGATATGGAGGATTTACGCGCAAAGGCAAAAGAAGCGACAGAATCAGGTTTGTATAATAAAGTGATGGTCATTACGGATGGCGTATTCTCAATGGATGGGGATATTGCCAAACTGCCTGAAATCGTAGAAATTGCCAAGGAATTTGATTTAATTACGTATGTCGATGATGCACATGGTTCAGGTGTGACAGGCAAAGGCAAAGGTACGGTAAAACATTTCGGGCTTGAAAAAGAAATCGACTTCCAAATCGGCACGTTGTCAAAGGCAATTGGCGTAGTCGGTGGTTATGTAGCTGGTAAGAAAAATTTAATTGACTGGCTGAAAGTACGTTCTCGTCCATTTTTATTCTCAACGGCATTACCACCAGGTGATGTTGCGGCCATTACAGCAGCAGTGCAAATGCTTATTGACTCAACAGAGCTACATGATAAGCTATGGGAAAATGGCGACTACTTAAAAGCAGGATTAGCAAAGTTAGGCTTCAATATTGGTGACTCTGAAACACCGATTACACCATGTATTATTGGGGATGAAAAGCTTACACAAGCGTTCTCACGTCGCTTATTTGAGGAAGGCGTTTATGCAAAATCTATCGTTTTCCCAACTGTTCCAAAAGGCACTGGGCGTGTCCGTAATATGCCGACAGCGGCTCATACAAAAGAAATGCTAGACAATGCATTGGCGATTTACGAAAAAGTAGGTCGTGAACTAGGTGTAATTAAATAATAAAGACAGAGCGCTATTGTTCAATTTGAACAATAGTGCTCTTTTTTTTCTTGCATTGTTAGTTTTACTGTGAAATTTCGAGATATTGCTCAATATTCATCGTTTTAAACGGAAATTAGATAATGAGGGATAAGCTTATTGTCGAAAGAGATTGACAAATAACATAATTCAAACTATTCTATAAAACATATTAGAATAGTAGGTTTTTAGATATTGAATAATTGAGTAAGGAGAACAATATGCTCGAATTCCGTAATGTATCAAAAGTTTATAGCGCAAAGAAAAAAGAGGTTGTTGGTGTAGATAATGTATCCTTAACAATTAATAGTGGTGATATTTTCGGTATTGTAGGCTATTCGGGGGCGGGGAAAAGTTCCCTCCTGCGTTGTATAAATCTACTAGAACGACCTACTAGTGGTGAAATATTAATAAATGGTAAGGATTTAACGAAGCTATCCCGAAATGAACTGCGTTTAGCCCGTTTAAAAATCGGCATGATATTCCAGCATTTTTATTTAATCAGTCAAAAAACAGTTGGTGAAAATATTGCCTTTGCTTTAAAAGCAGCGAGTATGCCAGCCAATGCGATTCCTGCTCGAGTGGATGAGCTACTAGAGATGGTTGGTTTAGCAGAAAAACGAGATGTTTATCCTGCACAGCTTAGTGGTGGTCAAAAACAAAGAGTAGGTATTGCTAGAGCTTTAGCAAACAATCCGGCGATGTTGCTATGCGATGAAGCAACATCAGCTCTCGATCCAAAAACGACAGTGTCAATTTTACGATTATTAAAGGAAATAAATAAAAAGTTAGGCATTACAATTGTCCTTATTACACATGAAATGGATGTTGTGAAGGAAATTTGTAATCGTATGGCTGTGATGCAGGACGGAAAAGTGATAGAAGAAGGGGATGTGTATGATATTTTTGCCAGTCCCCAAAAGATATTAACACAGGAGTTTATTAGTAGTGTTGTATCTTTTGATATTCCAAAAACAATTCTAAAAGATGTACGGGGTCAAATCGTTAAAATTTTATTCAAAGGAAATGTTGCAGGTGAAGGGGTTATTTCAGATACGATGCAACGTTTTGAGGTAAAAGGGAATTTCCTTCATGGCACAATCGAGTACATTCAAGAGCGACCACTGGGTATTTTTTTAATGGAGCTACAAGGTGAGGACAGCGAGTTAGCGAAAGCTAGGGCCTATATGACCGAACGTGGTGCGATTGTGGAGGTGGTTTTGCATGTTTGATGTTACACATTTAATAGATATGGTTCCAGATCTATTAAAGGCCTTTCAAGAAACCATTATTATGATTGGTATTTCCTTATCTGTGTCGATTGTATTAGGTCTACCACTGGGTATTTTATTATTCGTTACGGATAAGGGATTGTTTTGGGAAAATCGATTGATTAAAAGCGTATTTGGCTTTGCGGTGAACTTGATTCGTTCGATTCCATATATCATTTTATTGGTTGCTTTATTCCCGTTGACGAAGTTGCTTGTTGGACAAACAATTGGACCCATTGCAGCAAGTGTTTCATTATCGGTTGCAGCCATTCCGTTTTTTGCACGTTTAGTGGAAACGTCGTTACGAGAAATTGATAAAGGGGTAATAGAAGCGTCTATTGCAGTAGGAGCAACGCCGTGGATGATAATTAAGGATGTCTTAATTCCTGAAGCAAAATCAAGCATTATTCAAGCAGTGACAGTCACGGTGATTAGTTTAGTAGCTTTCTCTGCAATGGCAGGTGTAGTTGGTGGTGGTGGTATTGGTGATTTAGCCATTCGATTCGGCTACTACCGTTATGATAATACAATTATGATTGCTACCGTTGCGATACTCATTTTGCTCGTGCAAGCGATACAAATTGCAGGTGACTGGTTTGCAAAATCAATTGATAAAAGATAAAAAGAGGAGAGATTGATAAGATGAAAAAATCGTTATTAGCATTTTTGACAATCATCTTTGCTGTTGTTTTAGCAGCATGTGGCGCAAGCGACAAAGGAGCAGATTCAAAAAAAGATTCAGATGCAGCAGGGGAAAGCAAATCGATTAAATTAGGTGCAACAGCAGGTCCTTATAGTGATATGCTGAAAAAAGCTATTATTCCACAGCTTGAAGAAAAGGGTTATGAAGTAGAATTAGTAGAATTCAGTGATTATGTACAACCGAACAAAGCTTTAGATAATGGGGATATTGATGCAAACTTATTCCAGCATACAATTTACTTAGAAAACTTTGAAGAACAGAATAACATGGATTTAGAACCATTAATTATTGTGCCGACAGCGCCAATGGGCTTCTTCTCAAACAAATATAAATCGATTGATGAAATTCCAAATGGGGCGACAGTGGCAATTGCCAATGACCCTTCTAATGCAGCACGTACATTGTTATCATTGCAAGAACAAGGCTTAATCGAGATTGATCCTAAAATCGAAGAATTAAAAGCATCAGAAAAAGATGTTGTGAAAAACGACAAAAATTTAGTATTCCAACCGATTGAGGCGGCAGCACTTCCACGTACAGTAGAAAGTGTTGATTTAGCAGGAGTTCCTGGTAACTTTGCTTTAGCGGCTGGATTAGATTTACTAGATGCTGTATTTTTAGAAAATATGCCTGACCAATTCCGCAACGTTATCGCAGTAAAGGCAGAGAATAAAGATTCGCAATTATCAAAGGATTTAGTGGAAATTGTAGAATCAGCTAAATTTGAAGAAATTATTGATGCAGACTTCAAAGGCTTTGGGAAACCAGAATGGATGAAAAATCGTAAATAAAATGAAACAAGAAGCACTCGTCATATGGCGGGTGCTTCTTGTATTGTGGAATTATTGTTTAAACAGATTAAGTTTTTCTATACGGCGAATCGCTTCCTGTAAGCGTTCCTCACTTACAAGTAAACCGACACGTACATAACCTTCGCCGAACTGCCCGAAGCCATTGCCAGCCGCTACTGCAATATCAGCTTTATCGAGCAATAAATCGGCAAATTGTTCGCTCGTATAGCCTAAGGGAACAGGGAGCCATGCAAAAAACGAGCCTTTTGGCGCTGTTACTTGCCAACCGATGCGCTGTGCTTCTTCGATTAATACGTTACGACGTCGCTCATATGTCGCACTAAGCTCTTGTGCACAAGTTTGTGAAGATGTTAAAGCGACAGCGGCTGCCTGTTGAACTGCTGGAAATTGGCTACAAAATAAATGATCTTGAATAAGATTAATCGCTTCGATAATTTGAGCATTACCGACTGCAAAACCGATGCGCCAGCCAGCCATATTATAAGTTTTTGATAATGTATATAGCTCGATGCCGACCTCTTTGGCACCCTCTGCCTGTAAGAAGCTTACGGGTTTATTGCCATCAAAGCCAATAGCACCATAGGCAAAATCGTGTGCTACAATAATCTGATGTTCTTTAGCAAAACGTACAGTTTCTTCAAAAAATTCAAGCGTTGCTGTTCCACCAGTAGGGTTGTTAGGGTAATTCAAGTAAAGAAGCTTAGCTCTGTCCTTTACTTCGTCGGACAATGCATCATAGTCAGGCAAGAAGTTATTTTCCGCAAAAAGTGGCATGACATCGTATTGAACATCTCCTAAGACCACTCCAGATAAATAATCGGGATACCCAGGGTCAGGTAATAACATTGTATCACCAGGGTTTAGCACAGCCATTGGTAGCTCAACAAGTCCAATTTTCGTACCACCTAAAATAGCAACTTCTGTATCGGGATTGATTGTTACATTGTATTCGCGTTTATAAAAATCAGCGGCAGCTTGCCGTAATTCGGCTATACCACGAAATGGAGAGTATTTATGATGCTGAGGGTTTTCCGCCGCTTCTTGTAGCGCTTTAATAATATGAGGAGGGGTTGGCTGGTCAGGGTTGCCCTGCCCAAGATTAATAATGTCTCGTCCTTCTGCTAATGCCGCATTGACCTTTTGCACAAGTGCTGCAAAAAACTGAGTAGGGAGTTGTTGTAGTTTTTTAGATAATTCCATGAATGTTCACCTTTTTCAGAATATAATAATTATTGTAGATATGTTGCAAATACTAGTACTTTTTCAACTGATTGTCTAGACCCTATATGGCTAAATAGGTTGCGCTTCACTATATTGCAGGCTAGAAAAGAAGATTAGTTCAAAACTAACGCTGTTTTTATGTTATATATCTTGCAGTTCATTTACGGTAATAAATGTATAGCCTTTATTTGAAAGTGCTTGTAAAATGCCTTCGATTGTTTGACGTACTTTGTCTGTGTCATCATACATTGGATGAATCAAAATAATCGACCCAGGCTTAATATTTTCTTTTACATCATTTACTTTGTCTGAAACTGTATTGAAATAACTATCGGGTTCGAGATTCCAAGTAATCGTGTCTCGATGCTGTTTATTTAGGTAATAAGGAAGTCCGATTAATTTTTTGCCATTCGGAGGACGAACATCGATTTCTCCGTTAAATCTAGCATTTCGAATTAATACATCTGTTTTTTCAATCTCTGCCTTGTAGTAAGAAAGGCTTTTGAAAACCATTCGATGATGAGAATAGCTGTGATTGCCAATTTGATGTCCTTCTTTTGCAATATTTTTCGTTTCTTCAGGGTACTTTTCGATTTCTTCACCGATTAGAAAAAAGGTAGCTTTAGCATTGTACTTAGCTAATAGCGGTAATATTATGTTGACGTTTTCTGCTGGGCCATCATCAAAAGTTAAAGCGACCACTTTTTGGGTGGTCTCTACTTGTTTAGTTATATTCCCGAATAACTGATAGGTTCTAGAATTCATTAATTTATAGGTGCCTAGTAATAGAAGGGCAACGAATAGCCATACAGACCCGATAATTATTGTTTTCTTTTTCATCATACGCCTTCTTTCCATTTAGCATTTTTGATAAAGCGCTTTATTCTATTGGAAAGCCATATTCCCCATTGTATATAGAAGAAAAGTATGTCATTACGAAAAGAGAAATTTTACTGATATGTATTTAGAAAAATAGTAGAGTAACTAAAAAAGATGGGAAATCCCATCCTTTTAGCGTTGATCTAACTTATCAGATATACGTTTAAGAATTTGTACTTGTTCCTGTTGTACTTTAAGAAATTTAAGGAGAAACCAAATGATAAAAATCACGGGCGCTATGTAGATGAATAAACTTAAAAGAGGTAAAAAAGCGATTAATGTACTGTCCATAAATGATGTTACCTTCCTTCGTATAATATCGAGAAATCTGTCGTTTTTGTATGTATTAAATATAGCAATAAACATGGTTATTGTCATTAAACGTTAAAAATGGAAGGGCAGTAACAGATACCCGGATTTGATTTTCTTCAACCGTACATACGTTAAAAAAATACATTCTTAGTGTAAGTGGGTCTAAGTAAAATTGGAGCCTGTTAGTTAGCTTAATCGACTAATTGTGCAAAAAATCTAAATTAGTGCACTTTTAACTGTAGTATAATGAACAGTAGAAAAGCGGTAGTAGGATCAGCGCTTTTGGAAATGTTTAAAGCTATTTATACCTCGAATTTAAAAACTATTTTTTACACAGGGGGAATGAAAAATGAAAATAGGTTGTATTCAATTAAATGTAGGATTTGGCAAAGTGGAAGAGAATTTTGCAAGGGCTGAAGAAAAGATTCGTGAGGCTGCAACATTAGGTGCAGAAATTATTGTGCTTCCAGAAATGTGGAATACAGGTTACGCGCTTGAAAAATTACCTGAGCTTGCAGATGTGGATGGAGAACGAGCGAAAGCATTTTTACAAGGTTTAGCAATGGAACTTGGCGTACATATTGTCGGGGGCTCTGTGGCAACGAAGAAGGGCGATAAATTTTTCAATACGATGTATACGTTTGATAAAGATGGAAAACTAGTTGGCGAATACAGTAAGGCACATTTATTCCGTTTGATGGATGAACATCTATTTTTAGAAGCAGGCGATGAAATGAATCGCTTTGCACTAGGAGATATTGAGGCGGCAGGCGTTATTTGCTATGATATTCGCTTTCCAGAATGGTTGAGAGCGCACGCATTAACAGGCGCAAAGGTGTTATTCGTGCCAGCCCAATGGCCAACACCACGTATTGACCATTGGAAAACATTATTGCAGGCACGCGCGATTGAAAATCAATGCTTCGTCATTGCGGTTAACCGTATTGCCAACAAAGTAGAAAACTTCAATGGGCAATCCATGGTAATTCAACCTTGGGGAGAAGTGTTATGGATTGGAGCAGACGATGAAGAAGTAGCAGTTATTGATGTTGATTTTTCAATTGTCGATGAAGTGCGCGGCAGAATTCCAGTGTACGATGACCGCAGACCAGGATTATATAGCATGTGCCAGTCACCTAAAAAATTCTGAAAATTCACAAAGACCCCTATGGGAACGCGTGTAACGTAAGCCGCAACATGCCTGTGGTGCCAGTCACCCGAACAATTCTGACTAATTTCATTTCTTATCTTCAATTAACGAATGAGCTAGAAGCATAAACTCAAGTGTAATCCGATTGTGCCCTTTCATGAAATTTTCTCCTAGCAAATTTTCAAGCTTCTTTAGGCGATGATAGAGAGTTTGTCGCACGATAAACAATTGATTTGCTGTTTGTTGTTTCGAGCCATTCGTTTGTAAGTAGACTTGCAGCGTTTCTAATAGCTTGCTGTTGTATTTTTTATCATATTCAATCACAGGCTGTAAATAATCTTGAATGACTTCTTGCAAGTCTACTTGCATTTGTAATTTATAAATTAGGTAATATAAATGTAAGTCATCATAAAAAAATGATGTCGTTTGAACTTTGCGACAAATATATAATGTTTCCAAAGCGGTTTGATAACTCTTCGGAATTTCCTCGACATCCGCCACAATCTTACCGATAGCTAGTTGATAGCCCTGTGCTTGCTGCTTTTTATAAAAATCCGTTGTCTGGAGCGTAGAAAAGAGCGAATTTAATAAATCACGACTCGCTTTACAATCTTTAGTGTGGAGTAAGATAAATACAACGTAGCTCTTTCGCTCGAACAAAAAGGGGACAAAACCATTTTGTTCAAATAAATTTCTATAGTAAAGTTTGCTATAAACAATATCCTCTTGACCTTTCATCATTGTATAAGGCGACGATAAAATAAAGACAGCGTTACTATAGTGTGTAAAGTTAGCATGATGGGATACGATAAATTTATAGATTTCTTCTTTCGTCAGCTTGTGATCAATCCAATCCGCTAAAAGAGTGGCATCCTCAATATCTCTTTTTTCTTCTATATAGAACTCACGCATTAAAAGCTGTGCGAGTGCCGTTGCTGTGCGGTCTAAAATGAGTAATTCAAATTCAGAAAATAATCCATCCGTTCGATAAAGGGTCAAATCGGCATAATGCTGATCAACAATAAAAATAGGTGCATGTTTAAATTGTGGCGCTGATTGTGGCAACGTTAATAATTGCTGTCGTTTCGCTAGAGGCATGTTTGGGAAAAAGATAACGTCTCGGTCTTTAATGGAAAAAATGACTTGTGTACGTAATGTATGATAAATTGTTTGCAAAATGTCATCAGTACTTTGTCCATGAAGGGCATTTTTGTTTAACGTTTGTGCGTAATTTTCTAATGAAGAAATCATGAAATATTGTTGATTCATAATTTGGCTATGTAAATCCTGTGTAATCCGAACAAAGGGAACTGTCTCATGAAATACAATGATTGGAAAGTCATGGCGATTGGCCAGTGATTGTATAGCTTCAGGTATTGTCTGTAAGTAAGTGCCATATTCTATGCACAGTGCTGCACAGTTTTTTTTAATTAACATCTCGACGAAAAAGATAAAGTCCTCAAGATGATGCTGTAAACTAATCCCCGTCGTCAAAATTAATTCGTCCCCTGCTAAGAAATTATCCACTTGCACAATTTCAATAACATGTGCCCACTTAACAATGCGTAATAATCCGTCTTTTCCTGCAATGACCTCTGCACTTTGAAAGTATTCATTTTTTAATACATCCTTCACTTGAAGTTTAAATTGACTCATCGTAGCCCTCCACTCAAAGTATTGCATGATATAAAAAATAGTAACTTACGACAACTGTGAATATTTAGCTAGTAGTTTACGAAATATCTTCTTTAAAGAAAGTTTATTCTAATTTTACATTATGTTAAAAACAAAGTCATAGAATTATACAAGTTGTCTATTCCTTCGTTTTGCTAAAAGTTGTAAAATTTTTTGTAAGAAATAGTGTAATTTTGAAAAAGGGGTGACATCAGGTCGTTTTTTATATTCGCTAGAACAATACAAACTGCTTTAATAATGGAACAACATTATAAATTAAAGGGGTGCATGTAAATGGTTCAAACAAATCTGAAGAGTGACGTATTAAAAAAGGATGAACAGTATGTCTGGCATTCAATGAAGCCTTATAATCCGCAAGCCACTTATGTAGTAGAGAAATCGGATGGGGCAAGAATCGTTGATACGGAAGGTATTGAATACATTGATGCGATGGCAGGTTTATGGTGTGTCAATGCAGGCTATGGACGGAAGGAATTAGCAGATGTTGCACATGAGCAGATGATGAAAAACGCCTATGCACCTCTATCGCAAGGGCATTTACCTGCAGTTGAATTAGCTGAAAAGATTAATCAAATGCTTGGTGGCGATTATGTTATTTTCTTTTCGAATAGTGGTTCTGAAGCAAATGAAACGGCATTTAAAATTGCCCGCCAATACCATCAGCAGAAAGGGCAAAGTGCGCGCTATAAAATTGTTTCACGCTATCGGGCTTACCACGGAAGTTCGTTTGGAGCTTTAGCTGCAACGGGGCAAGCAGAACGAAAATATAAATATGAACCGCTAACACCAGGATTTATTCATGTCGCGCCACCAGACCAATATCGAGATCCAGAAAATGATGCAACAGCTCCAGTTGAGCTAGCAAGTGTTAAGGCTGTCGATAAGTTGATGACATGGGAACTTAGCGATACGATTGCTGCGATGATATTAGAACCAATTATTACGGGTGGTGGTGTAATCATGCCACCGGAAAATTACATGAAGGGCATCGAGGCGGTTTGTCAAAAACATGGGGCATTAATGATTGTCGATGAAGTCATTTGTGGATTTGGTCGCACAGGAAAGCCGTTTGGTTTTATGAACTATGGGGTGAAGCCTGACATTATTACAATGGCTAAAGGTATTACAAGTGGGTATTTACCATTATCAGCAACGGCAGTGAAACGCGAAATTTATGAGGCGTTTACAGGTTCAGATGCATACGGTTATTTCCGCCATGTCAATACATTTGGTGGCTCTCCTGTAGCCTGTGCTGTCGCATTGAAGAATATCGAAATTCTAGAGCGAGAAGCATTATTCGAGCGCTCCAAGGTAGTGGGGGCTAGTACACTTCAAACACTTCAGCAAGCTTTGAAAACACATCCACATGTTGGAGATGTACGTGGTAAAGGCTTATTAATAGGAATTGAATTAGTCGTAGATAAAGAGTCAAAAGAGCCCTTACCAGTGGATAAAGTGAACGCCGTCATTGCTGCATGCAAAGGGCAGGGTGTGATAATAGGGAAAAATGGTGCAACAGTAGCAGGGTTTAACAATGTTCTAACGCTATCACCACCACTTAATATTGTCCAACATGATTTAGATAAAATAATTGAAGTTGTTATTGAAAATATTAAAAAAATATAATTATGTACAAAGAAAGCTGTCTCTAAAAGTCGCTATCAAGGGCTTTCAGGACAGCTTTTAAAGCATCAGAAAGGCTAGGCGAAGAATGAGTATGCACAACACGCCTCCTGTCAGGAAAAGTAATAATACAATTCGCTTCTTTACTTGAGTATTCATCGATAAATGCGTCCTCCTAAACTTGTGAGGTTTTAAACATATACCCGCTATAAGAATTATGGATAACCATAACAATACCCATTAACATGAAATTTGATAGTAGTGAACTACCTCCGTAACTTAAAAACGGTAACGTTACACCGGTTACAGGTAAAAGTCCAATCGTCATGCCAATATTTTGTGTAATTTGAAATGCTAGTAAACTGGAGATACCCGCACCCATAAGGGTCATAAATGGATCCTTTGCTTCTACTGTAATAAGAACAATACGATAAATTACAAAAAATAATAATGTAATGACAAAGGCTCCACCAACAAATCCTAATTCTTCAGCGATGGCAGAAAAAATAAAATCTGTATGCTTTTCTGGAACATAGACATTATTTTGTAAATAGCCTTTACCAGTAAATTCTCCTGTACCGATGGCCATAAAGCCTTGTCTAGTTTGAAAGGAGGAATCCGTATATTCATAGGGTTGTAACCACCCGTAAATACGGGAAACTTGATGCCCAGATAACTTACTTAGTATTTTTTGTGTAAAAAAATCATTAAATTTTACATAGAGAATAACGATTGCACTAACGATGGTCACAGGAATAGCTGTGAAAATGACGAGTAATTTTGTTTGGATACCTGAAAAGTAAATCATCGGTAATATCATCGCCATATATAACATAACCATGCCTGTATCTGGTTGCTTATATACAGCGAGTGTTGGTGGAAGTGTAATGATGCCAATCATCAATAGCAATCGCATATCTGATAAAAAGGAAGGACGCACATATTTTGCTTGATGGGCGACAATCACTTTACTGACAACAATTAAAAATGCGAACTTCAAAAATTCAGAGGGTTGTAACGACCCTAAAAGTGGAATTTGATACCAAGATTTTGCTTCATTTATGGTGCGCGCGATGCTTTCAGGTGCAATAAATAATCCGAATGTTAGCGCTACTATAACCCAATAAAAGGGCCAGCCGATTTTTTTTAGTTGCTCAATATCAAGTGTTGCTACACCATACATCATTAAAAAGCCCAAACTATAATAGATAAATTGCTTTATGATAAACAAACTTGCATACTGTTCAAACGCTGTACTGCTAGAGTGTACGAAGAGGCAACTAGTAATACCTAGCAACAATAGACTTATTGCTAAACTGCTATCTAATTTTTTTAAATGCAACAGTCAAACACCTCTCCTTCATAATTGTAAAAATTATCTATTAATAGTAAACGATAGAATGTAAAGAAGGTTGCGCAAGTTTTTATATTGTGTCGAATTTATTAAAGAATCGAATGTTCTATAATTCTGTTAGAAAATTTTACAAAAACATAACACTAGCTTTATATCTCCATACTATGATTAATGGTAATAGTTGGAGAAGGAGCCGAAAATAATGCATTTTTTTCGTTATATTAAGGTAAAAGATAAGCTGCTTGTACTCATGATTGTTTGTGTACTATCGAATGTCCTACTCGGTATATTTAGTGTGGATTATTTACGGAAAATGTCATGGCATGCAAGCGAAAGTTATACCGAGGCACTTGTACCGATTGGATGGCTTAATGAGCTTGAGGAAGCGCAACGACACTTGGATTATTTAATGGATTCAGGTGGCGAATATCAAGAGATGGCAGCTATACTAAAAAATATTGAACAGCCTTTAAGTAATTTAGAAAAAATAGTAATTGATAAAAAAATGAATCATCAAGTAAAGAAGTATAATTCGGTATTCTCACAGCAGATAGAATTAGTTGAAAGTTATCAACAGTTAAATACGCAAAAACGGCAGCAGTTTTATGAGCAGTCCTATTTACCGGTTAGCCAACAAAGCCATGCAATTTTAGAAGAGACGCAGAGTTATTTAGTTCAAAGAGCTGATGAACAGCAACAAGCGTACCAAAAGGATGTGCAATTTGGTTATTGGTTATTGGGGAGTGTTTGTACATTTGTCGTACTATTAGTCGTTTTCATTGGTTTCATCGCAACGAAGGCTGTTAATGTACCGACACGTCAATTGAAATCACTATTAAAACGTGCAGAACAAGGTGATTTTACAGCCAATGCGAGCTATGTGGCGCATGATGAGCTTGGAGAAGTTGTATTGTCATATAATCAGATGGCAACAGAAGTAAAGCGATTGTTACATACGGTTACAAATAGTGCGCAAGAGGTTGCAGGAATGACGGAAAATTTACAAGAATCCTCGGAGCGATCTTCTACAGCTACAGTAAAAATAGCAAAGGATGTGCAGAGTATTGCAGATTTGACCACTGCATCTACTAGTAAATTAGCGTCCAATTCTGCCTCATTAGAAGAAGTATTAAACGGTGTACAGATTGTCTTAGAAAAAGTGCAGCTTGTAGAGAGCTTTGCACATGAGACTGCCCGTGAAGCAGAAAGTGGTACAGATATTGTACAGGCGAATTTAACCCAAATTCAAGCCATAAAGCGCGCTGTTGAAAAATCAAATATAGCTATTTTTAAACTAGTGGAAAGAGCCTCTACAATCGACCATATGGTTGAAGTGATTGAAAAAATAACTGCCCAAACCAATTTACTGGCGCTAAATGCGTCCATCGAAGCGGCGAGAGCTGGCGAACACGGACAAGGGTTTGCCATCGTCGCCAACGAAGTACGTAAACTAGCTGAGCAAACAGTACATTCAACTCAAACAATTACGTCCATTGTACAAAATATCCAAACCGATTCTCACTACGCTGTAAAGATGATGGAAGGTGTACTAAGTGCTACAGAAAAAGGTGTAAATGTAACGTCAGAAACTGCAACAAGCTTCGATCAAATATTAGAAAAGGTCAATATCATTCAGCCATATATTGTAGAAGTATCGACGACAGTGCAAGATATAGCTGAACATACAAAGAAGGTTAACGAAGATGCAGGTATGTTAACAGCTCTTTCAGATACGAATGCAGCCTCGACTAAACATGTAGCGAAGTTAACGACAGATCAATTAAATGCACAGCAACAATTTCATCATACGATTAAGGAATTACGAAAAGTTTCAAAGGTGTTGCAAATTGCTGTTAAACGTTTTTCAATTTAATGGAACAAGAAAAAAAGTTGAACCTCTTTATGTATGTGTAAAGAGGTTCTTTTTTTATGAAAAATAGATTATTGTATTTTTGGAAAGTACAAATGTATTTTTGTGTTGTGAGACAGCACAAGATTTATCAAAAACCATATACTGATAACAAGGAAATTTACGTCCTTTTTTGAAACTCGTATAGATTG
Organism: Lysinibacillus sphaericus; assembly: GCF_002982115.1. Classification (GTDB taxonomy): domain Bacteria; phylum Bacillota; class Bacilli; order Bacillales_A; family Planococcaceae; genus Lysinibacillus; species Lysinibacillus sphaericus. The sequence goes on along the minus strand of NZ_CP019980.1, from coordinate 4,189,882 downwards.
TTGTTGTATTTTTTATATGAACACATTATAATGAAATGCATCAGAAGTGTTATTAAATCAATGTTTCAGTATAAAATATTGTACTCCTGAGAAGTACAATTGTTCATATGTGGAGGTTTGGAGAAATGGAAAAGATTATGGTTACAGGTGCTCTTGGTCAAATAGGCTCTGAGCTAGTAGAAAAACTTCGTAGTATTTATGGAGAGGACAATGTGTTAGCTACAGATATACGAAAGCTTGAACATACAAAGGGGCCATTCGAAGTGCTGGACGTGACGGATGGACAAAGGATGCATGATTTAGCTAAGGATTTTGGTGCAGATACGATGATGCATTTAGCTGCACTACTATCTGCAACTGCAGAAAGAAATCCATTGCTTGCTTGGAATTTAAATATGGGTGGTTTAATGAATGCATTAGAAGTGTCGCGTGAGTTGAAGTTACAATTTTTCACGCCGAGTTCTATTGGTGCATTCGGTCCAACAACACCTAAGGATGATACGCCACAAGATACATTACAGCGTCCAACAACGATGTATGGTGTAAATAAAGTCGGGGGAGAATTATTATGTGACTATTATTTCAATCGTTTTGGGGTAGATACACGTGGTGTACGCTTCCCAGGATTGATTTCTTATGTAACGCCTCCTGGCGGTGGTACAACGGATTATGCCGTAGAAATCTTCTACGAAGCGATTGAACAAGGGAAGTATACATCATATATTCAAGAAGGAACGTATATGGATATGATGTATATGCCAGATGCGTTACAAGCGATTGTGGATTTAATGGAGGCTGATAGTAGTAAACTAATTCATCGCAATGCATTTAATATTACTGCGATGAGCTTTGAACCATCACAAATTGCAGCCGAAATTAAAAAACATTTGCCACAATTCCGAATGGATTATAACGTCGATCCGATTCGTCAAGCAATTGCGGATAGTTGGCCAAATTCTATCAATGTTGATGCAGCCAAAAATGAATGGGGCTTTAAAGCAGAATATGATTTAGCCAAGATGACTATCGATATGTTGGAGAAATTAAAAATTAAACTGCAAAAGAAGGCTATTTCATAAAAATAAAAGCTTTTTCAAATGAAAATAAATTAACGCAGGTAAAGAGAAACGACATTGTTTTTCTTTACCTGTTTTTTGTTGACGTGGCACTATTCAATAAAAAACAGGATAGAAAAACAGAGTATAAAAAAGAAAATTTTTGGAATATATAGCATAATGATTAATTTTCTAATATAATCATATTCAGAATATTAATAGTATTCTGTTAAAGAATACATAGATGTTCTACAAGTGTTTGGGGGAATTCACTTAGAAGAAGGGATGGATGTAATATGATGCAAACACCATTAGTATTAACAAACTTTTTTAAGCGAGCTGAGAGTTACTTCGCTAGAAAGACAATCGTGTCGCGTACAAGTGCACATAAAATTCACCGTTTAACATATGGAGAATGGGCGAAAAGGACGCGTCGTTTAGCAGATGCGCTGACAAAGCTGGGGATGGAAAAGGGGAAAAAGATTGGTTCCTTCGCGTGGAATCAGCATCGCCACTTAGAGGCGTATTTTGCAGTGCCATGTTCTGGTGCCATTTTGCATATGGTGAATATTCGCTTATCTGAAGAGCATTTAATTTATATCATTAACCATGCCGAGGATGAGATTTTAATGATTGATGTTGATTTGCTCCCTATCATAGAAAATATTGCTAGTGAGTTAAAAACAGTAAAACATTATATTATTATGACTGATGAAGAGACGTTACCAGAGACAACGTTACCGAATGCTTTATCCTATGAAGAATTATTAGCTGCTGCAGATGAAAACTTCGAATTTCCAGATGATTTAGAGGAAGAAGCACCTGCTGGTATGTGTTATACAAGTGCCACAACAGGAAATCCAAAAGGGGTGGTTTATTCACATCGTGGCTTAGTGTTACACAGTATGATGCTAAGTATGTCCGACTCCATGGGTATTTCAGAGCGCGATGTTGTGATGCCAATTGTGCCAATGTTTCATGCAAATGCTTGGGGGTTGCCATTTGCAAGTGTCAATGTCGGTGCAACCCAAGTACTGCCAGGGCCTCAATTTACTTCTGATTTGATTTTAGATTTAGTGGAGCAAGAAAAGGTGACATTGACTGCAGGTGTGCCTACCATTTGGATTGGAGCATTACAAGAGCAGGAGAAGCGTGAGCGAGATATCAGTTCGCTTCGCGCGATTTGTTGTGGTGGTTCAGCTTCACCAACACGTTTAATCCGTACGTTTGAAGAAAAATACGGTATTCCATACATCGTTGTCTATGGTATGACGGAGACAACGCCAATCGTTGCGTTATCAAATTATATGTCATGGATGGAAGAATGGCCGATTGAAAAACGTATTGAAGCTCGTGCTACGCAAGGAATGACAATGGCTGGGATTGAGTCAAGTATTATTAATGATCATGGAGAAGTGCCATGGGATGGTGAGACCATGGGCGAATTACGTTTACGTGGTCCGTGGATTTCACATGAATATTATCGAGATGAGCGTACAAAAGATGCCTATCGAGATGGCTGGTTATTTACAGGAGATATTGCGGTTCGTACGGCGGACGGCTTTATTAAAATTACTGACCGAACAAAAGACTTAATTAAATCTGGTGGTGAGTGGATTTCTTCTGTAGATTTGGAAAATGCACTAATGACGCATGATGCTATATTTGAAGCAGCAGTTATTGCAATTCCACATGCCAAATGGCAAGAACGTCCACTAGCCTGCGTCGTTTTAAAGGAAGGGATGGCAGCAACGGAAGAAGAATTGCTAGCATTTCTAGAAAGTCAATTTGCGAAATGGTGGGTGCCAGACGATATTGTCTTTTTAGATGAAATCCCAAAAACATCTGTAGGAAAGTTCTTAAAAGCTAAGTTACGTGACAATGTAGCGGAAATTTATCCGAAGCTAAATATGCTTGTGTAATAGGAAAAGAGGCTAGGACATAACTAAAAAAAATTAAGGAACAGAGGAAAGGTGTTCGTAAATTTTTGCTATTATGGGAACTTAGCCATTCTTGCTTTTGCAAAAATAAAAAATTAGAAGTGTTCACTAGTTGTTGGTAGCGAGGGCGGTGACTCCTGCTTAGAACGCACACACCGTAAGACGCTGTCATTCCGCGCATTAGCGAGGGTTGCAGCTTACTGTGCTGAGCGGAACGCACCGCCGAAGCGGACAACAACGGCGCAGCAAAAAAAGGTGTTAGATTGACTGCCATCAATCTAACACCTTTTCTCTTTTGTCCAAGCCTGCTTTGTCTTTTTTATCGATATGATACGAGTTGTGGCTTGCCATGTGCCCGCGGAACGCATCTGAATGTAAAAAAAGTAATTTATAGTGTAGCTTTATTTTTTAACATATTGAATACTTGTTCAACGTCTTTATCTCCACGACCTGAGATATTAATAATAATACTTTCGTCAGGTGATAGTGTTGGTGCTAATTTTATAGCATGTGCTACAGCATGCGAGCTCTCTAGCGCAGGGATAATTCCCTCCACTTTTGAAAGTACTTGGAATGCTTCTAGCACTTCGTCATTTGATACGATTACATATTCAGCGCGGCCAATTGTTTTTAAATAACTATGTTCAGGGCCAGCCCCAGGGTAGTCAAGACCAGCTGCAATTGAATATGTTGGTAATGGATTACCTTGTGCATCTTGCAATACTAAACATTTAAAACCATGCAATTCACCAGGAGTACCTTCATTTAATGTTGCTGCTTTTTCTGGTTCGATACCGATTAAACGAACGCCTTCATCATCGATATATTCTGCAAATGCACCGATTGCATTACTACCGCCACCGACACATGCAAGAACTGCTGTAGGGAGTTTGCCTTCTTTTTCTAAAATTTGCTCACGACTCTCACGGCTAATCACTGATTGGAAATGTTTCACCATTGAAGGGAATGGATGCGGTCCTACTGCAGAGCCTAATAAATAGAAAGTTGTTTCATAGTTTTCTACTAAATCAGCAAATGCTTCGTCTACGGCATCTTTCAGACGACCTTGGCCTTTATCAACGGCAACAACTTTAGCACCTAATAACTCCATACGGAATACATTTAATGCTTGTCGTTTTGTATCTTCTAGTCCCATGTAGACTGTGCAATCCATGCCAAACATAGCGCAAGCAGTTGCTGTTGCAACACCGTGTTGACCTGCGCCCGTCTCAGCAATAACACGATTAGCGCCCATGCGTTTTGCAAGTAAAATTTGACCTAGTACATTATTGATTTTATGTGAACCAGTATGATTTAAATCTTCACGCTTTAAATAAATTTTAGCGCCGCCAAGTTGCTTCGTTAAATTTTCTGCAAAATACAGTGGCGATTTTCGGCCAATATATTCACGGAAATAATAGTCTAGTTCTTGATTAAACGCTTCATCATCTTTATATTTTTGGAAGTTCTCATCTAAAATATTTAATACATTTTGAAGCTCTTCAGGAACGAAGCTGCCTCCAAATTCACCAAAATATCCTTTTTGCTCTACTGCTGTACCCATCTGTTCTCGACTCCTCTATTCTAAATTTTCCATAAAAAAAGGTCACTCCAATCCTCTATAAAAAGGACGAGTAACCGTGGTGCCACCTTTATTCGCAAAAATGCGCGCTTGTACTCCTGTAACGGGGAGTTAGTTCGACCTTATTTTAGTAAGGCTGCTCCGAAGTCCATTCACAAGTCCATACTACTGATTTGCACCAACCATCAGCTCTCTAAAAGTACGATTGCTTGCTACTCCTCTTCTTCTACACATTTATTATTGAAAAATTTTAATATATTTTCAGAATAGTGTCAAGAAAAAGAAAAAATACTTTTGTAGCCTTAATTGTAAGAGGAGAAGCAGGGGGAGTGCGCCCGAAAGTAAAAAAAAGACGAATCGAAAAGACTCGTCTATTAAATCATATTTTTGAAATTTAGGCGCTTGTTGAGCATATACATAATCGGTGCACCGACTGCTAATACAACAAATTCACCAGCTGCGACAGTTAACCATGTCCACAGGAATGGTAATTCTAATGCTAAGTTCAGCTCGAAGGCAATGATAAACATTGTGGATGTAAATAAAAATGTGTTTATGATTAAACGCGCCCATATATTTTGGACAAATTTACAAATCACAATTAACAAGCCAAGCGTAATCATTGTCTGTCCAACGCCAAACACTAAATCATAGGCACCAAGTGGTGAAAATAGATTTGAAATAAACACACCCATAATAATCCCAACGGCAAAGCGAGGGTTAAAGGCAACTAAATGATTAAAAATTTCCGATACGCGGAATTGCACCTCTGTAAAACCAAATGGTGCGACGAGCATTGTAACAGCAATATAGAGCGCGGCAATAATGCCACTTGCTGCTAAAAATTTCACTTTCATATTCATTTCTCCTTAGTTTTTTTTCGTGGGATGGTTACGAACCACGTAGAGCAAGAGCAATCATATCAGTAATGGTGCGGGTTTGTAAATAGCTCTATGAAAAATAGATATAGCACGAATATTCGTAGTATTTCATCTTTTGTGTGGGATGTAAAAATTTCCTGTTTTTAAGGATAAAGAACGGGTGTACCGACAGAAAAAATGTCGGTTGAAATGTCGGTACTGTTTTCGATAAAATTAAATTAACTCGAGTATATTTAAATTTGCTATAGCAACCATTTCAGATGACTTAATAAATTAAAGTTGAATTTGAAAAGGAAAAAGGGGTGCAAAGCATGATGAGGATACTTAAACTCACACTATTTCTTTTGATTTTTTTTCCATTAGTTGATTCGGATGTAAAGGCTAATGATGAAACTAATTCAAACATAATTAAAATATTAGATGGGAAAAATATGAGTGAGGAAGAGTTGGATGCAATCTTAAACTCAGGTGAAGAATTTACGATAGAACTAACCGATGAACAAGTAGCTGAACATTATGCAGAAATAAAAGGTGTTTCTTTAGACGAAGCTTACCAGGCAATGTCAGATAGTTTAGCACAAGCTAAGCCAATAGCAAGGTCTGTTACATCAAATCCGTCTTGTGGATGGTTAGCTACAAGTACACCAGTAATAATTCCAAATAGATCCTATAAACCAACTCTTCTTGTGTATGTGAATGTGTGCCGTGGTGGTGCGCAATATATAGATACAAATACGAAGCCACTTCTTCAAGAGTTTCGAGCAAATCCAATTTCTTTCGATGGTACAATAGTAGTTGAATTATACAATGGTCACTTTTATTATACAGTGAATGGAAACTTTTATGAATCTACATCAACTACACATACAGGCACTGCTGGAGTCACTACAGTTTTTAGTGCTACTTATTCAGTTGCCTTAACTAGTAATTATTATGCATCGTTAACAATCTTAAGGACAAAACGGGATGTGTTAGGTTATTAGATAGGATAAAGTAAAATGATATTATCCGTAACTGGAGGGATGTCGTTTGAAGAAAATTGCATCTTTGCTTATCTGGGTTTTAATCTGTCTCGTTGGGTGTAACAATACAGAATTTGGCATTTACCAAGGGCGGGATTTAAAAATTGGGGTAATTGGGGCGATTCCAGAAGTAAGGGAAGAAAATATAGATTTTCAAGATATTACTTTTGAGAAGTTAAAAAATAATACGGAATCCCTATCTAAAGAGCTAGATGCCATTATGATTATGAAAGAATTTTTACATGAAGCAGATGATGACCAATATGTAGCTGCTTATAGGTCGTTAAAAATTCCTACATTTTTTATGCAATCGACTAAAGTACATGTACCATTTGTCAATGAAGGTGTTCAGTATGATGATATTATTGATGTTGACCCTGCTAATTTCGCAACAGGGTTTCTCGATTTAGGAACTGATGAGAAAATTAAAGAACATACATGGAGATATAAGTTGGAAAAGAAACAGAATATTCAAGATGTTTACTCGCGAATTTTTGCTACTATTGAATCTGTAAGTAGTTAATTAAATGGCGCAGTGAAGGCAAGACGTGCACTCAATGCAAGATGAGGACACCTCGCATTCTTGCTGCTTACGGTGTGCCCCCGGAAAGCACCATCCGAAGTGGACATCAACGATATAGTAAAAAAGCGTTAGATTGACTGCGGTCAATTTAACGCTTTTCTCTTTTGTCCCAAATTCTATTATGCTCTTATCGATTTTTGGATTATGAAGGCAACCTTTAACTTTCGAAAAATTGCCATACAATTATTATTATATTACAAAAGAATTATAAATTAAGAAATGTAGTAGTTTAGCGGTTTAAAGCGACAAATTAAGTGAAAAAGTAAAATATTTTGTCAAATTTAAAAGTCAGAACATTCATAATGTTGTTGACGAATAGCGATAATAACGATAATATAGCGATACATTCACACTTTGCTCGAGTGAAGTGTGATAGATAATAGAGTATTAGTCGGGGGGATTATTTGTGAAGCGCAATATGAAACAGCTTTCGTTCCTATTATTTGGATTATTATTATTGCTTGCTGCTTGTGGTAGCGGTAGTTCTAGTTCATCAGATGCAAAAGGTGACGAAAAAAATAGTGCAAGTGAGAGCGGTAGTGTAGATCAAAAAACATATAAAATCGGGATTACTCAAATTGTAGAGCATCCATCTTTAAATGCTGCAACAGAAGGGTTCAAAAAAGCGATTGAGGATTCGGGCTTAAAAGTGGAATATGATGCACAAATTGCACAAGGTGATAACAGCTTAAATACAACAATTGCCAATAACCTAGTAAGTGCAAACGTAGATTTAATTTTTGCTAACTCTACACCTTCTGCACAAGCAGCAGCTACGGCAACGGGCGATATTCCAATTATCTTTACTTCTGTGACAGATGCAGTGGGCGCGCAGTTAATTGATTCGATGGACAAACCAGGGAAAAATGTAACGGGAACAATTGATTTACATCCTGATACGATTTCTAAAACGGTAGCATTATTAAAAGAACTTGGCGCTAAAAACGTCGGTATGGTTTACAATGCTGGTGAGCAAAATTCAGTAGCACAAGTAACAGAAGTGAAAAAAGTGATGGCTGAACAAGGTCTTGAAGTAAAAGAGGCTTCAGCTGCAACTTCAGCGGATGTTAAACAAGCGGCTGAATCGTTAATTGGTAAAGTAGAGGCTTTTTATATTATTACGGATAATACAGTTGTTTCTGCATTAGAATCTGTTATTGATGTAGCAAAAGCAAATAAATTACCGCTTATTGTTGGTGAGCTTGATTCTGTAGAACGTGGTGGCTTAGCTGCATACGGCTTTGAGTACTATGATATCGGCTATGAAGCTGGTCAAATGGCTGTCAAAATCTTAAAAGGTGAAGCAACACCTGCTGATACACCAGCTCAATATCCACAAAACTTAAAATTAGTAGTGAACAAAAAAGTTGCTGATGAATTAGGGATTGAAATTAAAGATTCTTGGGGCGCAGAGCTTTTAGAAAAATAATGCATATGTCATGTTACATTTGAGCTGAAGCGGGGGAGAACTATCCCCGCTTTCTCTTCATTTTAACTTGTTCAAGCAGACAATCTTTACGTTTATCAATAAGAGATTTGAGTTCCAAGTAAATTTTACAGATTTTAAGAGAAGCTTTTGAACAAGCTAGATAACATCTTGGCGCAATGACGGCTCGGTATAATTGATACGATAATTTTTAGGAGATGATTCAACAATGTTTACAGCAATATTTGGCTCAGTGGAGCAAGGAATCATCTATGCAATTATGGCACTCGGTGTTTACTTAACATTCCGTGTGTTAGACTTTCCGGATTTAACGGTTGATGGAAGCTTTGTAACAGGGGCGGCTACGGCAGCAACAATGATTCTGCTTGGCTACCACCCAATCTTAGCGACTTTAGTGGCAATTGTTGCTGGATTTATTGCAGGATGTATGACAGGAATTCTTCACACAAAAGGGAAGATTAATCCGCTATTATCAGGGATTTTAATGATGATTGCCTTGTATTCGCTTAACTTACGCATCATGGGGTTAACTGCAGAAAATACGATAGGTCGTCCGAATATTCCATTATTAAACTCTGAAACCTTGTTTTCAAAGTTTCAAACATTTTGGAGTAATTTAGGTATCGATGCGGCATTAAATAACGTATTAAAAAGCATCGGCATTCAGCAAGTACCGTCAACTTGGGGTACGTTGATTGTAGTTTTACTCATCACGATTTTAATTAAATTTATTGCGGACTGGTTCTTAAAAACAGAAGTCGGGCTAGCTATTCGAGCAACAGGTGATAATAAACGTATGATTCGTAGTTTCTCTGCGAATACAGATACGCTTATTATTCTTGGTCTTGGTCTTTCGAATGCACTTGTCGCATTTTCTGGAGCTTTAATCGCACAATATTCGAAGTTTTCGGATGTTAGTATGGGGATCGGTATGATTGTTATCGGTCTTGCTTCGGTTATTATAGGGGAAGCCATCTTTGGTACAAAAACAATTATGCGTACTACATTGGCTGTAATCGCTGGTGCTATTATTTACCGCATTATTTTAGCGTTAGCATTGCGCGTCGATTTCCTTGATTCAGGTGATATGAAACTCATTACGGCTATTATTGTTATTTTAGCGCTTGTCGTTCCTCAGTTTGTTGAAAAAAACAAAGAGCGAAAGCGCAAAGCAAAACGGGCAGCAGAACGTTCGCAAGTGAAAACGGTAGAGCAGGGAGGAAAAGGCCTTGCTTAAATTAGACGGCATTAATAAAATTTTTAATGAAGGTACACCCGATGAGAAAATTGCACTTGCTGAAATAAACTTACATTTAAAACCAGGCGATTTTGTTACAATTATCGGCAGTAATGGTGCGGGTAAATCTACGATGATGAATATGATTTCTGGTGCGTTAACACCAGACTTTGGTTCCGTATTAATAGACGGTAATAATGTCACAAGTTTGCCAGAATATAAACGGTCTCATTTCATTGGTCGCGTGTTTCAGGACCCAATGGCGGGAACAGCACCGACTATGACGATTGAAGAAAACTTAGCACTTGCGTATTCAAGAAACAAAAGTCGCGGCCTACGTATTGGCGTTGATAAGAAACGTCGACAATTTTTTAAGGAATCATTAGAAATGCTAGGGTTAAACTTAGAAAGTCGCTTATCCGCAAAGGTTGGCTTGCTTTCGGGCGGTGAGCGTCAGGCATTATCACTGTTAATGGCTACGTTTACGAAGCCATCCATTCTATTGCTAGATGAGCATACCGCAGCGCTTGACCCTTCGCGTGCTGAGCTTATTACGCGTATTACGAAGCATTTAGTTGAAAAGGACAATCTTACGACGCTAATGGTCACGCACAATATGCAACAAGCATTGGATTTAGGAAACCGTCTTATTATGATGGATAAAGGTCAGATTATCTTGGAGGTCGGCGAGGATCGCAAACATGAACTGACAATTCCTGATTTAATGGCTGAATTCGAACGCATTCGCGGTGAAAAAATGAATTCTGACCGTGCATTGCTAGGTTAATGATTAAACGTCCATACATAGGTATGGGCGTTTTTTATTGTGCTAGTGAAAATTCTGAATTGTTTTGGTGCCTGTTACTTGTATTATTAAAGTTATGAAATATATTCAATAAGGAATGATTTAATGAAAAAATTTTATTTTATCCTCTTGGTAGCAGTTGCTATGGTGATTGTCTTTGTTTTAAACAATAATGAAGATAAGCAGGATCAAGTTATTTACGTTGCGACAAATGGAAATGATGATAATGTTGGTACAAAATCAAAGCCATTACGCACATTAAAAAAAGCGGCTTTAGAAGCAAGCGCCGGTACTACCGTCCTCATACGAAAAGGAAATTATCATGAAAAACTTGTCGTAAAACATAGTGGCACCAAGTCAAAACCAATTACATTTAAAGCCTACAACAAGGAAAAGGTTGTCCTTAGTGGAAAGGACTTGAAGGATGTTGAAGAGGATGTAGCCTTAGTGGTGATAAATAATAAGAATTACGTGACCATCAGTGGACTAACTATCCAGGATTTATCTACTGATTTAGCAGGCGAAACAATAATGGGGATTTATGTAACAGGTTCTAGTAGCCATATTACACTAGACAATAATCATGTGCAGCGCATTGAAACCCATGCAGATGATGGGAATGGCCATGGGATTGCTATATACGGAACTGGCACAATGAAAGATATAAATATTGCAAATAATACGTTGGAAGACTTGAAACTAGGGGCAAGTGAATCTCTTGTTCTAAATGGCAATATTGACGTTTTTAAAGTAGAAAATAATATAGTTCGCCGTAGTGATAATATCGGAATTGACCTAATTGGTTATGAAGGCATTTCAAATGATAAAAAAGTGGACTTTGTACGGAATGGCATCGTAAAGAATAATATAGTTTATGAAATATCCTCTTATGGCAATCCAGCTTATGGGGAAGATTATGCTGCTGGCGGAATTTATGTAGATGGTGGCAAAAATATAACCATTGAAAAGAATACCGTTTATAAAAGTGATATTGGAATAGAAGCAACTTCTGAGCATGCTAAAAAATACGCTGATAACATTAAAATAATAAACAATATTATTTATGAAAACTTTTACACTGGGATATCGATTGGTGGGTATGATGAAAATCGGGGAGGTACGATTAATTCTACTATCTCTCAAAATATTCTTTATCGAAATGACACGAAGGGGCTAGATGGGGGACAGCTATTATTACAATATGATACAAAAAACAATGTGATAGAAAGAAATGTTTTAACCGCTGGACCATCGCGGATTTTTATCTCCAACTATTTTACAGCCAATCAAAAAAATAAACTCCAAAAGAATGTATTCCATAAAGAAAAAGGAGAAACGGGTATTTGGATATGGAAAGAGAAAGAATATACATCTTTTCCTAAATTTCAAAAAGCCTCAAAAAGTGATGAGAAGTCTAGCTATATAGATCCGAAATATCAAAATGCAAACAAATATGATTTTAGGTTAAAAGAGGATTCTCTTGCAAGAAAAATTGTATTTTGATTTTGTATTCTAGGACTCGTATTGTTCTTATTTGTTTTGTGGGTCTATGCTACTGTTAATAATTCCATGCTATAATCTAGGGAGCTTCGTTATGTCAGAATTCAGAATTGTTTGAGTGCCTGGCACTTATAAAAAATAGCGTACTAGAACTATTTCTAGTGCGCTATTTTCCTTTTAGTAGCCCTAAAAGACTTTATACGAGTAGGCCAAATAATTGGATGTCGTTATTTACTTCTTTGTAGTTGAAACCAAACTCTTTCATGCGTTTTAACAATCCTTCATAATCATCGCGATTGCCTAGCTCGATACCCACTAAGGCAGGACCACTCTCTTTATTGTTTTTCTTCGTATATTCAAAAGTTGTAATATCATCATTTGGTCCAAGGACGCTTGTTAGGAATTGACGAAGTGCACCTGCACGTTGAGGGAAACTTACGATAAAGTAGTATAGTAATCCTTCGTGAATTAAAGATTTCTCTTTAATCTCTTGCATACGCCCAATATCGTTATTACCACCACTAATAATAACTACAACAGATTTGCCTTTAATCTCTTCTTTATAACTGTCAAGAGCAGCAACTGATAATGCGCCAGCGGGTTCAGCTATAATCGCGTGTTTATTGTACAAATCTAATATGGTTGTACATACTTTTCCTTCGGGAACAAGCACGATATCGTCTAAATAACGGCGACAAACATCATAAGTGTGGTGACCGACGCATTTTACGGCAGCACCGTCAACGAATTTGTCAATCCAATCGAGTGCCACTGCGCCACCTTCTGCAAATGCAGCTTTCATACTGCCTGCACCGGCTGGCTCTACACCGATAATTTTACTGTTTGGGGAAAGGTTTTTCACATAAGCTGAAACACCTGACATTAATCCACCGCCGCCAATACTTCCGAAAACATAGTCGATTGGTTCTTCCATGTCATTCATAATTTCAACAGCAACTGTGCCTTGTCCAGCGATGACGTCAAAATCGTCGAATGGGTGGATAAAAATTTTACTTTGTTCTTCGCAGTAGGCCATTGCACTTTCAGCAGCATCATCAAATGTATCTCCTGCTAAAATAATTTCAGCGTAATCACGGCCAAACATACGCACTTGGTCGATTTTTTGTTTTGGGGTTGTTTGAGGCATGAAGATGCTCGCTTGAATTTTTAACTGTGCGCAGGCATAAGCAACACCTTGTGCGTGATTTCCCGCACTGGCACAGACAACGCCGTTAATGCGTGCTTCTTCCTCGATTTTTTTAATTTTATAGTAAGCACCGCGAAGTTTAAATGAGCGAACATGCTGTAAATCCTCACGTTTGAAATAAATATTAGCTCCGTATTTCTCTGATAAATAATCGTTTTTCTGTAGTGGCGTATGCACGACTACATCTTTTAAAAAGTGATGTGCAATTAAGATATTCTCTACTTGCACTGTTTTAGTGTCAGCAACTTCCATAGTATTCATCCTCCGTTTTACGTGTAAAACATTCATCTATGATAGCATATTTTTTTCGATTTTTGTTATAAATTTTTAGTAAATTCTAAATTTTCGGTGTCCATTTTCTTATCTTATTACATGGAAGTAGCATAATTTATGATGTTCGAGAAAAAACGTCTATTGTTCGAGTTTTCTAGAAATTGAATTATCAAAAATTTTTTAAAAATGACAGAAGGAGAAACTTTCATAACGAAGAACGCCGAGCATATATTAGTTTAGGACAAGTAGGGGGTAAGCATTTGGACATTATTCATGGGATACTATCTACATATATGCAATTTTTCGATTGGGATATGTGGAAAAAAGTATTAGCAGATCCAGTATCGTGGGGATTAATTTCATCGCTCATTGTCATTGAGGGATTACTGTCGGCAGATAATGCGCTCGTACTAGCGGTACTTGTCAAACATTTACCCGATAAGCAACGTAAACGGGCGTTAATGTATGGTATGCTAGGGGCTTATTTTTTCCGTTTTTTATTTATCGGAATTGGCGTGTATTTAGTAGAGTTTTGGTTTATTAAAGTGTTGGGAGCGTTGTATTTAGGGTGGATTAGTATTGCGCATTTTTTACAACTAGGACAAGAGGACAGTGTCAAAGAAGTAAAAAAGTCTGGAATAATGGTGCGGATATTTGGCGTATTTTGGGCTACTGTTATTTCTGTAGAGCTAATGGATATTGCGTTTTCGGTTGATTCCATTTTTGCTGCCTTTGCAATATCTGATCAGGTTTGGGTGTTATTAATAGGCGGCATGCTTGGTATATTAATGATGCGAACAATTGCAGGATTATTTTTAATTATTATCGAAAAAATTCCAGAGCTTGAGGCGACGGCATTTATCATAATTGGGATTATTGCGCTTAAAATGTTAGTGACTGTATTTGGTATATATGTACCGCATTATTTATTTTTTATTATTTTAGTCATTGCCTTTGGTTTGACGATGGTTATCCATGTGTTTAATAAATTAAAAATAGCTAAATAAAAGCGGTTGTGCCTTAAAAGGTTACAACCGCTTTTTTGTATTATTTTACATAATTATCAGGGTTAACAATGTAGAACTTTTCAACATTCAGCCAGCTCTCGCTCATTGGCTCGCCGTCATCAATGCGTTTTTCTGTTTCTTGCATCATCCAACCAGTTTGAGAAGCATGCGCTTGTAAAGCCTTTACTTTATCCATCTTCATTTCACGGATGTCGATTTCGACATGTGGTTCACCATTTTTAGCAATTGTATCGTTAGCAAAGGCGCAGCCGAAAATTTGAGGTCGCGCTGCTTTAGGCATGCGACGCACAGCCTCTACAACGGCCCGTGCAGTTGCTTCATGGTCAGGGTGCACGGCGAAGCCAGGAAGGAAAGTAAAAATAAGCGAAGGCATTAATTCTTCAATTAAACCTTCTACAAGCTTGACCATTTTTTCGTCGTCTTCAAATTCAATTGTTTTATCGCGTAAGCCTAGCATACGTAAATCTTGAATGCCCATAGCGTCAGCAGCAGCGACAAGCTCCTTGCGGCGTATTTCTGGCAACGATTCACGCGTAGCAAATGGTGGATTTCCTAAATTACGACCCATTTCACCTAATGTTAAACAGGCATATGTAACAGGTGTATTCATCTTTTTAGTATAATAGGCAATCGTTCCAGCAACTGAAAAAGCCTCATCATCTGGGTGAGGGTAAACAATTAAAATATGACGTTGTGGTTGTAAATTCAAATAGTCGTCCCCCTTAATAAGTAAATGGCGTTTCGCTAATTTCCAGTGCTATCGCCAATTTACCTGAATAGTCTAGTCCAGCCATTAACAAACGGCCTAAATCATCTAATTCATAATGTGTAATACCTTGAGCATAAACCCAACCATGTGCCATTTTTAAACCGACACGATGTGGAGAGTCATCCACTACTTTAGCCAGTTCGTAATTAATTTTGGCATTACGAATAAAAGCCCCAGCATTAAAAAATTTTTCATCGTAGTGTGCTGCGTAAGAACCGTTTGTCGTCTCAAGATGAATATAAACGTCTTTGTTGGCGAAAGAATTCAATAATTCCTGCAACGTCTCTACTTGTACTTCTTGCATCTTAACACTCCTCTCGATTATTTCTTTATTAAGTATAGTCAAAAAAGGTCATAAAGGGAAATTGAATGCCCTTTTTATGACAAATTTATGTTGGGTTCTTTTGTGGAGTGTTTGAAAATTGGATAGAAATAGGGATTGAAAATGGCTATAATTCCCTTGCAATTTCTTTAAGCAAAATTCTTGAAAAAGTTATTGCGATGTATCAATATATAAAGTGTGAAAGCAAATTTGTACAAAAAGTGTCGTTTTATTTTGTATGCGGTTTCACAATACGAAAAGATGTTGCATATTTGACTTCTTCACACGTAGAGTGACAGTTCACCATGCAGAAGGGGAATATAAGCTAGACAAAAACGATTTCTATCTTGGTACAATAGATGACGTCCTTCTCCATCTGGTATAGGGCTGTAGCGTGCAAAGAAGACATGAAAGCTCATTATCATAGTATAGTAAAAAAGCCACAATTCTCTTTTATGACGGAGAATTGTGGTTTTTTTGCAATAATGGGCATCAAAATCAGATTGCTCTTAAAGCTTCCTAAGGTTAATCGGGGAGCGTGTGGGAGTAAGATATGTCTCTTTTAAAAACGATTAAGTTTCTTTTCAATGGATTCTAAACGATTATTAACATTTTGTAGTTGTTTACACATTTGTTTAAATTGTTGATTTTGATCTTGTGAATTGGAAGCGAGTAATTGCGCATCTTCCTCTTCCTCTTGTAACGCTAATATCGTTGCGAGGGTGGATAGTGAATACCCGAGGGTTAATACAATTGAAGCGATTACTTCCATTTTAGAAGATGTTATTTCTCCAGCTAACAAGCGTGATTCTTCAGTTGTCTCCTCAGATTTATGTTTTTTCATACGTCTCCCTCCCATATACAGCTAATATATGGCATGTGTTGTGCTAAGGTATCTTGTCCGCTTTTATTATGCAAATGTAAAGTATTGTAATATTCGGATAATTTAATTGCTTTTTTTAGAAATATATTGCATTATAGTAGAAAAAAGTAATAGGGGGAATTGATGTGATAAAAGATTATAAGTTTTGTAAGGAATCAAGGGTTATGCGGACAAGTCGTGTTTTTCCGAATGATGTAAACAATCATAATACTCTTTTTGGTGGTCGTTTAATGAGCGATATTGATCAGGTCGCATCAATTTCCGCTGCTAAGCATAGTCGGAGAGATTGTGTCACTGCTTCCACCGATTCGGTCGATTTCTTACATCCGATTCGTCCTACAGATTCTGTCTATTTTGAGTCATATGTAACATGGACTGGAACTTCCTCGATGGAGGTGTTTGTGAAAGTCATCTCCGAAAATTTAAAAACAGGTGAACGTAAAGTTGCAGCCACTGCTTTATTAACCTTTGTAGCACTAGATGAACAAAATCGGCCTGCTGCAGTACCACGCGTTATACCTGAAACAGTTGAGGAAACAAAATTGCACGAGACTGCTTCTGAAAGAGCAAAAGTGCGGGCTGAGCGCAAAAAAGAAAGCAAGGCATTAGCTAGTTTTATATCCATGAATGATCCATGGGATTATCGGCTCGAACTGATGGAAAATTACATGTAAAGTGTAAATAGAGGGGAAACGCCGGTAAAAGCCAGTACTTCGCGGGTAAGCGACGAGAAAACGCTGGTAAAAGCTCATAAATCGCTGATAAGCTAGAAAAAAACGCTGGTAAACCTTTCGGCAAGCGTCTACCGATTTACGCAAAAAAGTGGCTGGGACATAAGTAGAAAAATTTAAGGAACAGAGGAAAAGTGTTCATAAATTTTTGCTATATGGAGAACATAGCTAACTTAGTTATTCTTGCTTTTGCAATAAATAAAAAATTAAAAGGGTTCACTAGTTGTTGGTAGCGAAGGAGGTGACTCCTGCTCAGCAAAAAAGTGTTAGATTGACCGCCATCAATCTAACACTTTTTCTCTTTTGCCCTAGCCTCTTTTTCTTTTTTACGGTTTATTAAATTTCAGTTACAGTAACTGCTGGAGCACCAAATCGAGACTTAGCACCATGCATAACTGGTCCTACATAATCATTTAACGCCCAACCATGTGCGATGGCAGCCGATACAAATTCTTTTGCTTCAATTACAGCTTCTTTGACAGATAGTCCATTGGCAAGATTAGCTGTCACAGAGGCAGCGAATGTACAGCCTGCACCGTGGTTAAACGTAGAAGCGACTTTTTCTGATTCTAATAAGTAGAATGTTGCACCATCAAAAAATAAGTCTGTTGCTTTTTCAGTTGCTAATGCTTTTCCGCCTTTAATGACAACTGCTTTTGCACCTAGTTCATGAATTTTTTTGGCCGCTGTTTTCATCTCATCAATTGACTTTGGTGTACCTGTACCAGCTAATTGTCCAGCTTCAAAAAGGTTTGGTGTTGTCACGGCAGCAAGCGGTAGCAAGTGCTGAATCATAGCGTCAGTGTTGCCAGGGTTTAAAACCTCGTCATCCCCTTTGCATACCATAACAGGATCAATCACAACATTTGAAGTACCAGACTTGGCGATCGCCTCACCAGCTATACGAATAATCTCCTCAGTTGAAAGCATACCTGTTTTTACTGCATCAATGCCTGTTGATAATGCTGTATCAATTTGTTTTTGAAGAAGCTCTGTTGGCAATGGCGTTACATTATGTGTCCATCCATTTGGATCCATTGTCACAACTACTGTTAATGCCACCATCCCGTATGTGCCATGTTCTTGGAAAGTTTTAAGGTCGGCTTGCATGCCTGCGCCGCCAGATGTATCTGAACCTGCGATTGTTAAAGTTTTTTTAAGAGCCATGTGAAAGATCTCCTTCATGAAAGAATAGTTTAATCTACCGTTTAGTATAGTCTTAATCTGATTCTGTAAAAATAGTCAGAAATCAATATTTTTATATGGTCAGTATCAATTGAAACTTGAATAACACGTTATTTTTTTGTACCGTTGTAAATAAAAGAAAGGGGCATTTCAATGAAAGAAGTATTCCCAAATGATTGGCAAACAATACTAGCAGAAGAATTAGAAAAACCATATTATCAACGTTTACGTCAATTTGTGGCCCATGAATATTCGACACAGACCATTTATCCACCAATGCATGATGTTATGAATGCATTTTATTGCACAGCTTATCATGATGTAAAAGTGGTAATCTTAGGACAAGACCCGTACCATGGACCGAATCAAGCGCATGGTCTAAGCTTTTCTGTAAAGCCCAATGTCCCACATCCACCAAGCTTACGCAATATGCTACAGGAATTACAAGATGATATTGGTTGTCCAATACCACAGCATGGCACCTTGACGAAATGGGCGGAGCAGGGTGTAATGCTTTTAAATACAGTGCTGACAGTAAGAGCAGGACAAGCTCACTCCCATAAGGAGCAAGGCTGGGAACAGTTTACGGATACGGTTATTGATAAACTTGCAGCACGACAAAAACCAATCATCTTTGTGCTATGGGGCAAGCCTGCGCAGCGTAAAAAGCAAATAATTCATCAGTACGCAACCCCACATGTCATCTTAGAAGCGCCACATCCGAGTCCATTAAGTGCATATAGAGGCTTTTTTGGTAGCAAACCGTATTCACAAGTCAATGCACAACTACTGGCGTGGGGAGAGCAACCGATTGATTGGTGTTTAGTATAAAGTGGCACAAATCGTTTGCTTTATACACTAGAAAAATCATGGTACAGTTTATAATAGAAGAAAGAGGGGCACAGCGATGCAGGTAAATTGTTTTAAATGTCAATATTTCAAAGTAACGTGGGACCCGCAAACACCGCGTGCTTGTGTGGCATATGGCTTTAAAACGAAGCAAATGCCATCAGTTGTTGTTAAACAATCGTCTGGTATGAACTGCCTAAAATTCGTGCCAAAAGCAGAAGGTGAGAGAGCGCAATGATATCATATGAAGCTGTCATACAGCAGCTTGAAAAACAATTAGCTAGTGTAAAAAATGCAACGAATGAACAGCAAATGCGTGAAGCACTGACAGCTATTCGGGCATTATGCGATGTAGTGCTGGATTTACCTATTGAAACTTCCAATGTTCAGTCAAAACCTATACCGCAAATGTTAGCTACTGAACAAAAGCCATCCAATTTATATACCGCAAAAATCCAACATGATGATGGTGCAAATGGTGATTCAATCTTTGATTTTTAATTAGTGCTGGCAACATTAGACTAAAAAATTGAGTATTAGAAAAAAGGTAGGGTAAATAACGATGAAAAAATTTATTGTCACAGGTGCACTTCATGGCTTTTTAGCAGTGGCACTAGGTGCATTTGGTGCACATGCATTAAAAGATGTTGTAGATGAATACGGTCTTAGCATTTGGGAAACAGCTGTGCAATACCAAATGTTCCATGCTACAGGTCTGCTAGTCATCGGTCTTTTAATGAGCTCTAAATTACTAGGTGAGGTAAAACAATTAAAGTTAGCAGGTATTTTCTTTAATTTAGGTATTGTTTTTTTTGCAGGAAGTTTATATGTGTTAGCGGTAAGTGGCATTAAAGTATTAGGGGCAATTACACCAATTGGTGGTGTGTTATTTTTAGCTGGTTGGGTGCTAATTATCGTTAGTGCGTTAAAACATGCAAAATGATAAATGAATTTTTCCTCACAGTTATTTGTATAAAAAATATGTAACGAGGGTATGTCCCTAAACTTTAAAATAGTATGCTAGGTAAACTGGCATACTATTTTTTTATCAATAGAACGTCTTTCCACAATAGGAACAGCATTTTCATTATATTAATTCCTATTGTTTTTGTAAGGATTTGTAGGGTACACTGGTATTACTAAAAAAGGAACGACAGTAGAAAGCGAGGTTAATGGTATATGGAAAAATTATTTACGTTATTGGATGATGGCTATGAGGAGATGGTAGCAATTCGTCGTCATCTACATCAGTATCCGGAAATATCTTTTGAAGAAGTGGAAACACCTGCATACATAGCAGCTTTTCATAGAGCGTTAGGGCATGAAGTACGGGAACAAGTAGGTGGACGAGGCGTTGTGGCAACGTTACGCGGTGCAAAGACAGGACAAACAGTAGCGTTACGTGCTGATTTTGATGCATTAGCTATTCAAGAAGAAAATGATGTGCCTTATAAATCATTAATCGACGGTAAAATGCATGCATGTGGACATGATGGACATACAGCCACTTTACTTGGGTTGGCTAAAGCACTTAATGCAATGAAGGATGACCTAGTAGGTAATGTTGTGTTTATTCATCAACATGCGGAGGAAGTTGCACCAGGCGGGGCAAAGCCGATGATTGAAGATGGTTGCCTAGATGGGGTAGATGTGATCTTTGGGACACATTTATGGGCACCAACACCACTTGGGGATATATTAGTAAGAGAAGGAGCTATAATGGCAGCCGCCGATAAAGCAGAAATTCTTATTCAAGGAAAAGGTGGCCATGGAGCAGAACCACACCATTCCATCGATGCGGTTGTACTAGCCTCTCAATTTGTTATCAATGCCCAGCAATTAGTCGCTCGACGAATAGATCCATTAAAATCAGCAGTTTTGACAATTGGGCATTTTGAAGCCATTAATCCATTTAATGTTATTGCAGAACGAGTGGCATTAACTGGTACAGTACGGACATTTGAGGAGCAGGTGCGTACACAAATGGAACAAGAGCTTGAAGCAGTCTTAAAAGCTACTTGTCTTGCCTTCGGAGCAAGTTATGAATATCGTTATACAAGAGGATATCCTCCTGTCTATAATCATGCAAATGAAACCCAATTTGTTGCCCAGCTTGCGGCAGAAATTCCAGGGGTGGAAAATGTCATTACATGTCCGCCGTTTATGATTGGGGAGGATTTTGCATATTATCTTGAACAAGTGCCTGGTGCGTTTTTCTTTACAGGTGCCAAAAAGCCCGAATGGCAAACAGCCTATCCACATCATCATGCCCGCTTTGATTTTGATGAACGTGCAATGCTCATTGCAGCAAAAACATTAGGAAAAGCGACTTTACAATATTTACAAAAAACATCAGAAGAAAATGAATAGTTGCTGGTAGTTGTAGAATCGGATAACAACTGCGCGGCAAAAAAGTGTTAGATTGATTGCGTCAATCTAACACTTTTTCTTTTTTTCTAACCTCATTTCAGTTATGGATTTTGATTGAAATAAGACATTTCCTCATCGTATTCAGCAAAATCAAAGTAAATCATTGGGAATAAAAAACGATGATTCGATTTGATTTCTCGTAAAATAACGTGATCCCGACCCGCAGCTTCTACAACACCTCGTACAGTCTTGGTATTTTTCCCTTGCTCAACAGCATGTTCGAAGGAAAAGTGGAAAGTACCAGGTTTTCCTCGATTCAAACGTAAGATGTTTTCAATATACGATTCCTCACGTCCAGGTGGCCGTCCGCTTGGAAGCGTCACTGGAGGAGGCGTCATTTGTTGCTGTGTTGTCGGTGTCCAATAGTAAGGCATCATAAGTATCAACCTTCTTTCATTTAAATTTGAGGGCAATCTTCTTCCGTTGGAGAGAAGAAGCAATGCGATTTGAAACGTCCTGTATTCCACTGTCCATACCATTGTGCAGGGCAGTCACCCGCAGGTCGGAAAAACCACAGAGAGCGGGTAGCCGGATGAAATCTTTCACCTTCAATAACCCTTTTTGCTAATCGAAGATCTTGTTCACGTGCCCGTTGATAAAAATAACTTTTTGTTGTTGCTTCAAACCCCCCTGGTCGTTGATAAACCATTTGTTCCAGTGTTCGAATATCACCAAAATCTAGACAATCTGCTCGTACACGATTGACGCCAACATTGCCGACCATCAGCATGCCTAATTCACCTTCGCCTTCAGCTTCCGCACGCATAAGCCTTGCAAGCAAAGCTGTTTGTGCATCATTCGTCTTTATTACAGCGATTTTCAAACCTCCTCGCAAACAGTATATGCATGAAGGTATTGTAGACATGTTCAATTTTGATAAGAAAGAAATTCACAAATCAAAATGATGAAGCATATATTAGTAATAACGGGGGAGTCCGTCAATAAAAGGTGGTTTTACGATAGTTACTATATTCAATGGGGTAAAGATAAAATAAACATTACATTAGGGGATTATAAGAGAAAATTGCATGTGTATGAATACATGTGAGGTGACGAGAGATGGAGAAAGGTGTTTGGGTTGCAATTTTAGTAAGTGCAGTGCTCGCATTTTTGCTTGGGAATATCTATGGTCAACCCCTCCATTGGTATCTTTTTATAGTAATAATCTTGGTAGGTTTTTTCATAAATACGATTATTATTATTTTAAAAGTGAAGGATGAAAGCTCTTAAAGCTTTACGTAATGTCCCATTCATAAGAGGCTGGTACAAAAGAGAAAAAGTGTTAAATTGATGGCAGTCAATCTAACACTTTTTTGCTGCGCCGTTGTTGTCCGCTTCGGTGGTGCTTTCCGCTCAGCACAGTAAGCCGCAACCCTCGCTATCGCGCGGAATGCCCGCGTCTTACGTTCTGTGCTGTCCCGCAGGAGTCACCGCCTCCGCTACCAACAACTAGTAAACACTTCTAATTTTTTATTTATTGCAAAAGCAAGAATAGCTAAGTCTCCATATACCAAAAATTTATGAATCCCTTTCCTCTGCTCCTTAAATTTTTTTAGTTTTGTCCCAGCCTCAGTACAATTAACAAGAAGATGTATTTGTTCTTCCCACTTGAATAATGCGATAAAATCTTTATTATCTTTTTGCGAAAAAATGTGAAAAAACTTATGATTTGCAAGTATATTGAAAATGCATTGTGACATACTAAAGTGAAACTGATTATTGTTTTTATAAAAAGGAGTAGTACAATGCGTATTTTCGGTATGTTTGTAGCCATTATCGCAAGTGCATTTATGGCTGTTGGAATTGCTGAGTATTATGATCAGCCATATGATTGGTATTTAGTATTTTTCATGATTCTTATTGGATTTTTTATTCATACCATTATTTTAATAGTAGAATCTGAATACAGTGAGGAAAATGAAATATAAAAAATGCGAGCCCATTCTGTATGGACTCGCGTTTTTTTATTTAACTGATAGGAAATTAACCAATTTTTCGTTATCAAGTAGGTTGCCGACGAAAAATTCACCGAACTCACCGTAACGAGCAGAAACTTCGTCAAAACGCATTTCATAAACTAGTTTTTTGAACTGTAATACGTCATCTGCAAATAGTGTAACGCCCCATTCGTGGTCGTCAAAACCTACAGAACCAGTGATAATTTGTTTTACTTTACCAGCATAGCCACGACCAATCATACCGTGAGAACGCATTAATGACTTACGCTCGTCCATTGATAGCATGTACCAGTTATCATTCCCTTGGCGACGTTTGTCCATTGGATAGAAGCAAACATACTTAGAACGAGGTAGTTCAGGGTATAGTCGTGCACGGACATGTGGATTTTGGTATGGGTCTTCGTTTGACTCACCAGCTAAGTAGTTTGAAAGCTCAACAACAGATACATAAGAATATGTAGGAATAGTAAAATCAGCAATAGCTAATTTATTAAATTCCGCTTCCAGCTCTTGTAATTCATCCATTGTTTCGCGTAGTGTCATAATCATAAAGTCGGCCTTTTGACCAACAATCGCGTAGAAAGCATGAGCACCTGTTTTAGCAACATCTGCTTCATTTAACTTTTCTAAATAAGCAATAAATTCTTCAACTGCTGCTTGACGTTCTTCTGCGGATACAAGTTTCCAAGAAGCCCAGTCGATTGAGCGGAAATCATGTAAAGCGTACCAACCGTCTAATGTAATTGCTGCTTCATTCATTATGCAAAGCACTCCTTTATAAGTGAAAATCATTCTTAATTTAGTTTATCATAGTTTGTACAAAATCCCTAAATTCATGATTGATTTTCACGAATTTGACACCATCTATGGATAATGTATGCTAAAGAGAAAAGATGATGGAAATAGAGGAGCTTTAAAATACATGAACAGTAATTTACAACAGCCCATTTGGCGTTTTTATGATCAATCTATCAGCTTAATAAATAGCAGCCCCCTTGAATCATTTGCAACAGATGATACATTATGTCAATTGGTAGGACAGCTCGTATCACCACCGACTATCCGTACGTGGGTACATAATGCGTCAGTTGTACTTGGCATTCAAGATCATCGGTTACCTTATGTACAGCAAGGCATGAAGTTGCTTGAGAAGCGAGGTTATCATCCCATTGTTCGCAATTCAGGTGGTCTTGCCGTTGTGCTGGATGAAGGGATACTAAATATATCAGTTGTTTTATCTGAACAAACAACAGCCATTGGCATTAATGATGGCTATGATGTCATGGTTGCGCTGATTAAAGCACTATTTCCTGAAGCTGCTGATAAAATCGAAGCCTATGAAATTGTCGGCTCCTATTGCCCAGGTTCCTATGATTTAAGTATTGAAGGCAAGAAATTTGCAGGTATTTCCCAAAGAAGATTACGACAAGGTGTAGCAGTGCAAATTTATTTATGTATTGAAGGAAGCGGAGCGGAGCGTGCGGCACTAATTCGTGATTTTTACGCTGAAAGTTTACAAGGAGAGGTAACGAAATTTACGTATCCTCAAATACTACCAGATGTAATGGCTTCGTTAAGTGAATTAGTGGATGCCTCTTTAACAGTCAAAGACGTAGTCATTCGTTTACAGCAAATGCTGCATACAATGGCTGAAGAAGTTCGGTTAGAGCCATTTCATGATGAAGAATTACCATTATATGCATTTTATTTACAACGGGTATTAGAGCGAAATGCCAAAATGCTTGCGTTGAAGTAAATGTAATCATATTTTCTAGCAAAAAAAGCGATGGTGCTAACTAAGCACATCGCCATTTTCTTTTTGATAGGTTGGACCACTAATAACTAGATTTCCGTTTTTCTCCATTTTAAAAACCGGAGCAATACGTTCTTCCTCTTCATCTAGCGTTACAAGGCGTCTAGCGCGGTTCATAATTTGGACAAACTGCTCATAATCTTTACGAATTGCACGGTTTTCTTCTTCAAGCTGAGCAATTGTTTTCTCTAGCTTTTTATTTTTCTCGGATGTTACGTGCACAAGTTGTCTCCATTTTGAAGACTCATTACCTATTTCACCAGAATGTTGTAAACGTAGTAAATATGCTATGACAATATCAAGTGATAGGGCAGATAGAGGAATTGACTTGCTATCTGTATCACTATTATTTATTGTAAACATATTTGTGGAACGACGTCTTGCTGGTGCACCCAACACTCGCATTCTCTCTTTTCTTTCTTTTTTCGCCTCAGCTAGTTGCTCCTCATAAGCTTTACGGACAACTGCATTCCAACGGAAACCACATGCAGCCGCCGTACGATTTAACGCATCACCAGCTTCTTCAAAAGCATTTAATTGTGTACTACCTTCCGTTACGTGACGAATTACTGCCTCTGCTAGCAATTCATCATTTTCTTCTAACCAAGCATCTTGTCTTACTTTACTCATTATAAAATCCTCCCACCTTTATTTGGAATTTCTTTATTTATGTCTAGCATGACCAATCTTTTAACCTTTTATTCATCTATGTGAAAGGAATTATGCTTGAATACAAGGGGAATAATACGATACAATACCGATTGTAGGTTTGTGCGTATGCTACATACTTAAATATGTGAAGGTTATGCGGACATTAGATAATTTTATTGAAAAATACTATATAGAAAGGGTTGTTGACAAAATGGCAAACGAATTTAAAGTTTGCGATGAATGTCAGGCCGTTAACTTAAAAACGTTAATTCCAAAATTAAAGGAAATCGATCCTGATGCAACCATCGAAATTGGCTGTCACTCTTATTGTGGCCCAGGTCGTAAAAAAACATTTACATTTGTAAATAGTCGCCCTGTTGCTGCATTAACGGAAGAAGAACTAATGGAAAAAGTTTTAGCTAAATTAAAGAATAAGTAATAAAAGACTATCTTCACACGGCTGAAGGTAGTTTTTGTTTGTTTTAGGACGATAATAACCTGTATGAAGTGGAAATTACGTTTAATTAGGTTGATAGTCTCTATAATTACAGTGTAATCTCTATGCTAGTTCTATAATGTTTGCATATAATAGAAGAAAGATGAAATGGAGGTGCTGTACAAATGACACATTATGCAAAGGCAAAATTACAAGAAGAAAAAGTATTTAAAGATCCTGTACATCGTTATGTACATGTACGAGATCAAGTTATTTGGGATTTAGTAGGAACAAGAGAATTTCAACGTTTGCGTAGAATTCGCCAACTAGGCACTACGTTTTTAGTATTCCACGGAGCAGAGCATAGTCGCTTTAGTCATTCACTTGGTGTTTATGAAATTGTGCGTCGCATTATCGATGATGTTTTTGTAGGTCGCCCTGATTGGGATGAAGACGAGCGACTGCTAGTGCTTTGTGCAGCCCTATTACATGATTTAGGACATGGTCCATTTTCACATGCATTTGAAAATGTGTTTGAGTTAGATCATGAATTTTACACAAGACAAATTTTGCTTGGGGATACGGAAGTACATGCGGTGCTAAAAAAAGTTGCACCCGACTTTCCTGAAAAAGTATCACAAGTAATTGAAAAAACGTATCCGAACAAACAAGTTATTAGCTTAATATCAAGCCAAATTGATGCGGATCGTATGGATTACTTACAACGTGACGCCTATTTTACAGGTGTAAGCTATGGTCATTTTGATATGGAACGTATATTACGCGTAATGCGTCCACGTAAAAATCAAGTAGTAATTAAAGCAACCGGCATGCATGCTGTAGAAGATTATATTATGAGTCGCTATCAAATGTACTTACAAATCTATTTCCATCCTGTATCGCGAAGTGCAGAAGTAATTTTGAATAATATTTTAAAGCGAGCGAAGCAATTAAGTAATGCAGGCTATAAGTTTAAGCATGAGCCTACACATTTTTTGGCATTTTTCCAAAATACGATTACGTTGGAAGATTACCTTGCCCTAGATGAAAGTATTCTGTTTACATATTTTCAATTATGGATGCAAGAGGATGATGCGATATTAAGTGATTTAAGTCGCCGTTTTGTGAATCGTAAGCTATTCCAATACATTGATTTAGATCCAGGAGTAGAACTGGAAAAATATCAAAAGTTACAAGCGTTATTTAAACAAGCAGACATCAATCCAGACTACTACCTTGTCCATGATACAACGGCAGATCTCCCTTACGATTTTTATCGACCAGGTGAGGAAGAAGTACGAGTCCCTATCTTTTTAGAAATGAAAAACGGAGAATTACGTGAATTATCACGCGAATCTATTATCGTTGATTCCATTTCAGGACGCATGAAACGAGATCATAAAGTATATTTTCCACTTGATATATTAGAGGATTCTAGTACACAAGCATCAGTGAAACAGCAAATTATAAAGTTATTACAAATACATTAAAAATCAAGTGTAAATCTATCTAATTTGGTTATATATAAACGCCTTATTTTATATTAGTAATACAAAAGCACTAAACTAACTAGAAAATAGTTACGGTTTAGTGCTTTTTCTTGTGCACAAATACATATTCGATTAGTGAAGATGTCATTAATATAGGAATTGTTAATGAAAAAAATGGCAATGTTTAGAATTTGTTTAGAATCATTTCTTATAATGAATGAAAACCAAAAGGGGGTGAGGCCATTCTATACAGCAGAGGCGCCACACACCAGTTTTCGATACAAAAACGGTATGTGTACCGAGTGATGAAAGGTTCTTATGTATCAATGAGACGACACGTTATCAGAGGGGAAGAGGGGCAAACCGAATGTTTGTAGCAAAGTTTTCGCATAGTGTGAAAACTTACATGTCGTCCGCAAACACTTTAAGGGATCTCTCTGAACTTAAAAAGGGAGAGAAACATGAAAAAATTAAATTTAGCAATCATTACATTGTTGCTAGTGTTCCAAACGGTACTGTCACCGATTTCCGTATTTGCAGAAGATACAGGTTCTTCTGTACCTCCAGCAGTTGAAGCTGGAAATGGTGAAACTACGTCTAATTCGCCGGACACAGGCAATCTAGATGCAACAGTGCCGACACCTGGTGACGCAGGCAATCCAGATGCAACAGTACCGACACCTGGTGACACAGGTAATCCGGATGCAACAGTGCCAACACCTGGTGATACAGGGGAAGTTGATGGGACAGATGCTAATACGGGGGGCACGGATAATTCAACCGTGACACCACCGGATGAATCTGACAAAGTTGACGGAGCTGAAGGTGAAGCAAAGCCAAGTGAAGAGGCGACTGACGCAACGACACCGGAAATAGCACCTATGAACATAGCACCATTAGCGTTAACTGCTGGTGATATGCAAGGTGATGTAAGTGCTGTATCTGCAGGTATTCGACTAACTGGTCCAACAGGCGAGGTAATCGAGAACTCATCACAAATTCCAGCCGACGCTGCACCAAAAAAAGGTGACACAGTTTATTTAAACTATGTATTTGATGTGAAGCCTACGCAGGGCTATGGTGTAGGTTCTACATTTACGTTTGATTTACCACAATATATGATTGAGCAAGTAGGTAACTCGTTTTCAGGTTCGAAAACTACGGAATACGCTACATATTCGTATAGCTATTCTGCTGGTAAAATACTCGTAACATTAGAGAGTGACATCGAAGACGGTGTTGATGGAGAGATTGAATTTGATTTTATGGCCAAGTTTGGTAATTTCCAAGACGAGTCTAAACTTGATCAAGAATTAGTAATGCCTGTGTTAGGCAAAGCAGATATTACGTTACCGTTCATATTTCAGCCTACTGGTAGTGGTGAGCCGATCACTAAATCTTCCGGTACAATTACACGTGAAGCGGATGGCGCTGAAATTGATTGGACAGTCTGGGTCAACACAGAAGGTAAACCAATTGTTTCAGGTGCTACAGTAGACGATACGCCAGATGCAAATCATGCATTTATAGCAGGTAGTTTAGTAGTTGAGAAATATCCAATCGGCTTAAATGGTATTAACAAAAGTAATCCAGGAGCGCCAGTAAGTTATGACATTGGTTCAACAGCATTCCCTGTCAATTTGGATGCGGGAGGTTTTGCCTACAAACTAACGTATAAAACGAAAGTTACAGCAGATCCAACAAGCTCCAATATGACGTATAAGAACACAGCAGAATTCACAAATAACGGCGTTACTAAGACAAGTCCAGGACAAGTAAATATCCCGTATGGCCCAGCTTTACTAAAAACTATTAAATCGAATAATAAATACGAAGCATCTTGGGAGATTAAGTATAACTGGTTAGGAGAAGATCTTAGCAAAAAATCTTCCCAATCATTAACTGATACCATTCCAGCAAACAATAATGGGGCAAAGCACAATATACAATATGATGCTAATTTCCAAGTGTATCGTGTAACGTTAAATGATGATGGTCAAACAGCAGCGTCAGAAACACTGTTAACGAAAGATACAGATTATGCATTAAGTGATGATACTGCGCAAGGATTTACTATTGATTTTTCTAAAGATGTTGCTGCTAATCCGCGTGCAGCTTATTTGATTAAGTATAATACAGAGTTTGATCAAGAATTTGTCACAGATGCAAATGCAGGGAGTATCACAAATACTGTAAAGCGTTTAGATGATGATAGTTCAAAATCAGCAACTGTAAATATTGAATCAAATATCTTTAGTAAAGAGCGTTTCGCAATTGACTATGTCAATAAAACAATTACTTGGAAACTAACAATTAATGCTGAAAAACCATTAACAAACTTTGTCATTGCAGATACTATTTCAACGAAAAACGCGAGCGGTAAAACGTTAAAGCATAAGTTAACATCGTGGGATGGTTCGAGTAAAGTATTCCATGTTACAAATAGTAGTGCACCAACAATTAATAATGGAGGAGAAATCGGAGACGAAGCATTTACAATGACATTCTCATCGATCCCTTCAGGAACTGTAACAATTGAATACAAAACAAAGTTTGATATTGAATCAAACGGTGGCGTGGCACAAAGCTATGACAATGTAGCAGATGCTACGTGGGATGGTCAAACAAGTACAAATAATAAAGCACAAAAAAATGCTAGCTATAAACCATCCGCAACATCGCCTACAGGTAAAAATGGTTATAAAGACAATGCAATTGTCGATAATAGTAAACAAGAATTTTCTTGGAAAATTGGTATTAACATTAATAAGCAAAACATCGAAGGTGCAAAACTAATAGATACATTAGGTACAGGACACCATATTATTGTTCCAGATGGTCAAAGTTTAAAAGATGCTATTACTGTAAATCTTTTAAAATTAGGTGTGAATGATGAAAGAGGAACAAAAGATGCGCCATTAGATCCTACTAAATGGGATGTGAAATCTGTTACACAAGATGCCCAAGGCAATGTGACAAGTTATGAACTTACATTTACAGGGTTAACGGCTGGAGAAAATAATGAAGCGTACCTAATAGAGTACAAATCAAAAGATTCAGATGATGTTTATGGAAATGGAAGTACGGATGCTCGAAAATATACGAATAGTGCCGTTTTAGATACTCCAGATAATGGTAAATATTCGTATGATGCAATCGCAACGATTACAGATAAAGCGAACAAGTTAATTACTAAGACAGCTAGTCCTCAACCAACATCAGATACGATTGAATGGACAGTCACGATTAACGAATCCAACTCAAAGCTAGGTAATATTACGTTAACGGATACGCCTTCAGCTAACCAAAAGCTATTAACTAACACATTTACAAAGCAAGAAATTAAGTTAAATGCCACAGGAAAATCACAAAACGTTGGTACAGCAACTGCGATTAGTCCTAGCGATATTCAAGTACAGCCAGATGGTACCTTTACATTAGATTTAGGAAATGTCGATGGTAAGGGCTATATTATTAAATACAAAACGTACTTTATGGGTGACCCGAACGCGGGTGAAAATGTATCGAATAATGCATCCATTAACTATGCAGGTGCTACTTCCGCAGGTACATCCGCTACAGGTGGAGATAACAAGTTATTTAAGTACAGTACATCTGATACAAACGCTTCAGCTAAAAAGGGAACGTTTAAAATTAAGAAACAAGGTGTAAATCCGAATACAGGTGCAACAAAAACACTTGATGGCGTAGAATTCAAGTTATATAACCGTGACAAATCCATTGTCTTAGCAGAAGGGTCGACAGTTGATGGTGAACTTTCATTCGAAAATTTACGCTACGGTATTTATAAACTAGAAGAAACAACACCTGCAGGCTATAAAGCAGTTTCAACAGTTGAAGTAAGGTTTAATGATAGCAACAACTTCGAGGTTACAAAGAAACCTTATACAATTGTTAACGTTGAAGATATTGCGCCACCAGCAAATGCGTGTAAAGAATTTGAATTAACAATTAAAGATCTAGATGGTTCTGCAATAGCAGACCAAAATGTAACATTGAAAGATGCAAACGGTACAGTGAAATACACGGGTGCAACTACTAATGGTGTTGTAAAAGTGCCGAACACTGTATTAGCAGGACAATACGATGTTTATGATGCGAATGATACAAAAATTGGAAATGTAACTGTGAAATATACAGATGGCTGTAAAGATGAAATTGCACCAATACCAGCTTGTCCAGCATTTACAATTACATTAAATGAGAAAAAAGCTGGAGTTGATGTACCTCGTGCAGGAGTAACTGTCACGTTGAAAGATTCAACGGGTAGCGAAATTGTAACTGTAACAACTGATAAAGACGGTAAGTTTACAGTGCCGTCAATTCAAGATGTAAATGGTGTTAAAGCAGGAGAATACTATTTATATGAGGGCAATCAATTTTTAAGTACAGTTGATATCTCATACAAAGGGAATTGTGAAACTGCGATTACACAAGCACCAAAATGTGAAACGTTTAAACTAACTGTTAAGGATGTTGATGGCAACTTAGTTGCGGACGGTACTTCTGTAACAGTGAAAGATGCAGATGATAAAATTGTTGCGACAAAAACAACAACGAATGGTGTGCTGGAATTAACAAATCTGCAACCAGGTATTTATAAAGTTGAAGTCAATGGCAAAGAAAATGGTAGCTTCCAATCGAATGTTGACTGTGCAGCAACAGTGCAACCAGCACCGTCTTGTCCAATCTTTACATTAACGGTGAAAGATGAAAACGGTAATGTTCGCCCGAATGTAAGTAACATTATGATTAAAGATAAAAACGGCGCAACAATTGCTTCAAACAAAACAACAGACGCACTAGGTCAAGTGACGATGCCATCTCAAGATATTCCTTCAGGGGACTATAGCGTGTATCAAGGTGACCTATTTATTGGTCAAATTACAGTTCAATATTCCGTTAATTGTCATGCGGAAATTGTAGCAGCACCTACATGTCCTTCGTTTACATTGACTGTACAAACTGCATTTGGTACACCTCTTGCAAATGCGATAGTCACTGTGAAAGATGTGAAAGGAAATACAATTAAAGATGCGAATGGTAACGACAAGCTAACAACGTCTGTTGCTGGAACTATTGTTTTACCAGATAAAGCAATTCAACAAGGAACGTACAATGTATATGAAGGAAGTCGTTTAATTGGCTCTTTCGTTGTAAAAGATACATGTTCGGCACTTGTAAAACCGT
This sequence comes from Lysinibacillus sphaericus, assembly GCF_002982115.1. Lineage (GTDB taxonomy): Bacteria > Bacillota > Bacilli > Bacillales_A > Planococcaceae > Lysinibacillus > Lysinibacillus sphaericus. The sequence continues at coordinate 4,156,594 of NZ_CP019980.1, read as the reverse complement.
CATTACCAGGTGATAACGGTGGAGGCGGTGGCGGTGGTTCAACACCACCAGAACCAGGTAAACCAGTGGATCCAAACAAGCCAACACCAGAACCAGGTAAACCGGTGGATCCGAACAAGCCAACACCAGATCCAGGTAAACCAGTGGATCCAAACAAGCCAACACCAGAACCAGGTAAACCGGTGGATCCAAACAAGCCAACACCAGAACCAGGTAAACCGGTGGATCCGAACAAGCCAACACCAGATCCAGAACAACCGGTGAATCCTGAAAATCCATCAACAAATACAGAAGAGCCAAGTAATCCAGGGAATCCTTCAACAGATTCAAAAGATCCAACGGCTCCTGGAAAAACAGATACGTCTAAACCAACTGTACAAGATGTTATTGATCAAGGGAAAAACTTGCCGTCAATTAATACTTCTACTGCAAATAAAGATACGCTAGATGCGTATAAAGATTTCATTGATAACTATAACCAATTATCAAAAGAAGAGCAGGAAGAAATTGCAAAATCACTTGATGTAGATAAAATCAAAGCAGATGCAAAACGTTTAGAAACGCAATTACAGGCACAAGGTAAGTTGCCTCAAACAGATGGAGCCAATCAAACAGCTCTTACTCTAACGGGTGTAGCGCTTGTTTTAGGCGCATTGTTCTTCTTACGTCGTCGTAAGGCAGAAATGAAATAATGTATAAAATAACCCCCCATGACCATTCAGTCTTGGGGGGTTTCCTATACTAAAAAGCTTCTGATAGCTTGGCAGGTGCATCGTTTAAAGGATATTGCTCCACAAAATCTGCATGGATAGCCAGGCGTTTTGTGCCATTATCTGCACATGTAATAAGCGTTAAAATAGTTTGATTTGGGATATCGTCAATGACATAGACATCTGTTGCTGCAATCACTTTTTTAGTTGTTAATTTGTATTCATAAATAGTTGTTAAATCCGTTACGTAAATCGCATCACCAATATTTGCATTATACAATGGACTAAATAATATATCTTTATTTTCAAAATAATGACCTGCTAAGGCGTAATTTCCTTGCCCAAACGTTTGGTTTGCCTTCATCGTACCTGCGCCAACAGCAAGGGAGGCATTCCCGACGCCTTTAATTATAGGAAGAGACAGCTCTACAGTCGGTACGGCAATACTACCGATGACCGGTAAGTTATCCAACTGTGTCTGTGCTTTTAAAACTTCAGCTATGGACAGGGATTGAACATCTTCAAATGCAAAATCTGCTGTCGCTTGATTGTTCTTTTCGATATCTTTGGCACTGTAATCGGTTGTATTTAATTGTTGACTTAAGTGCGCAATAACTGCATTTTGAATCGGATTAATAAAAATAAGTAGTAGACCGATTATCAATAAACAAATAAGTACTGATATTTTCAGCTTGTTCATATTGTAAGGTCACCTCCTTATATGAAAGAATCGAGGATAGCAACGTGAATGCTTTGGCTAAAAAAATGGGTAGAGCGGACTGTTGCTCTACCCGAATTATAGTTATTTATCGCTGAAGCGGACGCCTGCCACACCATAATGGTTTTTGGACATTTCTTCAATGAAAACTGTTACGTTTTCAACAGGTGCGTTTACTGTACGTGAAACGGCTTCTGTTACTTCTTTTACTAGTGCGCGTTTTTGTTCCTCGGTACGGCCTTCAATCATTTTTACTGTTACATATGGCATAATAGTGCCTCCTTTTAGAATTATGTTGTATAGTTAGTTTATAAGAAATTATAAACTTCTTACTTATGCACAAAAGCGCAAGAATATGCTTTACTTTATAATAGCAGAATGGAGGGAATTAAAGTATGGCAAATGAAGAGAAACCAAAACAAAAAATGGGCTTTACCATTATAAAAAATGACCCGACAGACGGCCATAAAGGATTTGGTATTGGTTCGCTTTCACTTGAAAACGTGTCACCAGTCATTATTGATATAGAAGAAGGGAAAGCTTCAGTTGAAATTGGGGCGATGCATGCACGTAGCGATGTAGAACGGGGCATTAAATTTACGACCGATCGTGCTGATTCAGAAGGTGGGAAGCCTTACTGGTTGGTTTGGGTAACGATTGACCATAAAGCAGATGGACCGTACTATGCTGGTGTAACAGCTTGTGAAATGGTAGTAAATCGTGAAAAACGCCGTGGATATAAAATTTTGGCGGATCACGTTAATAAAATGGATAAGTCGATGAAACGACAAATTATTGTAGACCATATGGATGAAGCGTCTAAAAAAGTATTAGCTTCTTTCCTAGAGGAGCTGAATCCAGAGCTATGGATGCGCAGTGAGGAGCAATTACGTCAAGACTTATTTGTATAATAGACCTACAATGATTGAACAATCTGTGACATTTTGCAATCGCTTTCGATATAAGGTTGAAAGTAGATATGAAAAAAAGTACACTTGATTCAGAGCTTACATTTTAGTAAGCTAGGACACTTGGTCCCAGAATGTGATGAGTGCTATGCGGCATTTGAACAACCCAAACCCAAGCCAAATGCCCCATGATTCTCATCCTTTCCAGGACCAAAAATAAGAAAAGCTTTCTGTTCCCACGGACACGTCTCCGGGGAAGAGAAAGCTTTTCTTTTTCGCTTTATGTCTATAGCCTTTGTCGAGAGCTTTCATTAAATAAAACGATGATGCCCCGTTAAAGGTTGCGCATTATTGTTTATTGTTGAAAAACGGTAGCATATTCCAAAATTCTCCCCACGTATTGCTATCCAGAATATCAAAGTTTGTACATTTTTCACTAGGTACATCTTTCGTTTCTAAATATACAAGACGTTGTTTAGGGCAGGCATCTGTTGCAAGCTTTCCTGTTTCAATATCAATTACTACTCCTTTAACGCCATTTGGTTTTGTGAAGTCTTCGTTTTTAGTTCCTTTATTCACGCTTTCCATAAAGTCGATCCAAATTTGCTTTGTTGCAGCCGAATCTTCTTTCGAAGTAAGGTTTTTACCTTGGTCGTAGCCGTTCCAAACACCCGCTGTTAAATTTGGTGTAAAGCCGATAAGCCACTGATCACTATTGGTAGAACCAGATTTTGCGGCATACGTATGTGTCATACGTGAACGAATACTAATCCCTGTAGCAGGTGAGTAGTCACTAAATACAGGATCGAAAATACCAGTCATCATTTCTGTTAGTATATAGGTATTTTCTTTTGACAGCACCGTTTCATTTTGTTTTTCAACGTTTTTATTATCGTAAATAACTTCTCCATTGGCATTTTTAATGGAGATAATCGTTGTCGGCACAGTTTTTTGTCCTTGTGACGCTAAAATATTATAAGCATTTGTCATATCGTACAGTGTTGTTTCCATCGTTCCAAGAGCAAGTGATAGATTGTCTTTTGAGCCTATATTTACACCAAAACGGTCTGCTATATTATGAAATGCTTTAAATCCAATATCCTCTAACGTTTTAACTGCATAGATATTATCGGAAATTGCAATTGCCTGAGCCATTGACATGTCATGGTCTGCGAATTCACCGTTGACGTTTTTAGGAGAGTAAGTGCTGCGTCCGTTATCAATAGTGAACGTAGTTTGTCCGACATCTAAATACGTTAAAGGCGTATAGCCATTTTCTAACGCTGCTGCATATAAAACGGGCTTAATCGTTGACCCTGGTTGACGTTTAGCTTGTGTTACACGGTTAAATGAGCTTGCGGCATAATCTTTCCCTCCAACAAGCGCTGTAACAGCTCCTGTTTTCGATTGCATACTGACAAACCCTGTTTGCAAATCATTAGCAGGCATATTTTTAGCTACAGCTTCTTCTGCTGCTTTTTGATGACCTAGGTTAAGCGTTGTTTGAATTGTCCAACCGCCTTCGCTAATATCAAGATTTTTTGCTTTTAAAATTTCACTAGCTTCTTGCCATGCTACATCCAAGAAATAAGGTGCTACGGATTTAGAGGCAACCCACATATCGTTCTTCAAAACAAGTTGCTCTTCTTGTGCACGCGTTTTCTCTTCTTGTGTTATTGCGCCTTGATCTGCCATCAGTTTTAAAATGACGTGCTGGCGATTTGTTGCCTTTTCAAGATTGGCAATGGGTGAGTAAATACTTGGTCCTTTCGGTACACCTGCCAGCATGGATGCCTCCGCTAACGTCAAATCTTTTGCTGATTTTCCATAATAGTAGCGACTTGCAGCTTCTACGCCATACATACCATGTCCGTAGTAAACTGTGTTTAAATAACCTTCTAATATTTCGTCTTTGTTATAAAAAACTTCTAATCTATAAGCATACAATGCCTCGTTTGCTTTTCGAGTCCATGACTTTTCATGGGATAAATATAAGTTTCGAGCATATTGTTGGGTGATTGTACTTGCACCTTGCACCTTACTACCAGCTTTAATATCAACTAATAACGCACCGGCAATACGAGAAAAGTCAAAACCGCTATGTTTGTAGAAATCTTTATCCTCTACAGCGACGGCTGCCTTTACTAAATAGGGTGACATCTCATCAAGACTTACCCAATAGCGACGTTCATTTGTAAAATGGTCTCCTATTTGGTTCTCGTTTTCATCTAAGAAAATAGAGGCTTTCGGTACAGTTAATGGCGGTGCACCAGCCACTTGAACATAGACGCGTAGGGCAATAAATGCTACTACTATTGCAGATGCAAAGGCGACAAAAAGTGTAAGCGTTTTGCGTGTACGCTTTATACGCTTTTGCTTACGTTGATAGCTTTTTCTTTTCATCCGACTTCACCTCGATTTCTAACAACTTGCGTTTAGTATGTGTCTGAATATTATTCTTTAATCGGAATTGTAAGCAAAAACTATTGCACTTTATTCAAAAACATCTATACTTTTTTTGTACTGATATGAAACGCTAGCTTTCGACAACAGCATTGCATTTTGTAGATTTTAAATGAATTTTGCTAGACGTTCCAATAATGTATACGAGGATTTGCTGAGTGAGGTTTCATTACAAACCTGTAAGTCCTTCGTCGTAATAACTATAACAACTGAATTTCATAGGAAGTTCAGAGATTAATGGAGGCTAGATATGAGATTTGATGAAGCTTATTCAGGAAATGTTTTTATAAAAAGTCATCCTACATATGAGGATGCACAGGCAGTTATTTATGGCATGCCGATGGACTGGACAGTAAGTTACCGTCCAGGGTCACGTTTTGGTCCACAACGTATTCGTGAAGTGTCGATTGGCCTAGAAGAGTATAGCCCATATTTAGATCGCGAATTAGAAGAGGTAAAGTATTTTGATGCAGGGGATATTCCATTACCATTCGGCAATGCTCAACGTTCTTTAGATGAAATTGAGAAATTCATTGTGAAATTATTAGAAGATGGTAAAATTCCTGTCGGCATGGGCGGCGAGCATTTAGTGTCTTGGCCTGTAATGAAGGCAGTTGCTGCAAAGTACGATGACTTAGCCATTATTCATTTCGATGCACATACAGATTTACGTGTGGAATATGAAGGGGAGCCACTTTCCCATTCAACACCGATTCGTAAAATTGCCGAGCATATTGGGCCTAAAAATGTCTATTCATTTGGCATTCGTTCAGGTATGAAGGAAGAATTTGAATGGGCGAAAGAAAACGGTATGCATATTTCAAAATTTGAAGTACTAGAGCCGTTAAAAGAAGTGTTACCAACATTAGCAGGCCGCAATGTCTACGTAACAATTGATATCGATGTACTAGATCCAGCACATGCACCTGGTACTGGTACTGTAGATTGTGGAGGCATTACGTCGAAAGAATTATTAGCTTCTATTCATGCAATTGCTGCAAGTGGCGTCAATGTAGTAGGCTTTGATTTAGTTGAAGTAGCACCAATCTATGACACATCAGAAATGACAGCCAATACAGCAAGTAAATTATTAAGAGAAATGATTTTAGGCTGGGTAAAATAATACAGGCTTTGTATAGGTTGTTAGAAAGCGGTTTGAGTGGGGTTTAGCTATGAGCTAGCCCCACTTTTAGCCCCAATCGCCTTTAAACTTTCACTAAATACGGATACTGTTTGTGCCTCCATCTCTTGGAGAACGTGACCATAAACGGTGTGGATCATCTCTGGAGTATTTCCTAATCGTTCGGCAATCGCCTTGACAGGAATACTGTTATTCATAAGTATGGTGGCATGTGTGTGCCTTAAACCATGTATCGTTGTTGCTGGTAGTCCAGCCGCTTCTACAAAGCGATTAAATATTGCATTTAACCCTGTGGAAACAAAAGGCTCTGCAGTGTGAGGTGATAGAAAAATAAATGAATCATCTTTTGCTATATCGCTATGCAGCTTACGACCATGTGAAAATAGCAACGCTTTAACAGCTGTTCGATAGCTTTGAAGGTTTTGTAACACCACATCATCTACTTTTATAGTACGCTCACTATTTTTGGTTTTAATGGATCCTACACCGTTATTCCCTCTGGTTCTCTCAATGGTAATCGTTTGATTGGCAAAGTCGATATTTCGCCATTGAAGCCCCAATGCCAGTAAGGCAAGGGCAACGAATTGTGGGATGGGAAACTATTGTACACGAAGTACCTCAAGAAAATTCTCTACTTGGCGGTTATGAACATGTAGAGAATGAAGATGTACAAAGCAGCAAACTACTAAATACTCTGATAATAACCAAATACTAAATAAACATATTACTAATACGAAAAAAAATAAAGAGTTCATCGACACGGTACAGGAAATTATCGAGTATCTAAATCATAAAGCATCAAAAAATTTTAAGGCAACAACTGCAACTACGAAACGATTAATTAATGAACGCATAACAGAAGGGTACATAATCAAAGATTTTAAGAGAGTGATAGATAATAAAGTAAAACAATGGATACATGATCTAAAAATGAATAAATACTTGCAACCAAATACATTGTTTAATCTAAATAAGTTTAGAGACCCATGAATATGGAGAATAATATCTAGCTGGAGATTTAAGTTTAGAAAAACAGTTAGCACTACGAATTATTACGAGTATGAATGATTGACAACATAAGCATAATAGAGAAATTACAGTTTTCGCAGATACAAATTTAAAATTAGTTATTGACGATATTCAGGAGAAGCAAAAACGATATGATGAAGCTGTATCAAAATTGGATGAGGCTATACTAAAATTAAAATAGTAAGTTAAACTTTATCCTTGAACTTAACATATTTCGGACATGTAAAGTTAATCTTAGGGAAGTAATGGAAACCCTTGATGCATATAACTTTATAGGGGTTTTATGACCTTAACAGAATATGTATTATGTTATGTAGAATGCAGGATGAAACAAAGTCAGTAGTAGCAAGTGATTCAAATTATGGAATAAAGTGTAAAAAGTTGATAATGCAACGATTGAAGACAATAAAATTTAAGAAAATTATAGTCAACATCAGTTTATTAATTTAATTAAATAGAGTTTTATTTAATTTATTTAACGTCACTAGCGTCGCATTAAAATAATTTAATGTATTTTAAAAAACTGAATTTTCCGTAATGTTATCCATGCGTAAAAAAAGCCTTTATAATGGTTGGGTGATAGTAAACCATCCAAATCCAAAATAAAGGACATAAGCATGGATAAGTTTACACGAAAAACATCATTTGAACAATGGTTCTCACCTATTTCTTCTACACAAATAGAGAAATTAGTCGAAATTCATCAATTAAATTACTATACAAAGAAGCTTCACATCGCTTCATTCTTGAGGTTATTACTGTTTGCGCAGCTAAATGAAACCGAAAGTCTACGTGCCCTGAGTGACACGCTGTTATCAGACGACTTACAAAAAGAAACATATTTAAAATCCATCAGCTTTTCGCAGTTAGGTCGGCGATTAAACCAAGTCCCGACTGAGTTTTTCCAACGAATTTTTCTAGACTTAGTCGGGCAAATTCATGAGAAAATGCATTTTGAGCAGCGCCGAAAAACCACAACACCACTGAAAATCATTGATTCCAGCACACTGCCATTGAACTTAAACAATCATAGATGGGCTGAATTCCGTAAAACAAAATCAGGTGTGAAGTTACATTTGCGCCTTGTTTACCTAGAAAAAGGTTGTTCGTACCCTGATAAAGCGGTGATGAGATGCGAAAGAACATGATCGTGGTCAGCTTGAAATTCTCGTGGATGACAGGGAGTGCATGTACGTGTTTGACCGAGGATACTTAGATTATGAGCGTTTTGACCGCATGACAGATGACGGATTTTTCTTTGTCTCACGCTTACGGAAAAATGCCGTAACGCGTGTGGTTGAATCATTTGAAGTACCTGAACAGTCATCGGTGTTATCGGATGAATTGATTCTGATTGGCAACAAGCAAAATCGTGCTGAGAATGTATTTCGCCGTATCGAAGTATTGGATCCAAATGGTAAAGAGCTACGTCTGATTACGAATCGTTTTGATTTAAATGCAGATGAAGTCGCTGAACTGTATAAGTCACGCTGGGCAATCGAACTGTTTTTTTAGTGGATGAAACAGCATCTGAACATTAAAAAGATTTACGGGCAAAGCGAGCAAGCTGTGCATAATCAGGTGTACATTGCCATGATTGTTTACTGCTTAAACGTGCTAGCACAGATTCGCACAAACAGTTCACTGACGTACTTACAAATTAGTAGGTACTTAAAAGCAGTACTATGGAAACCAGCACGTATTTGGCTTCGGAAAATCGAAGGAAATACAGTACCATAAGGAATTTGAACTGGCAGTTGCCCCAGTCAAAGGTTATAGTAAAAAAATGAATGTTTACTATTTCTATATTAAGTGTCTTTCATTTTCTTCAAAAACGGAAGAAGATGAAAACAGAAAATACAATCAAAATTTATGCGACGTCAGTGAAACATTATGAAAAAAGAAAGCATTATGAATGGCAGCAGAAGGATATGTCTTAATTAATATCCATTTGACTTCCGTGGTGAAATGTATTATTGTTAAATTATTCAAACGAATGGAGGATTTAACTATTATGAAATTTTCTAGATTAATAACCGGTTTTTTACTAGTTCTGTCGGTATTTTTATCAAGTTCTCTTATTACCTCAGCCCAAGAATTAAATAATAATGATGAAGTTGATTTAAATTCTATCGATACGGAAAAATTTACTGTAATTACTAATCAGTTAGTAGATACCTATGCATTAGATGGTCTTCATTCAATGTATGTAGAATTGAGATATGATACATATCAAGGTAATCCTATTGTCAGAACAACTTTTTATAACAGTAAAATGTATAGAGGTGTTCTTAGTTATCTAGGACAAAGCGGGGGACTATACGAATATGGTGGAACTGTGACTGAGTGTAAGTATAACATATGCAATTAAAAACTATGGATGGTATTCATCCGTAGTTTCAGACAATAGACAAAGTCGAAAAACAATCGACTTTGTCTATTGTTTTTTATTCGTGAGTTTCTGAGAATTTGAATCTACTTAGAATCATATGGAAATAATATCTGATGAATGAACGTTATATAGCCAAGGGGATTGTTTAACAATTGGTTCTCCGGCAACCTCTATTAAGTGAATATAGCTGTGTTAGGCAATATTTAATCTAAAGAAGATGATAAAAATCAAACCTCTAGTTTGCTGTATCTATTTTAAAAAATCCCACAACAGTTCATAAGGGATATTTTTTATTTATATGGTATCTAAACTTAATAGTATTGACACCGTTATGTTGATACAGTAATATCAAGGTATAAAATGGTGTCGCAACTTAGGTTCATAAGTGTGGTGTAGAAATGAGGGAGTTTTTCTATGATTTATGGCTATGCGAGGGTATCAACTGTATCACAGGAATTAGAGGTTCAGCTTCAATCATTGGAAAGTGAAGGGGCAACGGTTATTTACAAAGAGAAGTTCACTGGAACAAAAACAGACCGACCGCAATTAAATGAGTTGCTATCTAAATTAGAAGAAGGAGATAAGCTTGTTGTAACCAAATTAGACAGATTAGCTCGTAACACTAAAGAAGGTATTGAAATCATCGAGGGACTGTTTGAAAAAGGTGTGAAGGTTCATGTGTTGAATGTGGGTTTACTTGAAAATACGACGATGGGTTGTTTCTTTTTACAGACACTACTTGCTGTGGCTGAAATGGAACGTAATCTAATTATTGAACGTACACAGGAAGGGAAGGTAATTGCCAAGCAACAAGAGGGGTTTCGAGAAGGAAGACCAAATAAATACACTAAGAAACAGTTAGACCATGCAATGCAAATGCTGGATGACCACTCATTTAAACAAGTTGCCGAGTTTACAGGCATTTCTATGAGTACGTTAAAACGTGAGAGTAAAAAGCGGAAAGAGGGAGAGTCTATAATGTAGTACCTAAATAGGAAAAGAGCGTTCCCGTAATTTAAGGCGCTTTTAATCCTATTTATAGCAGAGGTGTTGTCGCTTATTCTTTCTATTAGGTAGATGCTTTTTCTGTACTGCTATTTTTCTTCATCAGTTCCCTTAAACAGGTAATTAATTACATTTCAACCTAAGCCTAATCGGTGCATGTTATTGAGAACAGAAATGTACCATATGTTTGATTGATATGGGCTTTTATACACTATATGCTACAATGTAGGAAACTGTTAACACGCTTGAATGTGTTTCAAACGAGCTATTCAATGTGTCTTGTAAGTGACACTCTCACACAATAAAAAAAGCCACTGCTGGAACAGTGACTAGTGAAAATAACGCAAATTGACTATAGCAAAAACAGAGAGCGGCTTCAACTATTGTTGTGGTCGTTTCTTAATTTTAATACAGGAGTAGGAAGCAGGCAAAATGCTACATCTGGAGTTGTTAATGGAATACATGTATCATAACATGCTGTGATTTCCGACAAATTAAATCCCATTGAGGAGGTAATCAGGGCAGAATATGAACAAACAGAAGAACACAAGGTACACTAAGAACACATGGCTATTCAAATTACTCATAGAAATGTTAATGAGTTTGAAAAACGATATGAGAGCTGTACTTACAGTCGAATTTCGATGTATTTGGTACGCTACGCAATGAGGAGTACTTAAACATAAAGAAAGTTATTGCCACTAAAAAGGCTAGTGAAGAATATACAAGACGTAGCTAACAATGATAAGTTGGAGCCATTTCGAAGAACATTTTAAAAATGATGATAGTAATTACCAAATTACTTTAAACAGGAAATACAACAATGATGAAAAGAAGATTCTTCATGGATTTATCGCATGGTATTCAAGAAGTTTCATCCCGATGCATGCGGTAATGATAGTAGCAAGATGAAGTTAAAGGTGTAAAAGGGGTTATAAAGAAGAGGGAATAGATTTCTTCTATGCTTATTCCCTCTCTGACGAAGACTTCGATTTATCACAAACTAAATATTTAGTGATTTAAAATAAAAATTTTTTAATTGTAAAGGGAGAATGCAGTGTATTCTATAGGTGAATTTTCAAAAATATGTGATATTCCAGTTAAAACAATACGTTATTATAGTGACATTGGATTACTAAAACCTTCTTACATAGATCCTGTAACAAACTATCGGTATTATGACTATGACAAAATTCAAATCATGAAAAAAATTATGCTTCTAAAGAGTTGTCAATTTTCTTTATCTACAGTCAAGGAATTTATTAACAGCACAGAACAAGTACAACTAAAAAGTATATTAGCATATAAGATTGATGAACTTGAGGAAAAAAAAGAACAAATCTCCGAACAAATAGAAGAATTGAAACGATTAAACATGCAAATAGAGAAAGAAATTTCTATAATCCCAGGGCCTTTTTTATCCGATTGCTTTATTGAAAACCGAGAGGAGACCCTAGTGTACACGATACGTGAGAAGATAAAGGTCCAATTTATTGATGAGTTGGTTAAAAATTTATTTAATCGAGTTTACGCTTTTAATCTCGTGATTACAGGGAAATTAATGGCTATCTTTCATGAAAGAGAATTTAGTCAAAAAGAGGCTGATATAGAGCTGCTTCTTCCAGTAGAACATATGAACAAAATAGCGGGCTTTAGGACTTTATCCAGCGGGATATACGCATGTATTACTGTTAAAGGCCCCTATTCGGAGTTGGATAAAGGCTATAAAAAATTGAATAGTTGGATCTTCGAACAAAATCTAACTCAGATAGCGAAAGAGATAGAAATTTATGAAGAAGGTCTTGTACCTGTCAATTTTAATAGTAGAGATATAAAACCAGATTTAAACAGACATCCATCAGAGTTTGTTACCAAAATTTGTATACCAGTAATTAAGAAATAAAGTTAACTTATAGTTTTATATAAAAACAGGGTAAACTCTCCACCAACTGGAGGGTTTATTCTTTTTATATACTAATACATTGGAGGGAATTAAATGTATCATCCGAGATTAAAGGGAGATGCTTATGAGGCAGGAAAGCATTATGCAGAAATTCTTTATAAAAATGGATTTCGGTTTCCGAAAGTATCCGAAGAAAAATTAAAATTTGGAGAGTCATGCAAACATATTCTTATAGAATTTGATCCTAATGTTGTGAAAGAAATAAAAGGATTTGCAGAAGGCTGTCATACTTCTTATGAAGAAGTAAGTTCTTTTCTTTTAAGTATAGGGGTATTTGAATTGGCCGGTCAATGTAGTATTTTCTCAGCTTTTAACGGGAGAGAAATTATTATTGGTCGAAATTATGATATGCTCTTTAATCTAAAAAATTTTACAGAGTCCTCACTTGTTTGTTTTGAAGGGAAAAATAAGTATGTAGGTCATTCAGATTGTTTTATTGGAAAAGTTGATGGTATAAATCAACATGGTCTATTTGTAGGAATTACATCAGTTCCTCATTAGGGAATATGGCTGTTGTTGAAGTTACCCCTAATGACTATCAAGTCCGCCTTCCTACAAATAATTATATTCATTGTACAAATCACCACGAAAGTACATCACTATCTGAAAGTTGGAATTGGAGCAAATCAAAAGAACGTTTTGAAACATTAGATATACTTCTTAAAGAAAACGTCAATAAAATGAATCTTTCCACTGCACGATCAATTATGTCAGAAACCAAGGGACATGTTTGTTTAAATTTAAAAGAATATAATTTTGGTACGCTCTTTTCTGTTGTAGCAAACTTAAATACATTAGATATACTTAGAGCCGAAGGTCAACCAAACAAAGCAAAATATAAATCAGATAAACGATTGACAGATGCTGTTTTAAAATAAATACATTAATTGAAAATTCGAATTGGAGAGTGATAAATATGAATTCAATTCAAGCTTCTATTTCTTATCTTAAAGGCACCAGTTATGAAATTGGTAGACTGCAAGGAGAGGAAATAAAAAAGAATCCTAATGCAATGAATGTCATTTTATCATCTGAATTAATAGATGAAACAAAATATAAGGATACGAAACAACTAATTGATCACTATGCTCCTGGTTTAAACGAAGAGCTTCAAGGATTTGCAGATTCATTAAATATAAAGCCTAGTTGTCTTAACTTTTTTGATGAAGCTTTACTACAACCAGGAGGATGTAGTTTAGGCGCTGTTTTACCATCTAAAACAAGTGATGGTAAAACTTATGTCCTTAGAAATTACGATTTGTCACCAGCTATATCTGATATGAGACTTTGTACAACTAAGGTAAAAGGGAAATATAGTCATACTGGATTCTCTGTTTCGTACTTTGGTCGAAGTGAAGGCTTAAATGAAGAGGGATTCTGTGTAGCTTTTGCCTCATGCGGTATTCCAGTTGGAAAACATCCAGGAATGAAAAAGCCTATCCTAAAAGGACTTCAGTTTATGGTAATAGTAAGAGCTTTACTTGAAAATTGTAAAGATGTTGAGGAAGGAATTACTTATTTAGAGAATATGCCTATTGGAACAAATATGAATTTGCTACTGTCAGATGCCAAAGGGAATGTAGCTTTAGTAGAAACGTATGATGGAGAAAAGTTCGTAGAAAGGGGCAATCAAAAATCAGGATTTTTGATTGCAACTAATCACGCTGTAATGCCCAAAATAATGAAGTTAGAAGACAGAAAATTAGAACAATCTGAAATACGTTATAATTTTTTGAAAAATAACTTAGAGAGTGATGATTTTTTTACAAAGAATAAATTACAACAATTAATGTTTAATGAATACCCTAATGGTGTAACAGTGCACAATTTCGAAGAAAATTTCTGAACTGTTCATTCAATTCTATTTAATCTTAACGACAAACAATTAGATATTTCTTTCGGTTCCCCTATAAATAATAAAATCTATAAATTAAAAGTAGGAGAAACCTTGCCTTTTAATGAATTAGAAGTTTTCATAGAGAACTCAAACTATGGACCAAACTTCTGGAAGCTAATCAAATAATAATATGGCCAAAGAAACACTTTCAGCTGCATGATGAGCCGAGAGTGTTTTTTTATCATTCCTCTATTCAATAATAAATCGCTTATTTCACCTTCTTGGAGGTTTGAAATCCTCTTGTTTCATAGGTTTCTGGCGTTTTCCTTTTTGACGAAGCACTGTTAAAGCTCTATCCTTTTTTGAAAAAAATATAGAAAAACAATTTTAATCTACCTTCCTATCTATAAATGTGTTAACTTAATTATTATTAAGGTTAACTCAAATTGAAGAAGTTAGAATGGGAGGAATAGGAGGATGCGAAAGTTTTCTACATATGATCTTGCTCAGATTTCATTACTAGCTTGTCTTATTATCGTTACAGGCATGTTTAAGATTCCAACAGGTATTCCTGGATCTGAGTTTCAATTATCAGCACCGATTGCCGTTGCGATTGCAGCAGTATTTGGATTTAAGCGATATTTTCTTGCGGGAATCATTGCAAGTCTAATCTTATTTTTACTAGGTATACACTCCATCTTAAATGTTGAAATTTCAATAATTTTCCGATTGACTGTTGGTCTAATCATTGTTTTATTAGGAACTTCAATTCCGGTACTAGTTGTGGCAGGACCGATTGGAACAATGGTTGCTAGACTTGGATTGGCTTTTACGTTAGGGACCCCGTTTTTGCCACTATTCGTTTTGGCGATTCCAGGGATGGTCATTACGGCTGTCAGTGTTTATCCAATAACGAAAATGTTATATGCAATTAATAAGAAAGTAGCAGGTGATCATCATGTTAGAAACGTGTTATAGCATTCGAATGCGTGCAGCTGAAAAAAATCTCGAAGGAGGAGAAAAG
This sequence comes from Lysinibacillus sphaericus, assembly GCF_002982115.1. GTDB lineage: Bacteria > Bacillota > Bacilli > Bacillales_A > Planococcaceae > Lysinibacillus > Lysinibacillus sphaericus. Next base: position 4,141,404 of record NZ_CP019980.1, on the reverse strand, counting down.
CATATATCTGGTGGGGAACGGATAGGGAGTGAATTTCAAATAGAGCCAATTGTAAAACAGTTATTGAACAAAGCAAGGAATCATTCGCGCGGAGATGCTGACTTTATTCAAATTACCGTTGAAAAACTTACAGGTGATCAGATACTGTATATGCCACCGTTAGAAATAACGACAATTGATGAGAGTTCAATTGAAAGGGCACATAAAGAAGCTAGGAGTATATTAACCTCAGTAGGTGTTTCCAAGCAGGCACAAAATGTTGCTTTTCATCTACTTGCTAGTAATCAAAATCTTCGTGGGGCTATCCTCCTTCATAGTCAAACTGGCTTACGACTTGACAATCGCGGACTGAAAGGCGTTCGTGTATCACGAATCGATTGGCAAGACGCTGATGTAGGTTACAATGAGCGTGTTCGTGAAGCGCTAGCTCTGGCAACGAAAGTGGCAAATTCTCCGTATACCATCGCAGAATTATGTTGGTCAGATGATCCAGAATACGTTACTGGCTATGTAAGCAATCATGAGATTGGTTATGTCAGAATTACGCCTTTAAAAAGGGAAGGCTGTGAAAGTGGCGGACGTATTTTTTTTGTGTCAGATGAAGTTGAGCTAGAATCATATATACACTATTTAGAAAGAGAACCTATTCTCATTAGGGGGCATTTAAAATGAATGATCGCTTTCGAAGGGAACTGCAAGTAATAGAAGAGCAAGGATTGACAAGGAAGTTACGTTTGTTTTCAACTGGAAATGAAAGTGAGGTAGTGATGAATGGTAAGAAATTTTTGCTATTTTCATCGAATAACTACTTAGGCCTTGCAACAGATAGTCGTTTGAAAAAGAAAGCAACTGAAGGCATTAGTAAATACGGTACAGGGGCTGGCGGTTCTCGACTTACAACTGGAAACTTCGACATTCATGAACAGCTAGAATCTGAAATTGCAGATTTTAAAAAGACTGAAGCGGCCATTGTATTCAGCAGTGGGTATTTAGCGAACGTAGGTGTGATTTCGAGCGTGATGAAGGCAGGAGATACTATCTTTTCTGATGCTTGGAATCACGCGAGTATTATAGATGGTTGTCGATTAAGTAAAGCCAAAACGATTGTTTATGAACATGCGGATATGGTGGATTTAGAGCGGAAATTAAGGCAATCACATGGGGATGGATTGAAGTTCATCGTAACGGATGGCGTTTTTAGTATGGATGGTGATATTGCGCCACTTCCAAAAATAGTAGAGTTAGCCAAGGAATACAAAGCGTACATAATGATTGATGATGCGCATGCAACAGGTGTTCTTGGCAATGATGGTTGTGGTACCGCTGATTATTTTGGTTTGAAAGATGAGATTGATTTTACAGTAGGCACGTTGAGTAAAGCGATTGGTGCAGAGGGTGGATTTGTATCGACATCATCCATTGCTAAGAACTATTTGTTAAATAACGCCCGATCTTTTATTTTCCAAACAGCTTTATCGCCAAGTGCGATTGAAGCAGCGCGAGAAGGCATTTCCATCATACAGAATGAGCCCGAGCGGAGAAAGCAATTGCTGAAAAATGCGCAGTACTTACGATTGAAATTAGAGGAATCTGGTTTTGTAATGAAAGAAGGGGAAACACCTATTATTTCTCTTATCATTGGTGGTTCTCATGAAGCCATGCAGTTTTCTGCGAAACTACTGGATGAAGGTGTCTTTATTCCAGCGATTCGACCACCAACAGTGCCGAAAGGGTCAAGTCGGTTGCGTATAACGGTAATGGCTACACATACAATAGAGCAGCTCGATATGGTCATTAGTAAAATTAAGAAAATAGGAAAAGAAATGGGGATTGTATAATTGTTTGAGTGCCTGGCACTCAAACAATTTTTTGATTGCTTTTTCTTATTAATTACATAGCACTAACCTTCAAGTTCTGCAATTGCCTCTAATTCAATTAAGCAGCCATGGCTTAATTCTTTAATTGGGATAATGGCGCGGGCAGGCTTATGACTACCGAAAAATTGTGCATAAGTTTCATTTACGTCCGCCCATAAATCAGCAGATGTTATATAGACGCGACACATAACAACAGCCTCCTTCGTAAGACCGCTTGCTTGAAGCACGACTTCCATCTTTTGAAGCGCCATGAATGTTTCAGCGTGAATGCCACCAGTTGGAGGTTTGCCTGTAGCTGGATCGACTGAAGTTTGCCCCGAAATATATAAATTCCCGTTACTAATCATGCCTGGTGTATAATGCCCGATTGGCTCTTGTTCTATCAAAACTTTCTTCATAATAAGTTCCTCCTTATAAACGTTGTAATTGATTTAGCCCAATATTGCCACCTGAAATAAGGAAGCAAACATGGTCGTTTTTCGTAATCGGTAAATTGCCTCGAAGAGCTGCTCCTATCCCGATGGCAGAGGAGGGTTCAGCTAATATTTTGCCTTCTAGTAGCAATGTTTTCATCCCATTAAGTATGGAAGCCTCGTCTACACGCACAATGTCATCAACTAATTTTTCAACAATCGGGAAGTTTCGCTCCCCAGGTTGTAAAGTTAATAGAGCATCCGCTAACGATTGTTGTTCAGCTAATAGTAATCTTTTACCAACTTGAATACTTTCTGAATAGCGAGGGACGACGGCTGGTTCAACACCAAAAATTTTAATATGTGGTGCTAAAGATTTTACCGCAGTTGCGACACCACTTAGCAGACCACCACCACCAATAGGAACAACAATTGCACTTACCTGAGAGAACTGTTCTAAAATTTCCAATCCTACTGTCCCTTGCCCCGCCATAATATCGTAATCATCATAAGGATGCACAATGGCATAACCATGTTCTAAGCTTAGGGCTTCAGTCACTTGATGTCTTTCGGCAAGCGTACATTGGACAATACGTGCACCAAGGGCTCGTATGCCTTCGACTTTAACAGATGGCGCTGAATCGGGTAAAACGATGGTTGCTGGAATATTTAATAGTTGAGCCGCAAAAGCCACACCTTTGCCATGATTACCGGAGGAAGCTGCCACAACGCCATGTTGTAATTGTTCAACTGGCATCGACAGCAGTTTGTTAAGAGCCCCACGCAATTTAAAAGAGTTGGTTTTTTGCATATTTTCGGCTTTTATCGAAACGTTGCAATGTAATAAATTATCGAGTCCTTGCAAGCGAATAACAGGTGTTTCATAAATATAAGGTGCGACTTTCAGTTTGGCAGCTTGGATTTTTTCAAGCGATAGCATAAAGTATACCTCATTTCTTTGAACAATTTGAAAATTCTAAAATAATAATATAAATGTAGTATTAGAGTTAATATCTGTCAATGTTTGCTAGCATGGCACATAAAAAGAAACTGCAAGACGTTTGCAAATATCGCAAAGTTTCGCAGTTTCTGGTATAGAGGACCTAACATTAGCATCCTTTATGAAATTCACTATTGTTGGCATGTACTACTTGGTTGCCACCTAAAGCTTTCACTTCTGTAGTAACCTGTGTGGCGATAATGGTAAGTTCATCAAAGTCTACAGCGTTATCGGGACTTGAACTAATACCAATAGAAACCGTCAATGGCGTAGTTTGCCTGTCATTAATTTTAAAAGAGTGATGTGCAATTACATGTCTTAGTTTTTCAGCATGATAGAGGGCGATAGCAGGTGGGGCATCTTTTAAAATAATATAAAACTCCTCACCAGCAACACGTGCGGCCATTCCGTTTTTCGTTTCAATATAATGATGAATAATGGTAGCGAGTTGCTTAATAATCCCATCACCAGCTAAATGGCCATACTTAATATTTATATCTTTCATATTGTCGACATCAAAATGGAGTACAGAAAAATTGTCCGTTTCTAGTACCATTTCTTGTGCAAATGATCGTATCGCCAAATTATTTGGTAGTTGTGTTAAATAGTCTTTTTCCTTAAGTCGATAAATGAGCTGTACTTTTTCACTAGTTGCTTGTAAACGTGTAATAACAGTGAAAATTGTAAAAAATGTAAATAGGGCATAGGCAATGAATCCTAAAATGGTCTCTATTTTCAGTATAGGTGGCATGCAGATTGCTAGTACAAGCATTACAATAATTTCTGCCATGACACTAAAAAAATAAGTTGTTAAAGTGTGAAGTGTAATAGGCTTTTTACAAGCGACAAAGGCAAGGATAATCGAAAGAACGATTAAATTAATGTTTGATAAACTTGATATGGACAGTAAAGATTGTGTAGGAATGATATATAGACTCCCTACCCCCATAATTGCACCGCTTATAATAATTGACCACGGACCACCAATCAGCCCACTGTATAGTAGCGGTACAATATGAATGTTTATAAGCGTCCCTTGTAAAAAACGTAACGATATAGCACTTAATACAAGGCCTGTCATACCAAAAATAATGCCGACTAAAATTGGTTTAAAATCTTTGATAAATGATTTTCTTCGAGTCGGATGAGTAAATGGCCAATACGTTAAAATAATTAAAGTAAAGGTAATACAAAAGCTGACATAAATATGAAGTAACATCTATTAATAGTAGTTCCTTTCTCGAACATATATAGATAATAGTAAATCTTTTCACTTTCTCTGCCAATGCTTGAAAACAATACGCACTTGTATCTTGAAAAAAAGCGGACATTTATCCTATAATAAAAAGGTTATAGTAAAAAGATTAAAAGGGAGCGTCCATGAAGGTGAACGAAATAAAATCGCAAGTGAACATTAAGCTCATTTCGACGATTCGTCCGATTGATGGGGAGTCCGAAACCTTGGAAATGTGGTTGGATGGGCAGCTAATCAATAAAGCAGATTCCCTATATTTAAAATATGAAGAGATGCAGGATGATAAAACAATCCGCACGACGATGAAGTTAGACACGGAACGGGCACTTATTATGCGCGCTGGAGCAGTCAAAATGCGCTTACCACTCAATATTTTTGAACAACAAATTGGCCATTATGAAAGTGAATTAGGTTCGATGCCACTCGTAACACAAACAAAAAACATGCTATTTACTAGACATGAAATGTGCGGAGATTTTCATGTGCAATACGATTTATTAATGGGTGGACAAAGCGTTGGCAATTATACATTAGACATTACATTTACGGAGGTACAATGATGAACGCAGTAGAACAAGTACAACAAGCCATTAAAACGGCAATTGCGCAGGCTGTTGACAAAGCAGGCTTAGTCGAAGCTGGCACAGAGTTAACGATTCACCTTGAAACACCAAAAGACAAAGCAAACGGTGATTATGCAACAAATATTGCCATGCAATTAACGAAATTAGCGAAAAAGCCACCGCGTGCAATTGCAGAGGCAATTTTAGAAAACCTTGAAACAGCAGGAACTGATATCGAAAAAATCGACATCGCAGGTCCTGGTTTTATGAATATAACTGTTCGTAAAGATTTCTTAACAGAAGTTGTAACAGCTATCCTTGAACAAGGTGCTGATTATGGTCGCTCTAACGCAGGAGCTGGTGAAAAAGTGCAAGTTGAATTTGTTTCAGCAAATCCAACTGGCGACCTACACTTAGGTCATGCACGTGGAGCATCTGTAGGGGATTCATTGTGTAATGTTTTAGATATGGCTGGTTATGCTGTATCTCGTGAGTACTATATTAACGATGCTGGTAATCAAATTAATAACTTGGCTTATTCGCTGGAAGCGCGCTATAAGCAAGCATTAGGCCTTGCTGCTGATATGCCTGAAGATGGCTATCATGGTCAAGATATTATCGACATTGCAGGTAAATTAGCGAGCGAGCATGGCGATTCGATTTTATCAAAACCGGATGAAGAACGTTTTGCATTTTTCCGTCAACATGGTCTTGCTTTAGAATTAGATAAATTAAAAACAGACTTAGCGAACTTCCGCGTGAATTTTGATGTGTGGTATTCTGAAACATCATTATATGACAACGGCAAAATCGAAGTAGCATTAGATAAATTAAAAGCGAATGGTCATGTATTTGAAGAGGACGGTGCGACTTGGTTCCGTTCAACAACATTCGGTGACGATAAAGACCGTGTACTAATTAAAAACGATGGCTCTTTCACATATCTGACACCAGATATCGCTTACCATGAGGATAAAATTGTTCGTGGATTCGATAAACTAATTAACATTTGGGGAGCAGACCACCACGGCTATATTCCACGTATGAAAGCGGCTATTCAAGCACTTGGCTATGACCGTGACACACTAGAAGTGGAAATTATCCAAATGGTGCAGTTATACAAAAACGGCGAGAAATTCAAAATGTCCAAACGTACAGGGAATGCTGTAACGATGCGTGAGCTTGTGGAAGAGGTTGGTCTAGATGCTGTGCGTTACTTCTTTGTGAAAACAGCTGGTGATTCACATATGGACTTTGACCTTGACTTAGCGGTTTCACAATCAAATGAAAACCCAGTGTACTATGCACAATATGCACATGCGCGTATTTCTTCTATTTTACGTTCAGCGACAGAACAAGGCTTCGCTACTTCAACAGCAAATTTAAGCCTGTTAACTGCTGAAAAAGAGATTGATTTATTGAAAAAAATTGGTGATTTCCCGAAAGTAGTGGCGGATGCTGCAAAACACCGTACACCACACCGTATCGCTAACTATATTCAAGAAACAGCAGCTGCATTCCATAGCTTCTATAACGCTGAAAAAGTGTTAGATGCATCGAATAAAGAGCTAACAGAAGCGCGTTTAGCACTGATTACAGCTGTTCGTACAACGATTGCCAACGCACTACGTCTAATTGGCGTATCTGCACCAGAAAAAATGTAATGTACATGATTATCACCCCGACACAATTGCGTGTCGGGGTTTTTTCTGTTTTTACGAACAAAATTGTTTGAGAATTGTTTGAGTGACTGGCACCGTTTTTTTTTTGTGTTTTGTGTATGTATTTTTCTGTTTATTTCTAATTTTCTGTTGAAGTTGACGTTAACGTTAATGATATACTGATGAAAAATTGTGAAGGGGGAGTTGGTTTTGAAAACGATTCAGGAAGTAGCGAAGCAATTTAATGTTTCTACACGTACGATTCGTTATTACGAGGAGTTGGGGCTACTAAGTCCACATCGATCTTCTACGAATCAACGAACCTTTTCCAAAAAGGAAATGGCGAAGCTCAAGCTTATTTTTAGAGGAAAGCGTTATGGTTTCTCATTGGAAGAAATCAAGGAGATGGTGTTGCTCTTTGATTTTGATCGTTCAGGGATTCAACAATTGGAACGAACTGTGGCATACGGAAATCAAAAAATACAAGAAATTGAGAGTAAAATAGCTGAGCTTACACAAATGAAAAAGGAATTACAGCAATTACATGGCATGTTTAGTGAAAAATTATTGACTTTAAAGGGAGAGATGCACGATGAATAGTTCAAATTTGTTAGCGCGAAATGCCCGAAAGTACCCTATGAAAGAAGCTGTTGTTTGTCATGGGAAAAGCGTGACTTACCGCGAATTAGATGAGCAAGTGACGCGACTTGGTCATGCTTTGATGGAACAGGGTGTTCGCCAAAATGATAAAGTGATTATTTTTATGCCTAATGTTGTAGAGTTTGTTGTTAGTTATTTTGCGATTCAGCGTATAGGCGCTATTGTCGTTCCTGTAAATGCCAAATTTACATTGCAGGAGGTTGAGTATGTTGCACAGCATGCTGAGGCTAAAGCCATTTTAGTACATGAAGCTATATTTGCTACTGTCGAGCATATCAACGTCGTGCCTTTAAAGATTAAGACGGGTCATATGGAGGCAGGGTGGCTTCATTATGAGACGTTAATACAACATGCAAGTACACAAACAATAGATTGCCAGCTAAATGAAGAGGATGCCTCAACGATTTTATATACTTCAGGCACAACAGGAAAACCAAAGGGTGTGCTATTTAGCTATCGTAATATATTAACAGTAGCACAGATGATTGCCGTGGAAATGGAAGTAAAGCCTGCAAGCCGTATTCTTCTTATGATGCCGTTAACGCATTCAGCCCCATTACATTTATTTTTAATGGCAGGCGTCCTTGTTGGCTCCACAAATGTATTAACGCCAACCTTTACACCAGATTTGTTACTAGACATGGTAGAACAAGAAAAGACGACGCATTTTTTCGGGGCACCAGTCGCTTACTTATTAACTGCTCAAACAAAGAGACTGCAAACGGCAGATTTATCTTCAATGAAATGGTGGGTTTACGGAGGGGCACCATTATCACAAAATGAAATTCGTCATATACAAAAAGCTTTTCGAACAGAAAATCTAACATGTGTTTATGGTTTAACAGAGGCTGGGCCAAGTGGTTCTTTAATGTTCGGGCAAGAGCATATAGCGAAAGCAGGGAGTATTGGTCAACGTGCACCACTCGGTACGGAGCTACGCATTATTAACGATAGTGGGGAAGAAGTTGGTGTGAATGAGGTCGGGGAGATTGTGTTATTCGGTGAAGGCAACATGATGGGCTATTACAAAGATGAAATCGCTACAAAGGCAGCGTTTGTGGATGGTTGGTTGAAAACGGGAGATTTAGCGCGGAAAGATGAAGACGGCTTTATTTGGATTGTTGATCGAAAAAAAGATGTGATTATTTCAGGCGGCGTCAATATATATCCGAAAGAGATTGAAGATTTGCTTTTAAGCTATGACGGCATATTTGAGGTGGCTGTTATCGGAGTTCCACATCCGCAGTGGGGCGAAACCGTAAAGGCTGTGTATGCTACAAAGATAGAGATTGATGAGAGCGCACTTAAGGCGTATTTAGAGGAGCATCTAGCAAAATATAAAATTCCACGTCTATTTGAACGCGTGGAAGCGCTTCCGAGAAATGCTTCCGGGAAAATACTTAAACAATCATTGAAGGAACAAGGGGTGAGATAGCTATGAAAGTGCTACAGCAGGATGCAAGACAGACCACTAATTTTTTCACAGAGGATGAGACGCTCCATCAACTATTAGACATGATGCTAGATAAAGAGTTATTCGTCTATGCTAAGCGAGAATTAACGAATTTTGGTGAGCTTTGTGCAGGTGCTATTGACGTAAGGGCGAAGCATACTGATCGAGAGGGCGAACCTCGATTGCAACGCTATAATGCATATGGTGAGGAAGTTTCGGAAGTTTGGGTCAATGAAGGCTACAAAAAAACCATTGAAGAAACATACAACACGGGAATTGTAGGCTATGTGCATAAGAACATTCCGCAGTTAGGTAGGAAGGGGAATTATGTCTATAGCTTTGCGCAAGGCTATTTACTATCTCATGCGGAGCCAGGCTTCTATTGCCCCGTCACGTTAACGATGGCAACAGCCTATTTGCTGGATCATTATGCAAGTGAAGAGTTGAAGCAACGATTTTTACCACATGTTTGTGCAACAGGAGATACAGAGCTATATGAGGGAGCAACATTTTTAACAGAGCGGCAAGGTGGTTCAGATGTTGGCGCAAATATTGTAAAGGCTAGACAAGATGGACAGCATTATCTTATGTACGGAGAAAAATATTTTGCATCAAATGTAGGAATGTGTGGTGTGGCAATGGTTTTAGCACGCATTGAGGGCGCATCTACAGGTTCGAAAGGTTTAACATTATTTGCGGTCCCTTGGCGTCTAGACAATGGTAAGATAAACAACCTTCGCATTCGTCGTTTAAAAGATAAGCTCGGTGTGAGAGCAGTGCCATCAGGTGAGGTAGAGTTGGATGGTTCGTTAGCATATGTCGTTGGAGAACCAAATAAAGGAATCTATTATATGCTAGAGGCGCTTAATTTATCTAGAATTTGCAATGCAGTGGCTTCTATCGGTATTATGCGTCGCGGATTTTTAGAGGCGAAGCATTATGTGACTAATCGGAATGCATTTGGGCAACCTTTAATTCAATATCCTATGATTCAAGATACACTAGGGAAATATGCGGCGAAGGTCCATGTAGAAGTGGCTACTGTTTTCGACCTTATTCAATTGTATGACAGGGTAACGAGTGGTCAGGGCGATGAGCAGGATATGATTCTTAATCGCTTGAATATCGCCATTATGAAGAAAGAAACGGCTGAACAAGCGGTACATTATGCAAGCGAAGCGATTGAATTACATGGGGGAAATGGCTATATTGAAGATTTTGTTACGCCTCGTTTGCTTAGAGATGCGCAAGTACTTACGGTGTGGGAAGGTACAGCGAATATTTTAGCATTAGAGCTTATTCGCTTAGTCGATAAATATTTTGCCCATGAATTATTTGTACGAGTAATGCACGAGCGGTTGATTAAATTAGCAAATGGCTCATTAGTGCAAATTGTGGAAGAGCAACTAGCGAAATTAGAAGGTACATTACAAACATTTAGTCGTCTGGATGAAGCTACTAAATCATACGAGGCAAAGGGAGTAGCCGAAAAAATGGCTCATCTCTATGAAAGTGTAGTAGCAGTCGAATGGGCAGCTAAATTTGGTGGCAAATACGAAAAGCTAGCAGATATATATTTAGAAAATACATGGGCATTACGCGAAATTGGCGCACCCATGAAAACGGTCCAGTATTTTTCAGATATTATGTAAGGAAATAAGCCTTTTTAGAAAGTTTTCAGACGGTAGATAAACTCAAATTTTTGTGAGTTTATCTACCGTCTTTAGGGTGTCAGGCACGCACACAATTTTTGAAGCACATAGAATGGTGTCACTTTTTTTATCGTTCCCTATTTCTATTTTCATGTATAATAAAATCAACTGAATATTATAAAGGTTCTTTACTTAAGTAAAGTGAAAAGGGAAATCGGTGTAATTCCGATGCGGTCCCGCCACTGTAAGTGTGAGTTTTTTCAATGGATGCCACTGAAAGCTATTTTGGGAAGGCATGAAAAAGCATTTGGAGCACGAGCCAGGAGACCTGCCTTTATAGAACATTACATTTCAGCCTACGAGGATAGGATGGTGGTTTTTTTGTGCAAGCCCGCCTCTCGTTAAATGGACGAGGGCTTTTTTTATGTTTTGTAAGGCGACTATCGATAACCATTGAAAATAAAGGTGAGCAATCTCCATATTTAATAATGACAATCCCTATACTATCGATCAATCAAGTTAACAGAGCTAAAAAATGCACATACAATCTAAGGAGGATTCACAATGAAAAAGTATTGGAAGATAGGATTATCAGCATTTTTGGCAATGGGTTTACTTGCAGCATGTGGAGCACAACCGAAAAACGAGCAATCTGCATCAGAGCAGCAGGAGCAACAAGTAACCAAACAAGAAGAAGCAACATTTCCAGTGACAATAAAAGATGCTACTGGCAAAGATATCGTGCTAGAAGCACCGCCTGAAAAAATTGTTTCTCTTATTCCGAGTAATACAGAAATATTATTTGGGCTTGGCCTAGATGACGAAATTGTCGGCGTCAATGATTATGATGATTATCCACCGGAGGCAGCTAAAAAAGAAAAAGTCGGCAGTATGGAGTTCAATATTGAACAAATTATCGCCTTACAGCCAGATATTGTGTTTGCTCATGAATCAGGAATGGCTTCTTTAGATGGAGCGATGGAGCAGCTTGAGGCAGCAGGTGTAAAGGTATTTGTAGTGGCGAATGCAAGCGATTTTAATGAAACTTATACGACGATTGAGCAATTAGGACGCGCAACTGGTAAGTTACCGGAGGCACAAAAAATTATTGCTAATATGAAAGCCAAAGTGGAAGAAATCCAAGCGAAATTGCAGGATGTGGAACCAAAGAAAGTCTTTGTCGAAACGTCAGATGAGCCTGAAATCTACACACCTGGTAAGGATACATTTATGCAGGAAATGCTAAATATGATTCATGCTGAAAATATTGCAGCCGATACAACTGGTTGGTTCAAAATTGATGCGGAGCAAATTATTACAAAAAATCCAGATGTCATCGTTGTCACATACGATTATGTGCCAAATATTTTAACGAAAATTCCACAACGTGCAGGCTTTGATACTATTACAGCTGTAAAAAATAAAGCAATTGTACAAGTAGATGAAAATTTAACAAGTCGTCAAGGCCCGCGTTTAGCAGATGGGCTTGAAGAGTTAGCGAAAGCCATCTATCCAGAGGCTTTCGAGTGAGTAGAGCATTATTAGCCTATATTACAGCCATTACGTTACTTCTTGTTAGCATCTGGTGTGGCGTATCAATAGGCTCGGTTCATATTCCATTTGAAGTATTTTGGAATAGGGCGGCAGATGAAACAGCCGCTAATATTTTATGGAAAATTAGGTTGCCACGCGTATTGCTGGCAGGACTTGTTGGCGCATCGTTGGCGATTGCAGGGGCAGCCTTCCAAGGGTTGTTAAAGAATCCATTGGCAGACCCTTATACGCTAGGTGTATCTTCGGGAGCGTCAGTAGGTGCTGTGGTGACATTATTTTTTGGTATCTCGATACCGGTTGTCGGGTTGTATGCATTACCAACGCTTAGTATGGTGGGTGCGGTACTAACAATGGTAGCTGTCATGAGCTTTGCCAGAATAGTCGACCGTGCACTGAAAATGGAAACACTTATTTTAACAGGCGTTATTTTTAGTTCTTTTTTAGGATCTCTTATATCCTTAATGATTGCATTATCAGGAGAAGAGCTCCGCCAAGTGATAGGCTGGTTGCTTGGTTCAGTTTCGATGCGGGGCTGGCCGTATGTGCAGATGATTACACCATTTGTTGTCATAGGCTCTGCTATTCTGTGGACGCAAAGACGAGAGCTCAATGTTCTATTATACGGAGAAGAACGTGCAAAGCATTTAGGTGTCAATGTAAAGCGTAGTAAATATTTAATTTTAGTAGGGGGCTCCATGCTGACTGGTGCGGCTGTTGCTGTTTCTGGCACAATCGGTTTTGTCGGTTTAGTTGTGCCACATATGACACGCATGATTTGGGGTTCTGATCACCGTCATCTATTGCCGTTATCATTTATCAACGGCGCAACATTGCTAATTATTTGTGATTTAGTGGCGCGAACGATCATTATCCCTCGGGAATTACCAATAGGCGTTATTACTGCATTTATCGGTGCTCCTGTCTTTTCTTATATTTTCTATAAGCAACGTAGAAGCAAGGGGGTACGTGTATGATTATCGTTGAACACCTATCGGGTGGCTATGAGGACGTACCTATCGTCAAAGATGTTAGTTTTACCGTTGAAAAGGGGAAAATCCTTGGCATTTTAGGACCGAATGGTAGTGGTAAATCGACATTATTGAAAGTCATTAGTGGTCTATTGCCTGCAACAGCAGGAACGGTTTTTTTAGATGGCAAAAATATTAAACACTATAGTCCACGCGCGCTGGCGAAAAAGATGGCCGTCTTACCACAATTACATGCCAATGCATTTTCAAATACCGTGAGGGAAGCGGTATCGCTCGGTCGTTATCCGCATCAAACTGGTTTTTTTTCCAATTGGTCAGAGCAGGATGAACGAGCTGTTCAATATGCCATGGATCAAACAGGCGTAGCACGCTATGAGCATACATCGATGGAATTTCTATCGGGCGGCGAGCAACAACGGGTTTTTGTAGCGCAAGCTTTGGCGCAAACAGCAGAAGTATTATTGCTAGATGAGCCGACCAATCACTTAGATATTGCCCATCAACGTCAACTTTTGGATATGGTGCGTAAGGAAGCAATCGAGTGCGGTTTAACAGTTATTATGGTGCTACATGACATGAATTTAGCTTCTCTTTATTGTGATGAATTATTGTTAATGGAGAGTGGCTCTGTACGTGCTTTAGGTGTACCACATAAGGTGTTAATAGCTTCACAAATTGAGGATGTATATCAGGCACGGGTAACAACCTATGCCCACCCTGAAATACCGAAACCGCAAATTACAATTATGCCATCAACCAATGAATATCAGCAACGCGCTGACATCGTAAAAGAAGACTTTCGAGTAACGCCAGATTATATTCAACTAAAATCAACCATTCCTTTAAAAACCGTTTCTTCGGCTGTTCATAATCCCGGTATAGGATGGTATGACTGTCTATTAAATCGTTCAGTACCAGGAGATTATGTTATTAGTGATGTTAAACAAGAAGTTGCGGACTTTTTACAAAGGGAGCATTTTTCACCGACAAGCACAGTTGTTATGTTAACGGCTGTTCCTACACAACTGTTTGCACTTAATGAATATAGCACTGCCTTTGGGAGTGTGTTTGTTGTGGTAACAGCAGGTGTTGGCAATGCTGTAGATGTCTCTCGTACACACGAACGGCAGGATACGCCATATATTGGTACTATCAATACGTGGGTTGTCATCAATGGCTGTTTATCGGAAGAGGCATTTTTTCAAGCATTGATGACTGCAAATGAAGCTAAAACAAAGGCTTTACAATCAGAAAACATTCGGGATCATTTAACTGATACGATTGCGACTGGTACTGCGACCGATAGTTTGCTTATTGCGGCAACGCAAAAGGGTGAGGAAATGCGCTATGGTGGACCGATTACGGCTGTTGGTAAGATTATTGGTAAAGGTGTTTATGAGACGACGGTGCAAGCAATTCAAAATTATAAAAATAAAGCATAGGAGTGGAACAAGATGAAACTTTACACAAAAACAGGCGATACAGGGAAAACAAGCTTAATTGGTGGGCGTGTCGACAAAGATAGTCTACGTGTGGAAACATACGGGGCAATTGATGAATTAAATTCATTTATCGGCAAGGCTGTTAGTGAATTAGATCGCGCGTTATTTAAAGATATTTTAGTGGATTTAGAAACGATTCAACATGAGCTTTTTGATGCAGGCGGTGATTTAGCAAATGTTATGAAGGAACGTCATTATAAGTTAACGGAAGCACCGATTGAAGTACTAGAGGCGCGTATAGATGCATTGTCAGACGAAGCGCCACCATTAGAGAAATTTATCTTACCTGGTGGAGCGCCGGCCGCTGCAACATTACACATCGCACGTACAGTTGCACGCCGAGCAGAGCGCCAAATGGTAACGCTAATGAAAGAAATTGAAGATGTACCGACTATTGTACAAAAATATTTAAATCGATTATCAGATTATTTATTTGCCGCAGCACGTGTTGTGAATGCACGTTTAAACTTACCTGATATTGAATATATTCGTAGTGGCAATGTCTTTAAAAAATAACTTAAGTAGAGAAGAAGGCAGCAACGCATAACAGCAAATAAACAAAAGATTTGAGCCTAACGATGCAAAAAAAGAACCATTTTTAAAATAAATATTTTAAGTGGAATTTATGACGATGAATACAAGTAATTGTAAGATAAAACGATAAATTCAAATGCCAAAAAGCTACTCCGAAAGTAAAAATCAGGGTAGCTTTTTTGCTTATAAAATGTAAGAATATAAAATTATCAGAAATTTTTTCGTTTTATGTTGACTGAATGCTCACTCATTTATTAGAATGTGGATATAGTGGTGAAATGTCATACATTTACGTTTGAGCTAGAAATATTAACACAAAGAGAGAAAATTTACGACAAACTAAAGGGGGGACCAACCATGAGTCCATTAGTAATTGCAAACATTGTTCTAACAGTCGTGGTTGTGCTTTATGCAGTAGGGTTATTTATCTATCTGTTAAAAACACGCTATAAATTTGTGCAATTGGGGAAAAAGGTTGAGTTTGATGAAAGTGTCCAAGAACGCATTCGTTATTTAATGGTGAATGTGTTTGGTCAAAATAAGCTGTTAAAGGATCCTAAAAGTGGTTTAATTCACGTGATGTTCTTTTATGGTTTCTTAATGGTTCAGTTAGGGGCTATCGATTTAATTTGGAAGGGGTTAGTACCAGGCTCTCATTTACCACTTGGCATGTTCTATGGTGTATTCACATTCTTCCAAGAGCTAGTAGTATTAATGATTTTAGTGGCGGTTGTCTGGGCATTTTATCGTCGCTATGTGGAAAAACTAGTACGTCTAAAACGAGGCTGGAAAAATGGTCTTGTATTGATTTTTATTGGTGGCTTAATGCTTTCAACATTGCTGGCAAACGGTATGGGTCTTATCTGGCATGGCGAAGGTTTAACGTACACAGAGCCTGTTGCTTCTAGCATTGCAGCAATTTTTAGTTTTTTACCAACGTCTGCAGCAGCAACTGTTTTCTATATAGCATGGTGGGCTCATTTATTAATATTATTAACGTTTTTAATTTATGTACCGCAATCGAAGCATTTCCACTTGATTGTCAGCCCTATCAATGTGTATATGAACCGCTTAGATCGCACAGGTACGTTAACGCCAATCGACTTCGAGGCGCTTGAGGAAGCTGGTGAAAATGCTGAAAGTGAAGACGATATCCCATCTATCGGGGTAGGACGTATTCAAGACTTTACGCAAAAACAAATGCTAGATTTATATTCTTGTGTAGAATGTGGCCGTTGTACAAATATGTGCCCAGCAACAGGAACTGGCAAAATGCTTTCACCAATGGATTTAATCGTCAAGCTTCGGGATCATTTAACATTTACGGGTGCGGTTGTAACAAAGCAAAAACCGTGGGTGCCTTATCAATTTTTTGCAAATACAAAGGGCAATCAGCTTGCAATGGCAGCAGGTGCTGAAGGGGCAGTAATTGAGGATATTTATAGTCCATCATTAATCGGGGATGTCATTACCGAGGAAGAGATTTGGGCATGTACGACTTGCCGTAACTGTGAAGATCAATGTCCTGTTATGAACGAGCATGTCGATAAAATCATTGACTTACGTCGCTACTTAACGATGACGGAAGGAAAAGTAAACTCAGATGCACAGCGAGCAATGACAAACATTGAACGCCAAGGAAATCCTTGGGGACTAAATCGAAAAGAAAAAGAAAACTGGCGTGATTTAGACCCAACAATCCATATTCCAACCGTGAAGGAACTGAAAAAATCAGGCGAGGAAATGGAGTACTTGTTGTGGGTAGGCTCTATGGGTGCTTTTGATAATCGCTCTCAAAAAATTGCTTTAGCTTTCTGCCGTCTAATGAACGAAGCGGGCGTGAAGTTTGCAATTCTAGGAAATAAAGAGAAAAACTCAGGGGATACACCACGTCGTTTAGGAAATGAATTTTTATTCCAAGAGTTGGCAACAGCCAATATTGATGAGTTTGAGAAAAATGATGTAAAGAAAATCGTCACAATTGATCCGCACGCATATAATATCTTTAAAAATGAATATCAAGATTTTGGTTGGAAAGGCGAAGTCTATCACCATACGGAATTACTAAATCAATTGATTGAAGAAAATCGTTTAGTACTGAACTATGAAGTAGAGGAAACAATTGTCTTCCACGACTCTTGTTATTTAGGTCGTTACAATGATGTCTACGATGCGCCACGTGAAATTTTACGAGGCATTCCAGGTGTGAAGCTGGTGGAAATGGAACGCAATCGTGAAACAGCCATGTGCTGTGGCGCAGGTGGTGGCTTAATGTGGATGGAAGAGCATGTTGGCAATCGCATCAATGTAGCACGAACAGAGCAGGCGTTAGCAACGAATGCTTCAGTTATTTCTTCAGGATGCCCATACTGTTTAACGATGTTAGAGGACGGTACAAAGGCAAAAGAGGTTGAAGATACTATCAGCACATTCGATGTAGCAGAATTACTAGAACGCTCTGTGTTTGGGGAAAAAGTGAAAACTGTTGCAGACAATGTTGATGAACTAACAGAAGAAATGCTAGAAGAAGTGGTAGCATCTGTTGACTCACAAGAGCAAGACAAGAATGAAGAGCTAAACGCAGAGAAATGATAATTATTGTAGAAATATTTTCTTTATCTGAAAAATATAAATTGCACAATAATTAATTGTTTTGTAGAATAAGATTAATTGGAAATGGGAGTTATTAAAAAACTCCCATTTTTTATCGAGAAGAGTCGAGCGAGCGTTCAGTCAACAATGATCGCTTTGATACTTCTTCGAGTAACGTAAAACAAAAGGGGTGTTTTACTTGAATAGAGCTGTAATATTAGCAGGAGCAAGAACGGCATTTGGTAAATTTGGTGGTTCACTTTCCACTCTTAGCGCCAGTGACTTAGGTGCTATCGCCATTAAAGGCGCATTGGAAAAGGCAAATATCGCTCCAGATGCAGTAGGTGAAGTAATTTTAGGGTCAGTTTTACAAGGTGGGCAAGGACAAATACCATCAAGACAGGCTTCACTGAAGGCAGAATTACCAGTAGCAGTCAAAACTGAAACGATTAATAAAGTTTGTGCGTCGGGGATGCGCGCAGTAACATTAGCCGATCAGTTAATTCGTTTAGGGGACGAAGAAGTAATGATTGCTGGTGGTATGGAATCGATGTCAAATGCACCGTATTATCTTCAAAATGGTCGCACAGGTTTACGAATGGGCGATTCAACAATGGTAGACGGCATGCTTTATGACGGTTTAACTTGTGCCTTTAATCAGGCAAGACCACCTATGGGGAGCTACGGTAATAAGGCAGCAGGTGAATTTTCCTTAAGTCGTCAAGAACAAGATGCGTGGGCTGTCCGCAGTCATGAACGTGCGATTGCAGCCATTGAACAAGGTTATTTTGCCGAGGAGATTGTGCCTGTACAAATCGCACAACGTAAGGGTGATCCGCTTGTAGTCAATACCGACGAAGCACCAAGACCTGGCACTACGCAGGAAGTGCTCTCTAAGCTCAAGCCAGCCTTTGAAAAGGATGGTTCCATAACAGCAGGCAATGCACCAGGTGTCAATGATGGCGCATGTGCTCTTGTCATCATGAATGAAGACCGCGCAATACGGGAAGGTAGAGAGCCACTTGCTGTCATTATCGGTCATGCAGAACTGGCAATTGAACCAGAAAATTTCCCGCAAACACCAGGTCTTGTGATTAACAGCCTACTAAAAAAGACGGGGAAATCATTAGCAGACATCGATTTAATTGAAATCAACGAAGCCTTTGCAGCAGTAGCGCTTATTAGCAATCAGTTGGCAAATCTTGATGCAGAAAAAGTAAATGTCAACGGTGGTGCAGTAGCCCTAGGTCATCCGATTGGCGCATCCGGTGCACGCATTATCTTAACACTGGCACATGAATTAAAACGCCGTGGTGGTGGAATCGGGATTGCGGCAATTTGTTCAGGTGGCGGGCAAGGCGATGCCATAATGATTGAAGTACCAAAACAAAGGGGACATGAATAATGGGAATTCAAAAAGTAATGGTAATTGGTGCAGGGCAAATGGGTTCAGGGATTGCGCAAGTTTGTGCACAAGCTGGCTATGACGTGTTATTGAATGATATACAGCAATCCTTTTTTGAGCGTGGATTAAGCGTTATCACAAAAAACTTAACACGTGATGTTGAAAAGGGTCGTAAAACAGCAGATGAAAAAATGGCTATTCTAAGTCGCATTCAGATGTCACTAGATTTAAAGGATGCTAGTGATGTTGATATTATTATCGAGGCAGCAGTTGAAAATATGGAAGTGAAGCAATCCATTTTCAAGCAATTAGATACAATTGCACCTGCTCACGCCATACTGGCGACAAATACATCATCTCTGCCGATTACAGAAATTGCAGCAGTCACAAACCGGCCAGAGCAAGTAATCGGGATGCACTTTATGAACCCAGTACCTGTTATGAAGCTTGTCGAAATTATTAGAGGTTTAGCGACGGCTGACGAGGTTTACAAAGCTGTGGAAGAAATGACTGTAAAGTTAGCAAAAACACCAGTGGAAGTAAATGATTTCCCAGGCTTTATTGCAAACCGCATTTTACTGCCGATGATTAATGAAGCAATTTATGCATTATATGAGGGAGTTGCATCGAAAGAAGCGATCGACGATGTGATGAAGCTGGGCATGAATCATCCGATGGGGCCATTAACATTAGCAGACTTTATCGGCTTAGATACATGTTTATCTATTATGGAAATTTTACATGAGGGCCTAGGTGATAGTAAGTACAGACCTTGTCCTTTATTACGCAAATATGTAGCAGCAGGTTGGCTAGGTAAAAAATCAGGAAGAGGCTTTTACGTTTACGAATAGTCCTATGGGGATGGGATATTCAGAATAATTACACCTAGGCGTAATGGTGTTCAGATTTTGGAGTGCAGGCTCAATAAAATTTGTGCTAGCCATCGAGGTCTTAACTTACTTTAGCTAGGCGTTACATTTAGAGGGCTTTTGCTAAAAGTATGTTAATGTGTAATGCTACGTGACAGCATAGAGGGGTGACATTATAGATGCATTTACAATTTACGGATGAGCAATTAATGATGCGTGATATGGTGCGCGATTTCTCACAGGAGAAAATCGCACCGTGGGTAGAACGAATGGAGGCTGGTGAGTTTCCGCGTGAACTGCTTACACAAATGGGTGAATTAGGTTTAATGGGCATCACAACCCCAGAAGAACTAGGTGGCTCTGCGATGGATTTTACTTCGTATATTATCGCAATCAATGAATTATCAAAAGTGAGCGCAGTGATGGGTGTTATATTATCAGTACATACGTCTGTAGGTACAAACCCAATTATTTATTTTGGTAACGATGAGCAAAAACAACGTTATGTTCCGAAGCTAGCAGCAGGTGAATATTTAGGGGCATTTTGTTTAACAGAGCCAAGTGCGGGTTCGGATGCAGGCTCTTTACAGTCAAAAGCAGTACGTGATGGTGATGAATATGTCATTAACGGCTCAAAAGTATTTATTACAAACGGAGGCGAAGCAGATGTTTATATCGTTTTTGCCTCCACTAATCAAGCTGCAAAAACACGTGGCATTTCAGCATTTATTGTTGAAAAGGGTACGCCGGGCCTAATTATAGGCAAGGATGAGCACAAAATGGGGCTACATGGTTCACGTACGGTCCAATTAACATTTGATAACTGTCGAATTCCGGTCGCTAACCTTCTAGGGGAAGAAGGAGAGGGCTTCAAAATCGCAATGGCAAATTTGGATGTGGGGCGCATAGGAATCGCGGCACAAGCTTTAGGAATCGCTGAAGCAGCTCTTGAAGCAGCGACTGCATACGCCAAAGAGCGTGTGCAATTTGGCAAACCAATCGCCGTACAGCAAGGAGTTGGCTTTAAGCTAGCCGATATGGCAACGGCTGTAGAAGCGGCAAAATTGCTTGTGTATCGTGCAGCTGATTTACGTGCGAAAGGTTTACCATGTGGAGCAGAGGCATCAATGGCAAAACTCTTTGCTTCTCGAACAGCTGTACAAACAGCGATTGAAGCCGTACAAATTTTTGGTGGCTACGGTTACACCGAGGATTATCCAGTAGAACGTTATTTCCGTGATGCTAAAGTGACAGAAATTTACGAAGGTACAAGTGAAATTCAAAAACTAGTGATTAGTAAATATTTAATTTAATAGAGTGCCAACATTCGTAAAAGAATTTAGTTTATGCACACGTATTTATAGGCAATTCAATAAAGGAACAGGCGAACTTCATTAAAATTAAAGGGGAAATGGACAATGAACTTTCAATTAACAGAAGAACATGAACAATTACGTGAAATGATTCGCGACTTTGCTTTAAATGAGGTAGCACCAACAGCCGCAGAACGCGATGAAAATGAAGAATTTGATCGTGCCATTTTTGATAAGATGGCTGAATTAGGCTTAACAGGTATTCCGTGGCCAGAAGAATATGGTGGTGCAGGCTTTGACTACCTTGCCTATGTCATTGCTGTTGAAGAATTATCTCGTGTATGTGCTTCGACAGGGGTAACATTATCTGCTCATACTTCTTTAGCAGGTTGGCCGCTATATAAATTTGGTACTGAAGAACAAAAACAAAAGTACCTGCGACCAATGGCAGAAGGCAAACATATCGGTGCTTATGGTTTAACAGAGCCAGGTTCTGGTTCGGATGCTGGTGGTATGAGAACGTATGCAAAACGCGATGGCGATGATTATATTCTAAATGGTTCAAAGATTTTTATTACAAACGGTGGCGTAGCAGATACATATATCGTATTTGCAGTAACAGACCCAGAAGCGAAAAACGGCACGTCCGCTTTTATCGTTGAAGCAGGTTTTGCAGGTTTTTCAGTCGGTAAAAAGGAGAAAAAACTAGGGATTCGTTCATCACCGACAACAGAAATTATTTTCGATAACTGCCGTGTACCAAAAGAAAACTTACTTGGGGCTGAAGGAGACGGCTTTAAAATTGCAATGACAACACTTGATGGTGGACGTAACGGCATTGCAGCTCAAGCAGTAGGAATTGCGCAAGGTGCTTTAGATGCTGCGGTTGAATATGCCAAAGAGCGTGTACAATTCGGTAAGCCAATTACTGCAAACCAAGGTGTGTCCTTTAAATTAGCGGATATGGCAACGCAAATTGAAGCATCTCGTCTGCTTACATACCAAGCTGCTTGGTTAGAGACAAACAATCTTCCTTACGGTAAGGCATCGGCAATGGCAAAGTTAATGGCTGGTGATACAGCAATGAGCGTCACAACTGAGGCAGTTCAAGTCTTTGGTGGTTATGGTTACACGAAAGATTATCCAGTAGAACGCTTTATGCGTGATGCGAAAATCACTCAAATTTACGAAGGTACACAAGAGATTCAACGTCTTGTTATCTCGCGTATGTTGACGAAATAATTTATGACAGAAAAGAACAAAAGACCCCAAGTCCAGTCAACCGTGAAAGACGAAAATCTCATTGCCATTCGCCGAGAACAAATGATTCAAGGTGCTATTAAATTATTTAAAGAAAAAGGATTCCATCGTGCTACTACAAGAGAAATCGCTAAAGCAGCAGGTTTTAGTATCGGTACATTATATGAATATATTCGTACAAAAGAAGATGTACTATACCTCGTTTGTGATAGCATCTACCACCATGCGATGGAACGTCTATCAAGCTATGAGATAAAGGCAGGAACGATAGAAGAGTTAAAAGAAATGATTCGTGAGTATTTTTTACAAATCGATAGCATGGTAGATGAATTAACAATCATGTATCAGGAAACGAAATCATTATCCAAAGAAGCACAGCGTTATGTTTTTAGTAAAGAGTTTGAGATGGTTGCCACTTTTGAACGATTGTTAAAACGGTGCGTACAGTCAGGGGAACTAACAATGACTGATCAGCAAATTCATTTAGCAGCAAATAATTTAGTTGTTCAAGGTCAAAGCTGGGCGTTCCGCAAATGGGCGCTTCACCGTCAACATACGCTTGACGAGTATATTGAAATGCAAACAACATTGTTCATTTCAGGCATTAAGGGGTTTTAATAAGTTCCAAAGGGGTTTGTCGGTAATTGCATAATGCGACATTGCAATTACCGATTTTTTTCATAATGGCGTATGGCGCAGAGCTGATGGTATTTCACTAGGCTCAAGAAGCCCATACAATGTGTCGATTTTTCATTTGAACGAGTCGGAAGCTGGCATTTAACAGTGATTCACTGCTTGCTAGCAAAGCATCGGTACGAAGCAAAATTGTTCTGTGTTTGTACTTTTTAAATGATGAAATCATTGCAAACATTGATGAAAAGATTTACTAAGGGGAGAAAGTAGGGGTTTCATATGACAAAGGTAGAAGTGTATCGTCCAAAAAATCACGTACGTTTTGTTACAGCATCAAGTCTTTTTGATGGTCATGATGCTTCGGTCAATATTATGCGACGGATTTTACAATCGAGCGGTGTGGAAGTCATTCATTTGGGACATAATCGCTCTGTAGAAGAAGTCGTCAATGCTGCGATTCAAGAGGATGCACAAGGCATTGCTGTATCTTCTTATCAAGGCGGCCATATGGAATACTTTAAATATATGTATGATTTACTGCGTGAGAAAGGTGCACCGCATATTAAAATATACGGCGGCGGTGGCGGTGTAATCTTGCCTCGTGAAATTAAAGAATTACATGCTTACGGCGTTGCAGGTATTTTCTCACCAGAAGATGGTCGTGTATTAGGGCTGCAAGGTATGATTAATGAGCAAATTAAAGGTACAGATTTTCCAACTGCAACTGGTGACTATTTAGAAAAGCTAGATGCTTTAACAACTGAAACACCAGAAATTTTAGCAAATTTAATAACCGCAGCTGAATCGAATAACGATGAAGAAACGAAAAGAATGCTAGAGGAAGCACGTAAGCGCTCAAAAGGAACACCGATTTTAGGGATTACAGGTACAGGTGGTGCTGGTAAATCCTCTTTAACGGATGAGCTTATCCGTCGTTTTTTAAAAGAATTCCCAGAAAAGCGTGTAGCAATTTTATCGGTGGATCCAACAAAGCAAAAAACAGGTGGCGCTTTACTTGGAGATCGTATTCGTATGAATGCTATTTTCAATAATCGTGTCTATATGCGAAGTTTAGCAACACGTGGTTCTCGTACGGAGCTTTCGGCTTCTATTGGCGATGTATTGGATGTTGTACGTGTGGCAGGCTATGATTTAATCATCGTTGAAACGAGTGGTATTGGTCAAGGCGATGCAGAAATTACAAAATTCACTGATTTATCCATGTATGTAATGACGAGCGAATTTGGAGCACCGACACAGCTTGAGAAAATCGATATGATTGATTTTGCTGATGTCATTGCCATCAATAAATTTGAACGAAAAGGCTCAGAAGATGCACTACGTCAAGTACAGAAGCAATACCAACGTTCTCGAGAGCTTTGGGATGAACCAATCGATAAAATGCCTGTTTACGGCACGATTGCCAGTCAATTTAATGATAAAGGAACGAATGCGTTATTTGCTGCATTGGTTCAGATTATTAACCAAAAAACAGGAAGCGATTGGGAAACAGGTTATGAACAATTTGCCAAAACGCAAAAGCAGGATGTTATTATTCCGAATGATCGTCGCTATTATCTTCGTGAAATAACTGATACAGTGCGTGGCTATCATAAAAAAACAGAGCAGCAGGTTGCATTTGCTCGTCGCTTATTCCAATTAGAAGGTGCCATCGCAGCAGTAATGGAAAAGGCGCCAGATGATGCCCTTGTTGCATCACTTACTTCTTTAGCGGAAGGTGTACGAGATGAATTAACAGCAGAATCGAAGCGTATTTTAGATAATTGGCAAGCATTGAAACAAGCTTATGCTGGGGATGAGTTTGTAACCAAAGTGCGCGATAAGGAAATTCGTACAATTTTAACGACAACGAGTCTTTCAGGCACAAAAATACCGAAAGTTGTACTGCCGAAGTTTGTGGACTACGGTGAAATTTTACGTTGGGTATATCGTGAAAATGTACCAGGAGAATTCCCTTATACAGCAGGTGTATTCCAGTTCAAGCGTGAAGGAGAGGATCCGAAACGACAATTTGCCGGCGAGGGTACGCCAGAACGTACAAATAAACGCTTCCACTATTTATCGAAAGATGATGATGCGAAACGTTTATCAACCGCGTTTGACTCGGTAACGCTCTATGGCGAGGATCCTGATTACCGTCCGGATATTTACGGTAAAGTTGGTGAATCAGGCGTCTCTATTTGTACGCTTGAGGATATGAAAAAGCTCTATGCAGGCTTTGACCTTTGTGCACCTTCAACCTCTGTATCTATGACAATTAATGGACCAGCGCCAATTATTTTGGCGATGTTTATGAATACAGCTATTGAACAACAAGTTCAATTACGAGAAAAAGAACTAGGAAGACCATTAACAGTTGAAGAATTTACAGAGACGCGTGAGAAAACATTGCAGGTTGTGCGTGGTACAGTACAGGCTGATATTTTAAAAGAAGATCAAGGGCAAAATACATGTATTTTCTCTACGGAATTTGCGCTTCGCATGATGGGCGATATTCAACAATATTTTATCGACAAAAAAGTGCGTAACTACTATTCTGTCTCTATTTCGGGCTATCATATTGCAGAAGCAGGAGCGAACCCAATTTCACAGCTAGCATTTACACTTGCAAACGGCTTTACGTATGTTGAATATTATTTAAGCCGAGGTATGAATATTGATGATTTCGCACCAAATTTATCATTCTTCTTCTCAAACGGTTTAGATCCGGAGTATACAGTAATTGGCCGTGTAGCACGTCGTATTTGGGCAGTTGTCATGCGTGATAAATACGGTGCAAATGACCGTGCACAAAAGCTTAAATATCATATCCAAACTTCTGGGCGAAGTTTGCATGCTCAAGAAATAGATTTTAATGATATTCGAACAACATTACAGGCACTTATGGCATTGCAAGATAATTGTAACTCTTTGCATACAAATGCATATGATGAAGCCATTACTACGCCAACAGAGGAATCAGTAAGACGGGCAATGGCAATACAAATGATTATTACAAAAGAACATGGCTTAGCGAAAAATGAAAATCCATTACAAGGTGCATTTATCGTAGAGGAATTGACGGATTTAGTAGAGGAAGCTGTGTTAGAAGAGTTTGATCGTATTAATGATCGTGGCGGTGTACTGGGTGCGATGGAAACCCAATATCAACGCGGTAAAATTCAAGAAGAATCGATGCATTATGAAATGTTAAAGCATTCAGGTGAATTACCAATCATCGGTGTTAACACATACTTAAACCCGAATCCGCCTACAGATGATGCGATTGATAATATGGAAATTGCTCGTGCGTCATCAGAAGAAAAAGAAACACAAATTCGCAATTTACAGTTATTCTGGCAACAGCATGAGGGGGCAACAGAAGCAGCGATAGCCCGCTTACAAGAGGTAGCTGTAAACAATGGCAATATTTTCGAAGAGCTAATGGAAACTGTAAAAGTAGCGAGTCTAGGACAAATTACAAAGGCTTTATATGAAGTCGGAGGACAATTCCGTCGCAATATGTAAAACAAAAGACTGTGAATTTGCTTAATGAGGAACGGCAATGCTAGTCTATCCGAAAAACTGCTAATTTTTTAGTGTCTAGTCATACGATTAGGCACTTCTTTTTATTTTCGTTATAATAGAAATGTAAAAAAGAGGGGGGCGCAGCGGAGGATGAAATCAATAATTCACTACATTATTGTTTTAGCTTTAGTATTAGGAGTCATTTTCCTGTATAATAAGCAAATTGGCGCTATTCCTTTACTTTTATTATCGATATATTTGTTTTTTCTAGGGATAAAAAAAATGTGTAATATAAAAAACAGTAATTGAAGGTAGCAAAGAGACTAAAACATTGTATATAATGGGTATTATGCTTATGGTATGGAAAGTTACTTTTGTGCGGTCTTTTTTAGCTGCGCTCCGAAAATAAAGCACTATTTAATTTTAAAACGTCCATTGTGATGAGAGGAAGGAAGTGCACGAATTGAATTTTCGTGAAATGACAAAGGAACAATTAGCGGAAGAATCGTTAATTAACTTAGCTTATGCAATTTTAACAGAAAAACGTGCTTCAGTGTCATTTAATGACCTGCTTACAATTATTAAAGAGCTTGTTGGCTATAGCGATGAAGAAATAAAATCACGCTTACTACAATTTTACACAGATATGAACATTGATGGACGTTTCTTATTCAATCAAGAAACTGGTTGGGGCTTACGTGAATGGTTTAAAGTTGAACAAATCGAAGAAGAAACAGCTCCTTCTGTGAAAACACATAAGAAAAAATCTAAAGCTGCTCTTGATGATGAAGATGATATAGAGGAAGATTTGGACGAAGAAGAAATTGACTTCGATGAAGACTATGAAGAATTTGTTGAAGAAGAAATCGATGAAGAAAAAGAAGATATCGACTTTGATGAAGAAGATATAGAAGATATTGATGAAGAAATAGATGAAGATTTCATTGAAGATGATGAAGAATTTGAAGAAGAAGAAGAGGAAGAAGTGTAAGACTAACTTGCTTTGAATTTTCTTACTTTTTTACATGTAGTAAAAATTCTTGACTTCTATCACGGTTACGTTTAATCTTTTACTTGGGCTCCTTAAAAAAAGGAGAAAGACCGTGTATATAATACGCTCCCCCTGCAAACCTATGCAGGAGGGGCGTTTTTTTTGTTTTTAACTTACTTTGGGAAGCTAAATTAAGTTAAAGGCTTGGCAGAAGGTACAGTTTTAAAATCCGCTTTTTTAGCAGGTTTGAATAAATCTGGACGCATACGCCGAGAGAGTAATTGATCAATATTCAGTCAAGCACTCCCATACGTATAGATAAGGATAGCAAGCTATATGTTGCAGAACATTCTTTCTGTATAGTAAATCGGTGACTGAGAATATGTTAGTGCTTCTAGTGGAGGGATAATGAAATTGCTCACAAGAGAGGAATGCAAAATCACTTTACGATGAAGGACAATGTAGAAAAGGAAAGTAAAAAAGAGATAGAAACGATTACAGCTTCGAATTGACTGCATCTTATGTAGGCATTCTCGGCTTTTCTTATTTTAGGGATAGGAAAGCATAGATGTTTCTTATTCAGGTCCATACAACGGTGTTGAACGTTTACATTACCTTCCTGCAATTAGGCGAATCGGTAAACATAAGTGACACATTGGATGGACGCAATATACTTTTTTTACTAACAAGATCTAGAACAACATAAGGAGGAATTTTTCATGACAAAGTATATTTTTGTAACAGGTGGGGTAGTGTCATCACTTGGAAAAGGGATTGTTGCAGCATCTCTAGGACGTTTATTAAAAAACCGTGGGTTAGAAGTTACAATTCAAAAATTTGACCCATATATCAATATCGACCCAGGTACAATGAGTCCTTATCAACATGGTGAGGTATTTGTAACAGATGATGGTGCAGAGGCTGACTTAGACTTAGGTCACTATGAACGCTTCATTGACATTAACCTAGGAAAACATTCAACTGTGACATCTGGTCGCGTTTATCAATCTGTTTTACAAAAAGAACGTCGTGGTGATTACAACGGTGGAACAGTCCAAGTAATTCCTCATATTACAAATGAAATTAAAGATCGTATCCAACGCGCTGGACGTGAAACAAACGCAGATGTTGTTATTACAGAGGTTGGGGGAACGGTAGGCGATATTGAATCACTACCATTCCTAGAAGCCATTCGTCAAATGAAAACAAACTTAGGTCATAACAATGTCATGTATGTACACTGTACACTAATTCCTTACATTAAAGCTGCTGGTGAATTAAAAACAAAACCAACGCAACATTCTGTTAAAGAATTACGTTCTTTAGGGATTCAACCAAATATTATCGTTGTGCGTACAGAACAAGAAGTACCACAAGATATGAAAGAAAAACTAGCATTGTTCTGTGACGTACAACCTCATGAAATTATTGAATCTCGTGATGCAGAGCACTTATATGAAGTACCTTTAAATCTCCATGCACAAGATTTCGATGATATCGTGCTTGATCATTTCGGCATTAAAGCGCCAGAGGCAGATATGGAAGAATGGCGTGACCTTGTGGCAAAAGTGAAGAGCTTACCAAATAAACGCAGAGTGGCATTAGTAGGGAAATATGTTGAGCTACAAGATGCTTATATTTCAGTAGTAGAAGCGTTAAAACATGCAGGTTATGCGTTTAACTCTGATATTGATATTGATTGGATTAATGCAGAGCATGTAGATGCTGATAATGTTGTATCGTTACTTAAAGGTGCAGATGCTATTTTAGTTCCTGGTGGCTTTGGTGATCGCGGGGTTGAGGGCAAAATTTTAGCTACGCAATATGCTCGTGAGAATAATGTACCATTCTTAGGAATTTGCTTAGGTATGCAATTAGCAACAATTGAATTTGCTCGTAACGTACTAGGCTTAAAAGGAGCACATTCTACAGAGCTTGATGCAGAAACACAATATCCTATTATTGATTTCCTACCAGATCAAAACGATAGCGTAGATATTGGTGGAACATTACGTTTAGGTTTATATCCATGTAAGTTAAAAGAAGGCTCAAAAGCAAGTGATGCTTATGGCAAAGAGCTTGTCTATGAACGTCACCGTCATCGTTATGAATTTAACAATGAATACCGTGAAGCAATGGAAGCAGAAGGTCTTGTGTTCTCAGGAACAAGCCCAGATGGAAAATTAGTGGAAATCATTGAACTACCAGAAAACAATTTCTTTGTAGCATGCCAATTCCACCCAGAGTTCGTGTCACGTCCAAACCGTCCACAACCATTATTCCGTGATTTCATTGGTGCAACATTTAAATAATACTAAAAAGGATGTCTCGTTATGACGAGACATCCTTTTGTTTATAGCTTTTTTGTGTGCATATTTAAGAAACGATTATAGTTCCTCATCCAAGCCAAGCATTTCATCATAAATTACTTTAACAGCTTCATAAATGAACAGTGCAGCTATTGCATGCGGTACAACAATACGCTCACCTAAATCATTAGGCATTAAACCACCGCGCATACGAGTAGAGATATATGTATACGCTAAATCGGCTAATGGATTTTCGTTATTTGCTACTTCACTCGCCACTGCTGCAAATGGTATAAATTGAGCACTCAATTTTTGTGCTAAGGCTAATGCTTCCTGATCATGTGCACTGCGTGTAAAAATACAGATGCGATCTGCTTCGCTAACGACTGTATGCTCGGTCCAAGGGAGTAGCTTAGAAAAACGCTCAACACCCTGAAGTGCATTTAATTCGACAACTTGCATTTCACCAAAGCAAGCAAAATAGACATTGCCTTCGCCTATCGCAGCTTGTGCAAGTAATCGTGCTGTTTCTTCAATAGCTTCTTCTTCATTTTGTGTTATTCTTTGTAATAATCCGCTCAACTGTGTTGTTAGAATTTTTGACATGATTCCACCTCAATCAATATTATATGGATGTGTGAAGCATAAAGCAAAAGAGTAGATAATTTATAATACTAGAAGGTATTAAGCTGTAAAAGGAGAATATTACATATATAGATCTTTTTGTGCAAGAATAATAATTCAAAAAGGGCGGAATGCAATGTGAAACGATTACTAATTGTTGATGATCAGCAGGGAATTCGTTTGCTATTAAATGAAGTATTAAAAAAAGAAGGTTACGTTACATATTTAGCAGCGAATGGCGCTGAGGCACTACGTTATGCAGAGGAAGAATCGATAGACTGTGTATTGCTAGACATGAAGATTCCTGGCATGGATGGCATAGAAATTTTAAAGCGTTTAAAAGAGAAATGGCCTGAATTACCTGTCTTTATGATGACAGCATACGGTGAATTAGATGTTGTTCAGGAGGCGTTGGAATTAGGGGCAATTCGATATTTTACGAAGCCATTTGATATTTTTGAAGTGCGTGACGAAGTAAATAAAACGTTAAAAACATAGTTAAGCAGGCAGTGGCAAACACCGCCTGTTTTTTTATACATAGGTGTTATTTGTTGCGCATGCTAGTGCTGTTGATGTGTGCTACAACGGACGCTTTCCGCGGGCACACACGTAAGCCGCAACACTCGCTAACGCGCAGAATGCCCGCGTCTTACGTTGTGTGCGTTCCCGCAGAAGCCGACGTCTCCGCTACCATCAACTCAGACTAACTGCTACGTTACTCTCCACTTTCGGTGCAAAAATAGTAGCCCCTGAAATTTCTTTTCAGAGGCTTATAGAAAAAAAGTGCCCCTGTCGCTGCGTTGCACTTCGCTATCGGGGCAAAAATAGTAGCCCCTGAAATTTCTTTTCAGAGGCTTATAGAAAAAAAGTGCCCCTGTCGCTGCGTTGCACTTCGCTATCGGGGCAAAAATATAAGCCCCTGAAATTTCTTTTCAGGGGCTTATATTTTTGCTATGATTGAATAGCACAATTATGTATAAAGAATGGTCCTAAAAGGAGGATTTTTAGTATGGCGTTAGTATCTATGAAAGAGATGTTAATTAAAGCAAAGGCAGAAGGTTATGCAGTTGGTCAATTCAACATCAACAACCTTGAATGGACGCAAGCAATTTTACAAGCAGCAGAAGAAGAAAAATCACCGGTTATCCTTGGCGTATCTGAGGGCGCAGGTAAATATATGGGCGGATTTATTTCAGTTGTACACATGGTAAAAGGTTTAATGGAATCTTATGGTACGACAGTGCCAGTAGCTATTCACCTTGACCATGGTTCAAGCTTTGAAAAATGTAAAGAAGCGATTGATGCAGGATTTACTTCTGTTATGATTGATGCATCACATCATCCTTTCGAAGAAAATATTGCAATTACTTCAAAAGTAGTTGAATATGCACATGCGAAAGGCGTTTCTGTAGAAGCTGAGCTTGGAACAGTTGGCGGAGACGAAGATGGCGTAATTGGTGGTATTATGTACGCTGATCCAGAAGAGTGCCGTAAAATGGTTGAATTAACAGATATTGATTGCTTAGCACCAGCGCTTGGCTCTGTTCATGGTCCATACAAAGGTGAACCAAACTTAGGTTTCAAAGAAATGGAAGAAATCTCTAAATTAGCAGATCTTCCTTTAGTATTACATGGTGGTACAGGTATTCCAACAAAAGATATTCAACGTTCCATTTCATTAGGTACCGCTAAAATTAACGTGAATACTGAAAATCAAATCGCTGCGACTAAAGTGATTCGTGAAATCCTTGACAACGATAAAGTTGTTTACGATCCACGTAAATTCCTAGCACCAGCACGTGAAGCAATTAAAACAACAGTTATCGGTAAAATCCGTGAATTTGGTAGTGCACAAAAAGCATAATTTTTGCTTCACATATGGTACAAAAGCATAGATGAATACACATAATAAGAGAAGTGTTGATGCTAGCAATCGACCTTCTCTTGTTTTTGAAATCATAACTTTTTTGAAAAAAATTAATAATATAAATAAATAGGGTTAGGGAGGAAATATTATGAAATTTTTTATTGATACAGCAAACTTTGATGAAATTAAAGAAGCACACGCATGGGGCATTTTATCAGGCGTTACAACAAACCCATCATTAGTGGCAAAAGAGGAGAACGTATCTTTCCATGATCGTCTACGTGAAATTGCCGAGCTAGTTGATGGCTCAGTAAGTGGAGAAGTTATTGCATTAGATGCTGAAGGTATGATTAAAGAAGGTCTAGAATTAGCGGCTATTGCACCGAATATTACAGTGAAATTACCAATGACACCCGCTGGTTTAGAAGCGTGTCGCTTCTTTGCAAACAAAGGCATTAAAACAAACGTAACACTTATTTTCAGTGCCAACCAAGCATTAATGGCTGCGCGTGCAGGTGCTACATATGTATCACCATTTATCGGCCGTTTAGATGATATTGGTCAAAATGGTGTTGAACTTATCGAAACAATTTCAGATATTTTCACAATCCATAATATCGAAACACAAATTATTGCTGCTTCTATTCGTCACCCGCAACATGTAACGGCAGCAGCTCTTGCTGGCGCACATATTTCAACAACTCCTTTCAAAGTGTTAAAACAACTTTTCCACCATCCATTAACGGAAAAAGGAATTGAAGGATTTTTAGCGGATTGGAATAAGCGAAAAGGTGAATAATAAGATTATAAAGTGAGTCAAATGCAAAAATTACTTTCCAATCATGAGGGAGAACGCGAAATGGATGTTTATAAAATTACAGGCGAAAATCGTCTAAAGGGTACAATTAAAGTTAGTGGTGCAAAAAATAGTGCAGTCGCCTTAATTCCAGCATCAATTTTGGCGAACTCTCCAGTGACAATTGGAGGGATTCCCGAAATTTCAGATGCTTGGACTTTAAAAGCCTTGTTAGAAGAGATTGGTGGAGAAGTGCAATTTGAGGATGGCAAAATGATTATTGATCCATCCGATATGGTTGCACTACCGTTGCCAAATGGTAATGTAAAAAAACTCCGCGCCTCTTATTATTTAATGGGTGCCATGCTTGGTCGCTTTAAAAAGGCTGTCATCGGTTTGCCGGGTGGCTGTTTCTTAGGGCCGCGTCCAATCGATCAACACATTAAAGGGTTTGAAGCCCTTGGCGCTAAAATTACTAACGAGCATGGTGCGATTTATTTGCGTGCTGAAGAATTAATCGGCGCTAAAATTTATTTAGACGTCGCAAGCGTTGGTGCAACAATCAATATTATGCTTGCTGCGGTACGTGCAAAGGGACGTACAGTTATTGAAAATGCCGCAAAAGAACCTGAAATAATTGACGTAGCCACACTCCTGACGAATATGGGTGCCAATATTAAAGGTGCGGGTACAAGTGTTATTCGCATTGAAGGTGTTGAGGAACTGCATGGAACGGAACATACAATTATTCCAGACCGTATTGAAGCCGCTACATTTATGATAATGGCAGCAGCAGTTGGCGACGGCATTACGATAGATAATGTCATTCCATTGCATTTAGAGGCAATTACAGCAAAGCTTCGTGAAATGGGCGTCAAGATTGACATAGACGAGGAAAGTATTTTTGTTCCTAAAACAGACCTATCTACATTGCAAGCGGTTGACGTCAAAACGATAGTTTATCCTGGGTTCCCTACGGATATTCAGCAACCACTTTCTGTGTTAATGACGCAAGCTCTTGGCTCTTCAAAGATCACAGATACCATTTATACGGCTCGTTTTAAGCATATTGATGAACTACGTCGTATGAATGCCAACGCACGTGTAGAAGGAAATACAGCGATAATTACTGGTCCAAGTAAATTACATGGCTCAAGTGTCACTGCGACAGACCTTCGCGCAGGTGCAGCATTAGTTCTAGCTGGCTTATTAGCTGAAGGTGAAACTGAAATTCATGATATCTATCATATTGAACGTGGCTATAGCTCACTTATTGAAAAATTACGTGACTTAGGCGCAGATATTCGACGTGAAACAATTATGGTTAGCGTTGCAGAGGCAAAGGAGTAATGTAAGGTAAAAGTTTTGAGCCAATTATGTTACAATAAAGGTAATTTGAATGTTTCGGTAAAATAAAACATGCCGATAACGGGAGGCAAAACAACAATGGAACGCAGTTTATCGATGGAAGTAGTACGAGTAACAGAGGCAGCAGCAATCGCATCCGGGAAATGGATGGGTCGCGGTTTGAAAATTGAGGCAGATGATGCAGCAACGACAGCAATGCGCTCAATGTTCGATACGATTCCAATGCATGCTACAGTAGTAATTGGGGAAGGCGAAATGGACGAAGCACCAATGCTTTATATTGGTGAGGAGCTTGGTCTTCGTAATGGCGGTCCCAAAGTAGATATAGCAGTCGATCCTTTAGAAGGTACTAATATAGTGGCAAAAGGTACAAACGGTGCTATGACTGTATTAGCAATTGCTGATAAAGGTAATCTATTAAATGCACCAGATATGTACATGGAGAAAATTGCTGTAGGACCAGAAGCGGCAGGAAAAGTTGATATTAACGCCTCTGTTACTTATAATTTATTACAAGTAGCAAAAGCAAAAAATAAAGATATTTCAGATGTAGTAGCTACTCTATTAGATCGCCCACGCCATCAAGCGATAGTAGATGAGATTCGTGAAGCGGGAGCTCGTATTAAATTTATTCAAGATGGTGATGTGGGAGCAGCGATTAACACTGCCTTTGATGAAACAGGCATCGACATTATGTTTGGTATGGGCGGTGCACCTGAGGGTGTTATATCGGCTGTTGCATTAAAATGCCTTGGCGGAGACTTCCAGGCTAAATTAGTGCCAGAAGATGAAGAACAGTTAGAACGCTGTAAACAAATGGGCGTAGATGTAGATAAAGTTCTTTACTTAGATGATTTAGTAAAAGGTGACGATGCAATTTTTGCAGCAACCGCTGTTACAGATTGTGAGCTATTAAAAGGTGTG
Organism: Lysinibacillus sphaericus; assembly: GCF_002982115.1. GTDB lineage: Bacteria > Bacillota > Bacilli > Bacillales_A > Planococcaceae > Lysinibacillus > Lysinibacillus sphaericus. The sequence goes on along the minus strand of NZ_CP019980.1, from coordinate 4,105,812 downwards.
CAGTACAAAGGTGCTTATGCTTTAACGCATTCAGTCGTTATGCGAGCGAAGTCAGGTACTGTGCGTTTTGTAGAAGGTCGTCACGCTCTTGATAAAAAACCTAGCTATTAATAATATTTTCTTCTAAAATATACCTAGTGCAACTATTTGCACTAGGTACCTTCTTCTTCATTTAAACCATCCCATAGTTTTACTTTAAAACTTCTATGTTTACCCCAATACATGCATTATATTTTGAAAAAGACTGGAGTTGTGCATATGTCTACATTGACAATCGCTCAATTAGAAAACATGACGTTAAAGGAGCTTTACGCCCTCGCACGCCAATACAAAATTTCGTATTATAGCAAACTAACGAAAAAGGAATTAATTTTTGCTATTTTGAAAACGCGTTCAGAGCAAGAGGGTTATTTCTTTATGGAAGGGGTACTTGAGATTGTATCGCAAGAGGGCTTTGGCTTCCTTCGACCAATTAATTACTCACCAAGTAAAGAGGATATTTATATTTCTGCTTCTCAAATACGTCGTTTTGATCTTCGTAATGGGGATAAAGTGTCTGGTAAAGTGCGTCCCCCTAAAGAAAATGAACGTTACTATGGATTACTACAGGTGGATGCTGTAAATGGAGAAGATCCTGAAGTGGCAAAAGAACGTGTTCACTTCCCAGCATTGACGCCGTTATATCCTGATCGCCAAATCAAGCTTGAAACTACACAGCGCAATCTATCGACTCGAATTATGGATTTAGTAGCGCCAGTAGGATTTGGTCAACGTGGATTAATCGTTGCGCCACCAAAGGCTGGTAAAACATCATTATTAAAAGAAATTGCTAACGCTATTACAACAAATCATCCAGAGGCAGAGTTAATCGTATTACTGATCGATGAACGTCCTGAGGAAGTAACGGATATTGAGCGTTCTGTAAATGCGGATGTCGTAAGTTCTACTTTCGATGAAGTTCCGGAAAATCATGTGAAGGTAGCAGAAATTGTGTTAGAACGTGCACGCCGCTTAGTAGAGCATAAACGTGATGTGATTATTTTAATGGACTCCATTACACGTCTTGCTCGTGCATACAACTTAGTTATTCCGCCAAGTGGTCGTACGCTGTCAGGTGGTATCGATCCTGCGGCCTTCCATAGACCAAAACGATTCTTCGGTTCTGCTCGTAATATTGAAGAAGGTGGTAGCTTAACAATTTTAGCTACAGCTTTAGTAGATACAGGTTCACGTATGGACGAAGTTATTTATGAAGAGTTTAAAGGGACGGGTAACTTAGAGTTGCACTTAGATCGTCAATTAGCAGAGCGTCGTATTTTCCCTGCGCTTGATATTCGTCGTTCAGGTACACGTAAGGAAGAATTGCTTCTTGAGCCAGAACAACTTGAAAAACTATGGGCAATCCGAAAAACATTTTCAGATGCGCCAGATTTTGCAGAGCGTTTCTTGAAAAAGCTACGCACAACAAAATCAAACGAAGAATTTTTCGAAAAGTTAAATGAAGATATGAAAAAAGCCACTAAAGGTAAAGGCCTACTTTAAGGTGCCAGTCACTCAAACAATTCTCAAACAATTTATCTACACTCGGAAACACCAGTAACGATTGTCGTTACTGGTGTTTTTTTACGGCTTCAATAAAAGTATAGCTAAAATGATAATCATTATCAATAAGTGTTTAAGAAGAACGTATTTCTTTTGGCTACGAAGTGAATACTACTTGAAGTAGAGCTTTTAAAAGAGCACAGAACATTAGATTTTATTGCATTCTAGTAAAGTAAGATTAATTGCGGGTGCATTTGCAGATGGCTTTTAGCGTTAAATAGTGCCAAGCTATTTTGCGAAGTTCGTGGGTAATGACATGAAAATAGTTTTCAATATTTTTTGCTTGAAAACAATAAAATAACTATGTTATACTTCAAAAGTATGCAACGTGTACATATGTAGCCGACATATTCGGGCTATGTAAGGTACAGTTCGAATTACTCTGTTCCAGATGGTTCAGGGCGAGAGGAGAAAACGAATATGAAACAAGGAATTCATCCAGACTACAAAGAAGCAACAGTAACTTGCTCTTGTGGTAACACTTTCAAAACTGGTTCAGTAAAAGAAAACATCGTTGTCGAGTTCTGCAACGAATGTCACCCATTCTATACTGGCCGTCAAAAATTCGCGTCTGCTGATGGTCGCGTGGATCGTTTCAACAAAAAATACGGTCTTAAAAACTAATGTTAGTTTAATACCTGCCAAGCATGTGCTTGGCAGGTATTTTTTTCAGTATTTAAAAAGTGCAAGCAATCATTGCGTCTTAGAGTATAGGTTTCTTTCGCAACGTTGCGGGCGTTTAATATATAACAGCAGTAGAGCGGATTTTGAAATTTTAAGCCAACCCACAGCTATAATCGTTCGGGCTTAAAGCTAATTGCTTAAATAATTCCTTTCAAAATCCAATGACAACAGGGAGGGAGAAAATACAATGGCACAGCTATACTATAAACATGGCGCGATGAATAGTGGCAAATCAATAGAAATCTTAAAAGTTGCCCATAACTATGAAGAACAGCAAAAGCCTGTCATGATCTTTACGTCAGGTCTTGATACACGTGATGAGGTTGGATTTGTTTCAAGTCGAGTAGGCTTAAGACAAGAGGCTATTCCAATTTATGAGGATACAAATATTTTTGAACTTGTAAAAAATAATGAAGTAAAGCCATACTGCGTGCTTGTAGATGAAGTGCAATTTTTAAAAAAGGCACATGTGCTACAATTAGCGAATATTGTGGATGAACTAGATATTCCTGTGATGGGCTTTGGCCTAAAGAATGATTTCCAAAATGAATTATTTGAGGGTAGTCAGTATATGCTTACATATGCAGATAAAATTGAAGAAATGAAAACGATTTGCTGGTTCTGCCATAAAAAAGCAACGATGAATTTACGTGTCGATGATAATGGTAAACCTGTGTATACAGGCGATCAAATAAAAATCGGAGGTAACGATTCTTACTATCCTGTTTGTCGAAAGTGCCACGCACATCCACCGCTTTAAAGTTGTGTTAACATGGAAGTGGACTATTGTTAATTTCATCGTATGGCTATCATGATTTTAAGCAATCCACCGAATAATTGTAGCATACACGCGGAATTTTCCTTATACTAAGTAAGGGAAATATTCCATGCATATAATTACGCCTAACGTAATCCGTAGCCGGAATAATTAACAAATAGAGGAAAATAGTGTTCGTCTCATTCACTTTAAAGAGAGGCGAACTTCTACTTGAATATAGATAAATGAACTAAATAGAGGTGAAGCCCATGTTTGATAGACTACAAGCAGTAGAGGATCGTTATGAAAGGCTAAATGAGCTTTTAAGTGATCCTGATATTGTAAACGACAGTAAAAAATTACGTGAATATTCAAAGGAACAATCGGATATTCAAGAGACAGTGGATGCTTATCGTGAATATAAAAGTGTTAAAGATCAACTAGTTGATACACGAGAAATGTTAGAGAATGAAAAAGATCCGGATATGCACGAGATGGTAAAAGAAGAATTCAACTCATTAAAAGAACAGCAAGAAGAGTTGGAAGAACGTCTTCGTGTTTTATTAATTCCGAAAGATCCGAATGACAATAAAAACGTTATTATGGAGATTCGTGGTGCAGCCGGCGGTGATGAGGCAAATATTTTCGCAGGTGACTTATTCCGTATGTATTCTCGCTATGCTGAAACACAAGGCTGGAAAATCGATATTATGGAAGCAACACCAAACCCAATGGGCGGCTACAAAGAAGTAATCTTTATGATTAACGGGCAAGGCGCTTATTCTAAATTTAAATTTGAAAATGGTGCACACCGTGTACAACGTGTACCAGCAACTGAATCACAAGGACGTATTCATACATCAACAGCGACAGTGGCTTGCTTACCGGAAGTTGAAGAAGTGGATGTTGAAATTCACGAAAAAGATATCCGTGTCGATACATTTGCATCTTCAGGCGCAGGTGGGCAATCGGTAAATACAACGATGTCAGCTGTTCGTATGACCCATTTACCAACAGGTGTTGTTGTATCCATGCAGGATGAACGTTCACAAATTAAAAACCGTGAAAAAGCGATGAAAATTCTTCGTGCACGTGTAGCAGATATGTATTTACAAGAAGCACAAAAAGAAATTGATGCAACACGTAAGTCAGCAGTAGGTTCGGGAGACCGTTCAGAGCGTATCCGCACATACAATTATCCACAAAACCGTGTCACAGATCATCGCATTGGCTTAACAATTCAAAAGCTAGATCAAATCGTTGAGGGTAGACTAGACGAAATTATTGATGCGCTAATCTTAGAAGAGCAAGCATCGAAGTTAGAGCGACTTAATGATGACCTATAAAAATGTAATGGAGGCCCTTGATTGGGCTTCTTCTTTTTTAGTGGATAATGGACGCGAAGAGACTGCTGCTCGTATTGTCATGCAGCATGTACTCGGCACAACGTATTCGGCTGTGATGTTACACTTGCAAGACACCTTAACCTTTGAGCAAAGTGAACGGTTTGAAAAATTGATTGAAGAGCATGCAAGTGGCCGACCTGTGCAGTATTGTATTGGTAGCGAAGAATTTTACGGACGTACATTTATAGTAGATGAGTCGGTGCTTATTCCGAGACCTGAAACCGAAGAATTAGTGCTGGCAACAACCAATCGAATTGGCCAATTATTTGAAAACAGAACGCTAAAGCTAGCAGATATAGGAACAGGTAGCGGTGCTATTGCCATTTCTATGAAGCTAGAATGTCCAGAATTAACAGTTGTAGCAACCGATGTATCTGTTGCGGCATTAGCTACTGCCCAAAAAAATGCACAATTACTAGCTGCGGATATTGATTTCCGTCTAGGCGATTTAACAGCACCTTTAGTTGGGGAAAAGTTTGATATTGTGTTATCGAACCCTCCATATATCGCCTTTGAAGAAGCGAAGGAGATGTCTAGCATTGTGTTGGAGCATGAACCGCATAGCGCTCTTTTTGCAGAAGAGGACGGGCTTGTGTTATATCGAAAACTAGCACAACAGCTTCCGGCCCTAATGAACAAGCCAGCTTTAATTGGACTGGAAATTGGTTATACACAGGGAGAGCAAGTAGCGGAATTTTTTAAAGAAAGTTTTCCACAGGCTAGTATTACCGTGGAAAAAGATATTAATGGAAAACCTCGTATGGTTTTTTGTGAAATTCATGTATAAAGATTATCCTTCTTGACCACAATGTTGAGCAAGGAGGGATTTTTATGTTAAACGAATACAAGATTGTTAGATTTCCAAAACAAAATAGTGTACTAGCCTTTGCTAGACTAGTAATCATTGCGATAGCTTTACAACTATGTATTTTATATATTCCATCATTAATAGGTTCTGCACAGCAAGCTATGAATCATCAACAAGAAAAAGATTTTCGTATAAGAGTTATAGCAAATAGCAATACAACGAATGATCAACTAGAAAAAGAGCAACTTGTAAAAGACTTAAAGCCTTATTTATTACAAGTAGGTGCTACTACAGATGTGGATAATGACAGCATTGCGACATTAAAAAAGAATATTGAAGCACAATTAAAAGAAAATTATCCACAATTGCATACACAAGTTGTACTTGGGGATAACTTATTTCCACCGAAAAGACAGGAAGCAATGTTTTACCCACAAAATATGTATCATTCAATTGTCGTGAAAATTGGTGATGCGCGTGGCGATAACTGGTGGTGCAGCATTTTCCCATCTATTTGTGAACCTGAACAAGAGGAAAAAAAGGAAGAAAAGAAAGAAGAAAAAGAACAAGTGACATTTTTTATTTGGGAATGGATTAAAGGAATTTTTGAGTAATTGTGCACAAATTCAGATAACTTATACACAATTATGGATAAGTTATAAACAAAATGTGGATAATTCAGAAAAAAACAACGATTGAAAGAAGGTTTTTCATATGGAAACCGTTTGCAAGATTGTGGACAGTAATGTGAATAGTCAAATAACTTATGCACAAGCTGTGGATATCTTAAATGCAGGAGAAGTTGTGGCATTTCCAACAGAAACGGTTTACGGTTTAGGGGCAGTGGCTACAAATGATGAAGCAGTCAAAAAAATTTTTAAGGCAAAAGGTCGACCATCCGATAACCCGCTTATAGTCCATATAGGAACGAAAGAGGAAGTTCACCTTTATATAGAACATATTTCTGAACTTGCAAAAAAATGTATGGATGTATTTTGGCCAGGGCCTCTGACACTGGTGATGCCAGTAAAACCAAATGCGCTAGCAGAAAGTGTGACAGCTGGCTTAAAAACAGTGGGTATTCGTATGCCTGATCATCCCGTTGCGTTAGCATTACTACAGCAAATACAAAAACCGCTAGCTGCACCAAGTGCGAATCGAAGCGGCAAACCAAGCCCAACAGAGGCGATACATGTAAAAGACGATTTAGAAGGGTACATACCGTATATTTTAGATGGTGGTCCAACAGGCATTGGCTTTGAATCAACCGTCCTTGATGTTACGCATGAACCACCCGTTATATTACGTCCAGGTGGCATTACAAAGGAAATGTTAGAGTCTGTAATCGGCCCAGTTATTCAACCGTCCAAAATAGAACAGACAATGGAAGAAACACCGAAAGCGCCAGGTATGAAGTACACGCATTATGCGCCCAATGCACCTGTCTACTTAATCGACTGTGATGACCAAAAAGTGCAACAAGCAATACAGCAACTTCAAGCACAGCAACATAAAGTAGCGCTTCTAGCACCTGCTAGCTTTGAGCATATTAAAACGGATTTTTATTTTTCAATCGGTGAAGCAGGTAGCAAAGAAGAGATGGGTGCGTCTTTATACCATGCGTTACGTGCTTGCGATAAAACAGAAGCTACCATTATATTAGCGACGACAACATCCACTGAAGGTGTAGGTGCCGCCATTATGAACAGACTCGAAAAAGCCGCGGGCGGTAAATGGTATACACGTTAACATTGGAATGCATCGAGACTCTACTGGCGATTGGTGAGAATTTCGTGGCGATGCGCCGAGTTTTCATCGCGACAAGCAAGAATTTACCAGAGATATCCACAAGTTTACCCGTAATATGAAAGCATCAAGGAAGTTCGTTCTTGATGCTTTTTTTGATATGGACATTATTGATAATACTGTATTTTCGAGCATAAAATGATAAAATATTATAAAGCGAAGGAGTGCATTCTTGCAGGGGATTCTTGCAGGTATTTTAACGTCTGTAGATGTCATCGGGTTATTTGTATTAATTCCAAATGTTAGATATCGCTTGTTTTTGGCAGTGTGGACAGCCACGTTACATATGCTTTTTCCACTGCTCGGCTTTGAATTAGGAAGCTACTTAGTGCGTTTTTTGTTAGAATGGGGACAATGGATTTCAAGTATTTTATTATTTAGTATTGGCCTCCATTTACTGTTGTCTTCTCACAAAAATGAGAAAATAACCATTTCACCCGTTTTATTAGCTGTGACTGCTAGCCTAGATACCTTTTCAGTGAGTGTTTCTTTTGGTATGCTTAACTTAGAAAAAACAATTTTTATAATTAGTGCTGGATTGAGTGCTTTTATTTGTTCTTATGGGTCTTTAGTTTTAGCACGCAGAAGTCAGGTTTTTTTTGGAAATAAAATTCAAATAATTGCAGGCATTATTTTTATCATTATGAGTATCCTTGCAATTAAAAAATAAATAAGGAAGGTGATAAGTGTGAATATATTATTTGTATGTACTGGGAATACTTGTCGCAGTCCGATGGCAGAGGCCATTTTAAAACAGAAACAACTCGCCGATGTTAATGTTCGTTCAGCTGGAATTTATGCAATGCCGAACGCCGAAATGTCTGCACATGCACAGCAAGTTTTACATGAGGCGAATATAGCTCATAAGCATTTAGCTACACAACTATCCATAGCAGAAGTGGAGTGGGCCGATCTCGTTTTAACGATGACCACAGCACATAAAGATACCATCATTGCTAACTATCCACATACGGAAGAAAAAGTTTTTACATTGAAGGAATATACGAGTGAAGGAAGCTATGAAAATGTTGTAGATCCTTACGGTGGAAGTAAAGCAATTTATGAGGAAACCTTTGCAGAATTACAGGAACTAGTTGAACGATTAGTAAAAATACTTGAGAAGAATTGAGGGGCACTATGAAAAAACAGTTTGGCTTACGACTTAAACTAGTATTATTTGTAAGTATACTTGCACTAATCACATATAGTATAAGCTTTATCTTCATTGAATTTATACAACCTACTGTTTTCCCGGAAACCAATCGTAAGCTATTTGAAGTGATTACTTATTTATTAGGGATTACTTGGTCAGGTATTTTAGCTGCAATTTTCAGTGTTATTTTAATCAAGCCATTACAGCAGCTTGAATATTCTGCTACACGTGTTGCAGAAGGTAAAATTGGACAGGATGTAGTGATGCCGAAAACAAATGATGAGATTCGTTCAGTCGCTATAGCATTCCAACAAATGGTGTTAAATTTACGACATATGGTAGAAAGCATCGATCAAAACTTCCAACAAACAAATCAATCTATTATTAAGCTTTCCGATGAAACCGCTGTTGCTACAAAGAAAGCAGACGGTATTGCGGTGACAGTGAGACATATTTCCGAAGGCGCCGAAGCGTCAGCTACAGCAGTACAAGATACCGCAGAAGCAATTGAAGATGTGCGAGCATTAGCAACTGAAGTCAATACGAGAGCTGAACAGTCTGCAACACAATCGAAAGAGATTTTACATAATTTAACTAATACAACAAAAGCGATTGAAACGTTAGTCAACAGCATTCAACAAATTGCAGCAGGCAACAACGAAGCGTTAGAAAGTATTCGTACATTGGAAGACAATGCGGGACAAGTTGAACGGATTATTAGTTTAGTAGGGGATATTGCTGCACAAACTAATTTACTAGCGTTAAATGCCTCCATTGAAGCTGCTCGTGCAGGAGAACATGGAAAAGGCTTTGCGGTTGTAGCAGAAGAAGTTCGTGGCTTAGCGGATGAAAGTGCAAAAGCAGTACAAGGCATTACTTCTCTAATCCAATCCATGCAACAAAATGTTGAGATTGTCGTGAAGCAAATGAATCAACAGGTAGCATTTGCAACAAAAGAAGCAGCACGCGTATCAGAGACAACGACAGCTGTTGAAGGAATGTCCTCTAGTGTGCATGAAATGGCAAACGCAATTGTCGAGATTTCTTCATTAATAGAAAAACAAATGCACAATATCGAAACAACTGCTCGACAATCACAAGAAGTAGCAGCAATTGCACAAGAAACATCAGCAGGTGCTCAGGAAGTTAGCAGTGCAACAGAAGAACAAGCTTATGCAATCGAGCAGGTTGAACAACTTGCGCAAGATTTAAAAAAGCAATCTGAAGCGCTTCATAAAATGATTCAACAATTTGATAGACAAGCATAGAAAATTAGACTGTGGACAAGCTTAAAAAGCATGCCCACAGTTTTTTTATTTTATCTGGCATGGACGATAATGGGGTCTTTTGGAAAAGATATCAAAATAGTTTGTCCACCGTAATAGAAAAAACAGACAAACTTCAGAAGAGGGAATATTAGAACAAAAGACCATTATCCGAATTTATTAACAGGATATTCACATTATCCACAAAAAAAAGACCTAAAAATGAACGTTTTTTAATCAACTTACAAGAAACGTTCGTCTTTTAGGAGAAATCAGCATAAAAATGCAACAAAAATCATGTTATTCTAGGGAGAGAAGTGGTAAACTAATGTTGACTATATTTCGAAATGAGGGAACCCAGTGAGAATAGCAATTTCTTCTGATCACGGAGGCAATAATTTACGTCGTGAGATTATGCAACTGTTAGATGAGCTAAATATTAGCTACGAAGATTTTGGTCCACAATCTGCGGATTCAGTAGACTATCCTGATTATGCAAAGCCAGTTTCTGAAGGTGTTGCTAGCGGGGAATTTGATAAAGGCATTTTAATTTGTGGAACAGGGATTGGCATGTCCATCGCTGCGAACAAAGTAAAAGGTATTCGTTGTGCTTTAGTACACGATGTATTTAGTGCAAAGGCAACTCGTTGCCATAATGATTCAAATATTTTAGCAATGGGTGAGCGCGTCATTGGTCCTGGACTTGCACGTGAAATCGCTAAAACATGGCTTGAAACAGATTTTGAAGGCGGTCGCCATACACGCCGCGTAGAAAAAATCGCTGAATTAGAACAATAAACAATACGCTTTTTCAGTCGTGGTCACAATAGCGAATAGGCAGTGGCAGCATATGCTGTCACTTTGCCCTATGCCATTGTACGGCTTAGCGTAAGGAAAAGACATCAATAAAAGGGGCTGAGCTTAATGGTTGTGCAACAAATACAAACGCAATTGACTCAGTTACTCAGTGATTTCGAAGAGCAAGTAGTGTTGCGACCAAAGACTATTTTTGTCGTAGGCTGCTCTACGTCTGAAGTGATTGGTCAGAAAATTGGCACAGCGGGTGCGTTGGAAACAGCACAAGCGATTTTTGAGCCGTTGCAAGCATTTGCAAAGAAACATCAGCTATATCTAGCATTCCAAGGCTGTGAGCATATCAATCGTGCAATTACGATGGAAGCTTCAGTTGCAGAACAGTTTGGCTATGAACCAGTAGCAGTCATACCTGTTCGTACTGCAGGCGGGTCAATGTCAGCTTATGCGTATACAAAATTGGAAAACCCAGTTGTTGTAGAGGCGATACGTGCACATGCAGGTATTGACATAGGACAAACGCTAATTGGTATGCATTTAAAGGAAGTAGCTGTTCCAGTTCGTACATCCGTACGAACAGTAGGGGAAGCAATTGTCACAGTAGCAACAACACGTCCAAAGCTAATTGGTGGCGAACGTGCTGTATATAAATAACACTACTTCTGTTGTCAGAGGTACAGGTAAATAACGATAATACTTAGGAGGCTTTTTCAAACATGGCATACGAAAAATTAGCAGTACAAGACAAAGCAGTATTAGATGGGATTTTAGCAGAGAAAAAACGTCAACAAGCGAATATCGAGTTAATTGCATCTGAAAACTTTGTATCTGAAGCAGTAATGGAAGCACAAGGTTCAGTTCTTACTAACAAATATGCTGAAGGTTATCCGGGAAAACGTTACTATGGTGGCTGTGAGCACGTAGACGTAGTTGAAGATATTGCACGTGACCGTGTGAAAGAAATCTTCGGTGCAGAATATGCTAACGTACAACCACACTCTGGTGCACAAGCGAATATGGCTGTATACCATACAATTTTAGAACCAGGCGATACAGTGCTAGGGATGAACCTATCTCATGGCGGTCACTTAACACATGGATCTCCTGTAAACTTCTCAGGCGTGCTTTACAATTTCGTTGAATACGGTGTAACAGAAGATACACATGTAATTGACTACGAAGATGTTCGTCAAAAAGCATTAGCACATAAACCAAAACTAATTGTAGCGGGTGCATCTGCATATCCACGCGAAATTGATTTCGCTAAATTCCGTGAAATTGCCGATGAAGTAGGAGCTTACTTTATGGTTGATATGGCACACATCGCAGGTCTTGTAGCTGCTGGAGAGCACCAATCACCAATTCCTTACGCTGATTTTGTTACATCGACTACACATAAAACATTACGCGGCCCACGTGGTGGTTTAATTCTTGCATCTAAAGAATGGGAGCAAAAATTAAATAAATCTGTATTCCCAGGTATCCAAGGCGGACCACTTATGCACGTAATCGCTGCAAAAGCAGTAGCATTTGGCGAAGCTTTACAACCTGAGTTCAAAGAATATGCCAAACAAATTAAAGCAAATGCACGCGCTTTAGCAGACGTGCTAATCGCTGAAGGTGTAGAAATCGTTTCGGGTGGCACAGATAATCACTTATTACTATTAAACGTAAAATCTCTTGGCTTAACTGGTAAAGTAGCAGAGCATGCACTAGATGAAGTAGGTATTACAACAAACAAAAACACAATCCCTTACGATACAGAATCTCCATTTGTTACTTCTGGTATCCGTATTGGTACACCTGCTGTAACATCTCGTGGCTTTAAAGAAGAAGATATGAAAGAAGTCGGCGCTATTATTGCAGCTGTACTTAAAAACCCTGAAGATGAAGCGGTGAAAGCTGAAGCAAAAGAGCGCGTAAAAGCTTTAACTGACAAACATCCATTATACGCATAATCATTATTGCGAAAAGGCTGTGACTAAAGTGTAAAGTTCACTTTAGCCATGGCCTTTTTGTTTATATATCTGCAATAATCACTATTTTGCTACCCCAAAAATAAAAATCATCTTATTTTTGGTTTTTTTTACATAAATATATAATAAAAGGGTATATTGTATTCACTAAGGACAACTAATGTCCTGAAAAGGATAATATTTTTTTATAAAAGTGACAATTTATTGAATTTTTATGTACAATATATAATGAAGTTATAGTTGGTGGATAGAGACGGGAGGGGTTGGATGGTTACTAAATCTATGGATATACACAATAGTATATTATTAACGACAATTCGTAACTTAGGTGAACAATCAAAAGAAAGCTACGTTATTTTAGATGCTAAAACAAATTGTATACTAGAATGCAATGAATCTTTTTGCATGCTAATAAATGCAAGTCATACAGAGATCCTCAAAAAAGATTATTTTGAGATGCTTTCAAATCAGTTACAAACGACAACAGTTGAAATGATAAAAGAGAAAATACATAGTGGAGCAATGGTGACAGCAAAGTTGCATCACCATCGCTTTGAAAAGCCGCCATTTTGGGCCGAGATGCAGACCCTTCCTTTTCAAAGTCATAATAATGAAACTTTATTTGTGTTAGTACTTGTAAAGGATATAACGTATTATCATACAGAAGATTTTATAATGAAATTAGAAAGAGCCATCTACGAAGCGATAGAAAAAGACGAGCCATTTTACAAAAAAATGGACACTATTTGTAGCGGCATAGATGAATTTTTTATTCCATTTGTCTTTAGTACAATACTTATTAAAACAGAATCCAATCAACTTCAAGTGTTTACTTCTAATAGGATGCGTGACCATGTACCACAATTTTGTGAGATGAACGACTTTTATAGACAGGTGATGCAACAGGGATCGACGATAATTACAAATAACCTAGAAGATATTGCTATTCCAATAGAGTTTAAAAGTTTTGCCAATACAACAAATAAACAAATTGGATGGTTTGTCCCTATTCGTAATCAGAAGCAACAAGCGATTGGCTTGTTTATGATATTTTCGCAATATTCAAGCGAAAGTACATTGTTTAATAAGTTGTTTGAAAAAATAGGTGCACTTGTTGCATTAGCGTTTACGTATGCAAAAACACAAAGAAGGATATGGGATTTAGCATATAAGGATATTACAACGGGTTTGCCGAATCGACATAGTTTTTTAAATAAGATTGAACAGGAAGAACAGCGTGGGCATATTGGCTTTATCAAAATAATACAACCTAGTGAATTCCATCAAGTCGTTGAATTATACGGTCGAGAAGCGGGCGACGAGTTATTAAGGCAAGTTGCTCGACGCCTCCAAGAACATAAAACCGAAATTAATGAATATATTGCTCGATTTACAAGTTCGAGTCTTATTATTTCTCAAGTTACACATAAAGAAGAATTCAGTGACTATGAACAACGCATCAAAGAATTAACACGCCAGCCCTTTATAGTAAATGGTAAGCACATTTATATTACGTTAAAAACTGGAATTTCTTATTTTGATAAAGCAATAAAAATTGCTGATGCCATCCGATTTGCTGATAATGCACTATCTTATGCAGCTAACAAACCAGGCACACATATGGAAATATTCACAAAAGAACGCAACGATTTACTAGAGCAACAAATGACTGTTCTAAATCATTTATCACAAGCACTTAAAAATAAAGAAATTTCTGTAAATCTACAACCGAAAGTAGATTTACGAACGGGTGAAATTCAAAGTATTGAAGCTTTAGCTCGTTGGCATTCACCTATTCTCGGCTTTGTATCGCCGGCTATGTTTATACCAGTTGCAGAAAATGCAGGTAAGGTTCGTGAGATTGATAGTCAAGTGTTAGAGATAGTACTTGCATGGCTAGCAGAGCGGCAACAATTAGGCAAGAAGCTGGTGAAAGTTGCAGTCAATATTTCGCCAGATCATTTTTACTATCTTCATTTTGTAAGGGATATCCGCCAGCTCGTTGAAAAATATAAAATTGATCCAAGCAATATTATTTTAGAGGTAACTGAAAATATCGGTTTAGTCGATTTCCAAACTGCATTCACCATTATCAAAGAATTAAAAAGCTATGGCTTTCAAACATCGGTGGATGATTTCGGGACAGGCTTTTCCTCGCTGAGCTATTTGCAACGATTACCGTTCACAGAGTTAAAGATTGATCGCAGTTTTATTAATGACATAAAAGATGCGGCAACATTAGCCATTGTACGTTCCATTATTCAGCTAGCTTTAAATTTAGGCATGACATCTGTTGCGGAAGGAATAGAAAATGAGGAACAGGTTGAGATTTTACGAGCGCTAGGTTGTACAGTCGGACAAGGTTACTTCTATTATAAACCAATGTCAATTGCACAACTTGATACTATACTTGATGTATAATTAGCTTGTATATGTAGCAAACACTCTAGAAAAGGGCATATCTCGAATTTAATTTTGAGACAGTTGATATTTTCTGTTATACTAGTTGAGATAAAAATCAATCCGAACGGTTAGGAGAGAACCCCTTTGAGCAAAGTATACGTATTTGATCATCCACTAATCCAACACAAGTTAACTTATATTCGTGATAAAAATACAGGAACTAAAGAATTTCGTGAGCTAGTTGATGAGGTAGCAACATTAATGGCATTCGAGATTACGCGAGATATGCCTGTAGAAGAAATTGAAATTGAAACACCTGTAACCATTGCAAAAACAAAAGTTCTTTCTGGGAAAAAACTTGCTATCGTACCGATTTTACGCGCAGGAATCGGCATGGTAGACGGTGTATTAAAACTTATTCCAGCTGCTAAAGTTGGTCATATCGGTCTTTATCGTGACCCAGAAACATTAAAACCTGTTGAGTACTATGCAAAATTGCCTGCAGATGTTGAAGAACGTGACTTCATTATTGTAGACCCAATGCTTGCTACGGGTGGTTCAGCAGTGGAAGCTATCAACTCACTGAAAAAACGCGGTGCGAAAAGCATTAAATTTATGTGTTTAATTGCTGCGCCTGAAGGTGTAAAAGTGATTCAAGACGAACATCCTGATGTGGATATCTATATTGCAGCACTTGACGAAAAGTTAAATGACCATGGCTACATTGTTCCAGGTTTAGGTGATGCTGGAGACCGTTTATTCGGTACAAAATAATATTGCGTGTATTGCTTACGAAGTAATATCGTTTTATAAACAGCAACTTTATAGCACTTGAAAGCGTCCTTCAGTACTGAAGGACGTTTCATAGTATGTTTGGGCAATTCATCCCCCGAACTTGGCACTTCAAGGTGAAGAAGGGGCAATGCTTTTTAAACGTACAATATAACCAAAGGACGGTGCAAATCGTTTTGACGAAAAAATGGAAAGTGATGACGATTTTCGGTACAAGACCAGAGGCGATTAAAATGGCCCCGCTTGTATTGGAATTACAAAAGCATCCCGAGCAAGTGGAATCGATTGTGACTGTAACAGCACAACATCGCCAAATGCTTGACCAAGTATTAGAAACATTTAAGATTACGCCAGACTACGATTTAAATATTATGAAGGATCGTCAAACACTGATTGATGTGACAACAAATGCTTTACAAGGCTTAGATAAAGTTATGAAAGAAGCGCAACCTGATATTGTCTTAGTGCATGGCGATACGGCTACAACATTCATTGCAAGTTTAGCAGCATTTTATAATCAAATTGCCATTGGTCATGTTGAAGCGGGTTTACGTACATGGAATAAATATTCGCCTTATCCAGAGGAAATGAATCGTCAGTTGACAGGTGTCATGGCCGATTTACACTTCGCGCCAACTGAAGTATCGAAGAAAAACCTATTGGACGAAAATAAAAATCCAAATACGATTTATGTAACGGGCAATACAGCTATTGATGCATTAGCTACAACGGTGAGTGAACATTATACACATCCAGTGTTAGAGAAAATAGCAAATGACCGCATGATCTTATTAACAGCACATCGTCGTGAAAATTTAGGCGAACCAATGCGCCATATGTTCCGAGCAATTACTCGACTGCTGGCGGAGCATGAGGATGTTCAGGTTGTTTATCCGGTGCATATGAATCCAGCTGTTCGAGAAATTGCCAACGAAATATTAGGTGATAATAAACGTGTGCATTTAATTGAACCGCTTGAAGTTTTTGATTTCCATAACTTCGCTGCTAATTCGTATATGATTTTAACGGATTCTGGCGGTGTACAAGAGGAAGCACCATCATTAGGCAAGCCAGTTCTAGTGCTACGTGATACAACAGAGCGTCCAGAAGGTATTGCTGCTGGAACTTTGAAACTAGCAGGTACAGAAGAGGAAACGATTTATTCTCTAGCAAAAGAATTACTAGAGGATAAAGAAGCATACGAAGCTATGGCAAAAGCCTCTAATCCTTATGGAGATGGGCATGCTTCGCAGCGTATTGTGGAAGCACTCTTAGATTTTTTACAAAAAAGCAAGTAATACACCATTCTGAGTTCGAAAAATGAGTAAATAGAACTAATGGTAAATGCGTCGCTAATTTACGAGCATATTTATGTCGTAAATTAGCTTTTTTTTGCATTATTCCGAAAAAACTTTTGGAATCTATGAAAGTTTATACACAAATTTGTCAACAATTTGACAAGAGTATAGTGGCTGTGAAGTTTTTCTCCTTTACTAATTGACTTCAAATATCACCTATTGTATGCTTACAAAGGGTAAGAATGATAAGGGTTTCTATTCGTTGATAGACGTTGAAACACTTGTTATATCAAGTTTCTACTAAATTGACAGTACAAACCATCACTGTCGATTTGCAACGTTTTGTGCGTTTCGGTTTTATACCGAATAAGTATGGGGTGTAAGGCATTATTAGGGATTTACACCTGTAATTTCAAATGACGTCCCCATTACTATTCCGCTGTGAGTAGTGTTTTTCACTGCTCTTTTCTGATTTCACAAAGTGGTCAGCAAACGTTTTCTTTACTCGAAAAAATGATTCAGGAGACTACAAACCAATGCTAGATTTGCATCACATTTTTGCTGTGCAGAAGAGAGCGTTATTTTTTTTGCTCGCACTTTGCGCATTAGGCTGGGGCTTTACGTCCTATCAAACTGTTTTTGCGGGCATCGCAATCGGTGCATTTTTTGGTACGTATAATTTTTGGATTTTAGTTCGCCGTATGGAGAAGTTTGATCGTTCCATTAGTGAAGGGAAGAAAATAGGTTCACTTGGTACAGCACTTCGTTTTGGATCAGGTGTAGCGGCAGTTGCTATAGCCATTTCGTTGCCAAACTATTTTCACTTAATTAGCACGGTCATAGGGCTAATGATTCCGTACGTTTTTCTCTTTGTCGAGAGAATTGTATCTCATGTAAGGAACCACTAATGTGCTTTATTAGAAAGAGAGGTGAAAAATAACAATGAATCATGAAGCTCCGTTAGTAACCATTGGATTTTTAACATTTAACTTATCTACAGTTATGATGTTACTAGTTGCAGCTACTATCGTATTTTTAATCGCAGTTATTTCAACTAGAAACTTAAAGTTAAAACCAACTGGTATGCAAAACTTTATGGAATGGATTATGGATTTCGTAAAGAATATCATTCAAAGCAACATGGACTGGAAAACGGGTGGACGATTCCACATTCTAGGTATCACACTTATTATGTTTATCGCAGTATCTAACTTATTAGGTCTTCCATTCTCTATCATCTATGACCATCAACTTTGGTGGAAATCGCCAACAGCTGACCCAACGGTTACAATGACTCTTGCAGCGATGATTTTAGTATTAACGCAATACTATGGTATCAAAATGAAGGGTACAGGCCATTATGTTGGTACATTCTTCAAACCAATGTCATTTATGTTCCCGTTAAAAATCATTGAAGAGTTTGCAAACACTTTAACATTAGGTCTGCGTCTTTACGGTAATATTTATGCAGGTGAAATTTTACTTGCATTAATCGCAGGATTAGCCGTATCAGGACCAATCGGGTTCGTAGGGGCAATTGTTCCTATGATGGCATGGCAAGGTTTCTCTATTTTCATCGGCTTTATCCAAGCCTTTATCTTCACAATGTTAACAATGGTTTACATGGCTCATAAAGTGAGCGATGACCATTAATATAAAGCATAAATTTTATGCTTGAACCAAAAAAACAAACAATTCCAAGGAGGAAATTTAAAAATGACAGGTTCATTAGGTTTATTAGCAGCAGCAATCGCAATCGGTTTAGGTGCACTTGGTGCAGGTATTGGTAACGGTCTTATCGTATCAAAAACAGTTGAAGGTATCGCTCGCCAACCAGAAGCTCGTGGCGTTCTTCAAACTACTATGTTCATCGGGGTTGCATTAGTTGAAGCCTTACCGATCATCGCAGTAGTAGTAGCATTCATCGTAATGAACAAATAATTCAGTTGTATACTGAATTTTACTAGTGGCGAAGCAGGATTCACCAGATGAAACTTCGCCCTTCATTTTGGAACTGATAAAAGCTATGTGCAAATATAGCTTTTTAAAATAGGTAAGTTTTTTAAGTATTACAAACTATTATGTTGAAGTTAAAGCTCTTGAAGGGAGTGAAACAATCGTGTTTTTAGACAATCTTGTACTTGGTGCAGGTGGAGGATTCAATGGTGGAGATATCGTCTCAACATTAGTCATCTTCTTAGTATTAATGCTTCTTCTTAAAAAGTTCGCTTGGGGTCCATTAATGGGCATCATGCAACAACGTGAAGAATTAGTAGCAAGTGAAATCGAAGCAGCTGAAAAAGCGCGCAAAGATTCGCACAAATTTTTAGAAGAACAAAAAAGTCTTCTTAAAGAAGCTCGTACGGAAGCACAATCGATTGTTGAGGGTGCTAAGAAGCAAGGCGAAATGCAAAAAGAAGAAATTCTTACAGCAGCTCGCAACGAAGCTAACCGCTTAAAAGAATCGGCTTTACGTGAAATCGAGTCTGAAAAAGAAAAAGCGATCGCAGCTGTACGTGATGAAGTCGTTTCATTATCTGTACTTGCAGCATCTAAAGTCCTTAGCAAAGAGATTTCTGAGGCAGACAACCGTGCTCTAATTGAAGAGACGATTGCGAAGGCAGGGGAAGCTCAATGAGTAATTCAACTGTAGCTAAGCGTTACGCTCAAGCTCTTTTTGAACTTGCGCAACAAAAAAATATTCTTGCTGAAGTTGGGGCAGACTTAAACGAGTTAACAAAAGTTGTAAATGAATCTCCTGATTTTTTAACACTTTTAAATGCGCCTAAGTTCTCTATCGAACGCAAGAAACAAATGGTTGCTGAAATCTTTGCAAGTGCAACGCCAGAAGTTTTACACACAGTTCAACTACTTGTTGAGAAAAAGCGTGTAAACGAAGTGAAGCTTATTGCGAATGCGTATGCTGAACTTGCTGCACAAGCACAAGGTTCTGCAGATGCAACTGTATTCTCAACTCGTGCACTTTCTGCTGAAGAAAGCGCTAAAATTTCTGCAGCATTCGCTAAACTTGTTGGGAAACAATCATTAAACATTACAAACGAAATCGATCCATCATTATTAGGTGGTATTCGTGTTCAAATCGGTAACCATATTTATGACAGCTCAGTAGTGAACAAGCTAGAGCGTCTAAAACGTGAATTAATCGGTTAATAATTTAGAAATGTGAGAGGTGACATACATGGGCATCAAGGCTGAAGAAATCAGCAGTCTGATTAAACAACAGATTGAGAATTATGAATCTGAACTTAAAGTAAGCGAAGTTGGTACAGTTATCCGTATTGGTGACGGTATCGCTCTTGCTCATGGCCTCGACAACGCCATGGCTGGAGAGCTTTTAGAGTTCTCTAACGGTGTTATGGGTATGGCTCAAAACCTAGAAGAAGGTAACGTTGGTATCGTAATCTTAGGTCCATACACAGACATCAAAGAAGGCGATGAAGTTCGTCGTACAGGTCGTATTATGGAAGTACCAGTTGGTGAAGAACTAATTGGTCGTGTTGTAAATCCACTAGGTCAACCAGTGGACGGACAAGGTCCAATCAACACAACAAAATCTCGTCCAATCGAAAGCCCAGCTTTCGGTGTAATGGCTCGTAAATCAGTACATGAACCACTACAAACTGGTATTAAAGCGATTGACGCACTTGTACCAATCGGTCGTGGTCAACGTGAGTTAATCATCGGTGACCGCCAAGTTGGTAAAACATCTGTAGCAATCGATACAATCCTTAACCAAGGTGACCAAAACATGATCTGTATCTATGTTGCTATTGGTCAAAAAGAATCTACTGTACGTGGTGTAGTAGAAACACTTCGTAAACATGGCGCTTTAGATTATACAATCGTTGTGACAGCTTCTGCTTCTCAACCAGCTCCATTATTATTCTTAGCACCATTCGCTGGTGTATCTATGGCTGAAGAATTCATGTTACAAGGTAAACACGTTTTAATCGTGTATGATGATCTTTCTAAACAAGCATCAGCTTACCGTGAACTTTCACTTCTTCTTCGCCGTCCTCCAGGTCGTGAAGCTTACCCTGGTGACGTTTTCTACTTACACAGCCGCTTATTAGAACGTGCTGCGAAGTTAAATGAAACATATCAAAATGGTTCAATTACAGCTCTTCCATTCGTTGAGACACAAGCTGGGGATATCTCTGCATACATCCCAACTAACGTAATCTCAATCACTGATGGACAAATTTTCTTACAATCTGACTTATTCAACTCAGGTGTACGTCCAGCGATTAACGCCGGTCTTTCTGTATCACGTGTAGGTGGATCTGCTCAAATTAAAGCGATGAAAAAAGTTGCGGGTACGCTACGTCTTGACTTAGCTGCATTCCGTGAGCTTGAATCTTTCGCTCAATTCGGTTCAGATTTAGATAAAATCACACTTGCTAAACTTGAGCGTGGTAAACGTACGGTTGAAGTTCTTAAACAAGACCTAAACAAACCACTTAAAGTTGAAAAACAAGTTGCAATCCTTTACGCATTAACTAAAGGTCACTTAGATGATATTCCAGTTCAAGATATCGTTCGTTTTGAAAGTGAATTCTTAAGCTGGTTAGATACAAACCACACAAACGTTTTAGATCACGTTCGTACTACTAAAGAACTTGCTCCTGATGCGGAATACGTAGCAGCTTTAACTGACTTCAAAAAAACTTTCGCTAAATCAGAATAAGCAAGAAAAATAGTCGCTTGATTAAAAAACAAAAGGTGGTGAAATACCAGTGGTAAACTTACGCGAAATAAAAGGTCGTATTAATTCTACAAAGAGTACGAAACAAATTACGAAAGCGATGCAGATGGTTTCTTCTTCAAAGTTACGTCGTGCAGAGCAAAATGCTAAAGCTTACGTTCCTTACATGGAAAAAATTCAAGACGTAGTAGGCGCTATCGCATCAGGTACAAAAGACAGTGGACATCCAATGTTAACTGCTCGTCCTGTTAAAAGAACGGCTTACTTAGTCATTGGTTCTGACCGTGGTCTTGCAGGTGCTTACAACTCAAGTATCCTACGTCAAGTACAACGTACAATCAACGAGCGTCATAAATCAAAAGACGAATACGTGATTTTAGCAGTAGGTCGTGTTGTTCGTGATTACTTTGTGAAACGTGATCATAATGTTATTAGCAGTGTTGTTGCTCTTCCTGACCAACCATCATTCGCTGATATTAAAGAAATCGCTCGTAATGCTGTTGGTATGTTCATTGACGGTACGTATGATGAACTTTATATGTACTACAATCACTTTGTTAGTGCTATCGCTAACGAAGTGACAGAGAAAAAACTTCTTCCATTAACTGATATTGCACCTGCAAGCAGCAATGCTTCTTATGAATTCGAGCCATCTGGTGAGGCAATTCTTGAAGTATTACTTCCACAATATGCGGAAAGCCTTGTTTACGGCGCATTATTAGATGGAAAAGCAAGTGAACATGCTTCTCGTATGACTGCTATGAAAAATGCAACTGATAACGCATCTGATCTTATCGGAGATCTTTCATTGCAATATAACCGTGCACGTCAAGCAGCTATTACACAAGAAATTACAGAAATCGTTGGTGGGGCTGCAGCCTTAGAATAGGCTCAGCTCACCAATGTCGTATAAGAATACGATAGGAGGGTACACAGTAATGAATAAAGGACATGTTATTCAAGTAATGGGTCCGGTTGTTGACGTAAAATTCGACAATGGCCAATTACCAGCAATCTATAACTCATTAACAGTTAAGATTGAACGTCCTAATGAAGAACCAACAACTCTTGCATTAGAAGTTGCACTTCATTTAGGTGATGATTCTGTTCGTACAATTGCAATGTCATCTACTGATGGCTTACAACGTGGAGCAGAAGTAACAGATTCAGGAAAAGCTATCTCAGTACCAGTTGGTGAAGTGACTCTTGGTCGTGTATTCAACGTATTAGGAGAAGTAATCGACTTAGGTGAAGAAATTCCAGCTGATGCACGTCGTGATTCAATTCACCGCGAAGCACCATCTTTCGATCAACTTTCAACTTCAGTTGAAATCCTTGAAACAGGTATCAAAGTAGTAGACTTATTAGCACCATACATTAAAGGTGGTAAAATCGGTCTATTCGGTGGTGCCGGTGTAGGTAAAACAGTATTAATCCAAGAATTAATCAATAACATCGCACAAGAGCACTCAGGTATCTCTGTATTCGCTGGTGTAGGTGAGCGTACTCGTGAAGGGAACGACTTATTCTACGAAATGAGTGATTCAGGCGTTATCAAGCAAACAGCGATGGTATTCGGTCAAATGAACGAGCCACCAGGTGCGCGTATGCGTGTAGCTTTAACTGGTCTTACAATGGCAGAATACTTCCGTGATGAGCAAGGTGCAGACGTACTTTTATTCATCGACAATATCTTCCGTTTCACACAAGCAGGTTCTGAGGTTTCTGCCCTATTAGGTCGTATGCCTTCTGCGGTAGGTTACCAACCAACACTTGCAACTGAAATGGGTAAATTACAAGAACGTATCACATCTACTAACAAAGGATCTGTAACTTCTATTCAAGCGATCTATGTACCAGCCGATGACTATACTGACCCGGCTCCAGCTACAACTTTCGCCCACTTAGATGCAACTACAAACCTTGAGCGTAAATTATCTGAAATGGGTATCTACCCTGCGGTTGACCCATTAGCTTCGACTTCTCGTGCATTATCACCAGAAATCGTAGGCGCTGAGCACTACGCAGTAGCAACTGGCGTACAACGTACAATCCAACGTTACCGTGAATTACAAGATATCATTGCTATCTTAGGTATGGATGAGTTATCTGATGAAGATAAACAAACAGTTGAACGTGCTCGTCGTATTCAATTCTTCTTATCTCAAAACTTCCACGTTGCGGAACAATTCACTGGTCAAAAAGGTTCTTACGTTCCTGTTAAAGAAACGGTTCGTTCATTCAAGGAAATCCTTGAAGGTAAACACGATCACCTACCAGAAGATGCTTTCCGTTTAGTGGGTTCTATTGAAGAAGTAGTTGAAAAAGCGAAAAGCATGGGCGTAGAGGTTTAATACTAGGGACGAGGAGGAAAAAATATGAAGACAGTTACAGTCAATATTGTCACTCCCGACGGCCCGGTATACGATTCTGAAGTATCAATGGTAATCGCGAAAACAACTTCAGGTGAGATTGGTGTTCTTGCCGGCCATATTCCAATGGTAGCTCCACTTGCAATCGGTGCAGTGAAGCTGAAAAAGGACAATGGTTCAACTGAGATTGTTGCTGTAAGCGGTGGTTTCATTGAAGTTCGTCCAGAAAAGATCTCAATTTTAGCACCTTCTGCTGAAATTGCTGATAATATCGATGTACAACGTGCTAAAGAAGCCGTTAAACGCGCTGAAGGACGAATTCAAAGCAAACAAGATAACATTGATTTCAAACGTGCTGACCTAGCATTAAAACGTGCGTTGAATCGTATCAACGTTCATGAGGGTAATATCTAATTCAATTTTTAACGGGCAGATGTAATATCTGCCCGTTTTTTAAATGGAGGAACACGATGTGGGAATTTATGAAGCAGTAGGGCAAGAAGCTTTAATGGGCATTCTATCGCACCTCTTTTTTATTGCTATCACTTTTTACGCTTTGCAGGCCTTCATGCTAGAAAAATTGTTTAAAAAAAACAAAGTATTTCAAATACAGTTGATTTATATTTTGTTGAGCATTGCAATCGGGACCGCAGTCTCTAATTTCTTTCTACAAGTTTCAAGTTGGTCTGGAAAACTCCCTTACTTATTTTAAAGTTAGCTAGTGACAACTAACTATAAAGTAACGGATGCGTAATTCATATGTGCATATTTCGAAGGGCTCCATAAGTTCACTTATGTGGTCCTTTGAAATATGTACTTAAGAGGTTTAATAAGCTATGGAAACGGAAATATAGTATCCACGAACTTTTGAAAAAAAGGGCTTAGGGATTTACATATTTTACCGTGTTATTGGTCATTCACAAAAAAAAAAATAATGCGTACAATAAATTAATAGCAAAATATCAATAAATGCCTTAAAATAGTGATTTGGACGCTTGAACGAGCGTGTGAAAAGTTGTACTATAGAGTTGTTTGTTTACTTATTATGACATTATACATCTTTTTTTAAAATAAATTTTCGATAGGTTAAGAGATTGAATTCGGAGGGACGTAAGGTGGATAAAATTATAGTGACTGGCGGCCAAAAGCTACAGGGGAAAGTTCGTGTAGAGGGCGCAAAAAATGCAGTGTTACCAATCCTGGCGGCAGCTTTACTTGCTTCAAAAGGAGAAAATGTAATTAAAGAAGTCCCTAACTTAGCAGATGTTTATACCATAAATGAAGTACTAAAAAGTCTAAACGCTGATGTTACATATATACCAGAAGACAATACTGTATATATAGACGCAACAAAAGAACTTTCAAGTGAAGCTCAATTTGAATATGTCAGTAAAATGCGTGCATCCATTTTAGTGATGGGTTCTTTGCTTGCACGAAACGGCTTTGCACGAGTTGCTTTACCAGGTGGCTGTGCAATCGGTTCACGTCCAATTGAATTACATTTAAAAGGTTTTGAGGCAATGGGTGCAAAAATTTCATTTGGGCACGGTTATGTGGAAGCGAAGGTAGAGGGTCGTTTACAAGGTGCGAATGTATATTTAGATTTCCCAAGTGTCGGTGCAACAGAAAATATTATGACGGCTGCATCTTTAGCAAAAGGAACGACAGTAATTGAAAATGCAGCAAAAGAGCCTGAAATTGTAGATCTTGCAAACTTCATTAATAGTATGGGTGGCCGTGTTATCGGCGCAGGTACGAATACGATTCGTATTGAAGGTGTTGACACATTATATGGAGCAGAGCATTATATTATTCCTGACCGTATCGAAGCAGGTACATTTATGGTAGCAGCTGCGATTACAAAGGGTGATGTAACGATTGAAAATGCTGTGCCTGAACATATGACGGCTTTAATCGCAAAAATGCGCGAAATGGGCGTAGAAATTACAGAGCTTGATGAAGGAATACGTGTCCACGTACCGCAAACATTAAAAGCTGTAGACATTAAAACAATGCCACATCCAGGCTTCCCAACGGATATGCAGTCGCAAATGATGGCGTTGATGTTAACTGCTGAAGGTACGAGTATCATTACAGAAACAGTCTTTGAAAATCGTTTTATGCACGTTGAAGAGTTCCGTCGCATGAATGCCGGTGCTAAAATCGAAGGACGTTCTGTGTTTATCGAAGGACCAGTAAACCTACAGGGAGCTGAGGTTATGGCAACAGATTTACGAGCTGCGGCAGCCCTAATTTTAGCAGGTCTTGTGTCTGAAGGAATAACACGAGTGACAAAACTCCATCACTTAGACCGTGGTTACGTAGACTTCCATGGCAAATTAGCATCACTTGGTGCAAATATTGAACGTGTAACAACAATGGATGTTACACCGAAAGAAAAAACAACAATCGAATTACCAGCAAACTAACAACAAAACCTCTTTGCTCAGCATAAGCAAAGAGGTTTTTAATTAATGCAAAGAGAGATACCTGTGGAACAGAGTGAATTACCCGCGGATTAGAGAGGTTTACCCGCGAAATGAAGTGAAATACCCGCGGAATAGAGTGGTTTACCCGCGAAACAAAGTGAAATACTCGCGAAGCAGAGCGATTTACCCGCGAAATGAAGTGAAATACCCGTGGAGCAGAGAGATTTACCCGCGAAACGAAGAGAAGCCCACGGAGCAGAGCGATTTACCCGCGAAACAAAGTGAAATACCCGCGAAACAAAGTGAAATACCCGCGAAACAAAGTGAAATACCCGCGAAACAAAGTGAAATACCCGCGAAGCAGAGCGATTTACCCGCGAAGCACAATGCCCCTCACAAACCAAAGCAAAACGAACTCCCGTAATCATGGAACGCTCATATTTTCTGTAGTGCTCGCATATTATTCCTTATGAAAAATTGGATAATGATAATTGCTGTGATTTGTTTAATTGGTGCATTATATATGATGCCAGTAGCATTCAGTGAGAGACGAATCGATGATCATTCTAACAACTCCCCACAAAAGACGGAAAACGCCTGTGAAATATTCATAGAAGTGGAGGGACAGAAGGAAAAAATTCCTTTAGAAACGTATATAGTTGGTGTAGTAGCTGCAGAAATGCCCGTGTCCTTTAATAAAGAAGCTTTAAAAGCTCAAGCCATTGCTGCCAGAACCTATGCGCTGAAAACGACAAATTACGGTAAAAAAGCCATTGCACCTACTGTTGCAAGGCAAGTCTACTACAATAAAGAACAAAGAAAAGCCAATTGGACTAGCAATTTCCCGGGAAATGAAAAGAAAATTGTCGAAGCCATTACAGAAACAGAAGGACAAGTTCTTCTATATAATAATGAATTAATTACGGCGATGTTTCACTCAACGAGCAATGGTAAAACAGAGAGTGCTTACGGTTACAGTGGGAATGACTTACCGTATTTACAAAGCGTTGCAAGTATGTCCGATCAAGCTTCTCCAAAGTTTGCAACAATAAAAGAATGGACGTTAGCCGAATGGAATGCGCTGTGGCCAGTTAAATGGCGGGCGAATGATTTCAATCGTATGCAAGTGTTTCTCAATGATTCAGAGCGTGTAGAACGCCTGCAATTAGGTAAAAATGGATGGTCAGGCAGAGAGGTTAGAACACTCTTACAATTACCATCAACAGATTTTAAGATTTCATATAATAAGAATACGGATAAGGTTCAGGTAGCAACGAAAGGATATGGTCATGGCGTTGGTATGAGCCAGTACGGTGCAGATGCGATGGCACGTGAAGGAAAGAGCGCTTCAGAGATTTTACACTATTATTATCAACAAATTGAGATAAAAAAAATAGATGCATGTTTAAAATAGCTTCTAGTTGTTCACACTGCAACTAGAGGTGATGAAAATGAGAGAGGATAAAAATAGTAAAACTTCTCAAAATGAAAAAGGACAATTGCAGAAAAAACCTTGGTTTTGGCCGGCGGTATACGCGGGTGGTGCATTAATGTTAGCAGGTATGTTATTTGGTTACAATAGTCTCGTGACAAAAGAAGAAGCACCATTACCAGATGTAGCGCAAGTAGACCCAGGTCCAGTAGTTGAAACAAATGCAAAAACAGAAACAATGAAGTATCCATTCAAGGAAGCAGAGCTTAGTAAAGTACAAGTTTCACAGGAATTTTATGATGTAGAAGCAAAAGAAGAGTCACGTGAGAATGCCTTAATGGTATTCAATCAAACTTTTACAACTTCATCAGGCATTTCCCTTTCTATGAATGGAGAGGAATTCGAAGTAGTTGCTGCGTTAACTGGTAAAGTACTAGAAGTAAAACTAGATGCGTTTACAGGCAATAAAATCGTCCTAGAGCATGCGAATGGTGTGCAAACGCATTATAGTTCAGTAAAAGATATCGCTGTGAAAGAAGGCGATGAAGTAGCACAAGGTCAGGCACTTGGAAAAGCGACTGACAATGAGTGGAATCAAGCAGCTGGCGTTCACATGCATTTTGAAGTTCTAGAAAACGGTAAATACGTTAATCCGAAAAAATTCCTAGGATTTTAAAAAAGTCAGCAATTTAACGAGAAAGTGCAAATCGTGTTCTGAATAGCTTTGTCCTCACATAAGGTGAAGAAATGCGCAGACGTGCATCTGATGCCAAAGCCATTTTGTGAAATTGTGTGGAAAGGACGAGAACGTGCACGAGCACATTCGGAAGCGCTGCATACGCCTCGGTGAATTACTGATTGAGACGCGTGAAACTGTGCGTGTCCTCGCGAAAATGACAGGTTACTCTAAAAGTACGGTGCACAAAGATTTAACTGAGCGATTACCAACAATTCATGAAGGATTAGCTGATCAAGTGAAAGAAATTCTCGCCTACCATAAAGCCGTACGTCATATTCGTGGAGGAGAGGCAACGAAAAACAAGTGGAAAGAAAGAGCGAGTCAAGAATGATTCGTTCTTTTTTTGTACATTTCTATTTGTGTACATATAATTGAAGGAAAACAAGCGGAATAACTAAATTTAGGTGAAATTACCAATGGGGTGTGATAAAATATTCTAGATAAATAGACAATAGGAACGTTATGTAGTTGGAACTGGCGGGAAGGAGAATTTAAAAAATGTTTTCGAAGGATATAGGCATTGACTTAGGAACTGCGAACGTATTAATCCACGTTAAAGGCAAAGGAATCGTCCTAAACGAACCATCTGTGGTAGCAATAGATAAAAAGACGAATAAGGTATTAGCAGTAGGTGAAGAAGCTCGTCAAATGGTGGGTCGCACGCCCGGTAATATAACAGCAATTCGGCCATTACGCGATGGAGTAATTGCAGACTTTGATGTTACCGAAGCGATGCTTAGACATTTCATCAATAAATTAAATCTAAAAGGATTTTTAACAAAGCCACGTATATTGATTTGCTGTCCAACAAATATTACAAGTGTAGAGCAAAAAGCGATTCGCGAAGCTGCTGAAAAATCTGGTGGTAAAAAAGTATATTTAGAGGAAGAACCAAAAGTTGCGGCAATCGGAGCTGGGATGGATATTTTCCAACCAAGTGGCAATATGGTAGTGGATATCGGTGGTGGTACTACAGATATCGCAGTTCTTTCTATGGGTGACATTGTAACAAGTGAGTCTATTAAGGTTGCGGGCGACGTTTTTGATAATGATATTTTACAATATATTAAAAAAGAATATAAATTGTTAATTGGTGAGCGTACAGCCGAAGCAATCAAAATCACGATTGGCACAGTCTTCAAAGGTGGACGTAACGACTCAATGGATATTCGCGGTCGTGATATGGTAACAGGCTTACCTCGTACAATTACGATTCATTCAGAGGAAATTGAACGTGCATTACATGAATCAGTAGCCATGATCGTACAATCGGCGAAAAACGTGTTAGAAAAAACACCGCCTGAGCTTTCAGCAGATATTATTGACCGTGGTGTCATTATTACTGGTGGTGGCGCATTATTACACGGAATGGACCAACTGTTAATCGAAGAGTTAAAAGTTCCAGTCTTTATTGCTGAACATCCAATGGATTGTGTTGCAATTGGCACTGGCATTATGTTAGAAAATATTGATCGTGTTCCAGCATCACTATAAAAATACAATGAGGTGATTCCTTTGTTTAAAGGGTTTTATACAGTAGCAACAGGTATGATAGCACAACAAAGACGAACAGAATTACTGACAAACAACTTATCAAATGCAAGTACACCTGGATTTAAGGCAGATCAATCTACCATCCGTTCGTTTCCAGATATGCTAATGTCCAGCGTAGGAAAAACAAATGCACCCGCCAATCAGCAAGCTGGCTCACAGTATATGAGTCAAGTTGGTGCACTCAATACAGGGATATATATGCAAGAAACATTGCCAAATTACATACAAGGTCAAATCTATAGCACGGATTTAACGACAGATATGGCCCTTATCGATGGAAACTTACCTCAAAATGAAGATGGTGTCTCTGGTTCAATTTTCTTCCGTTTAGCACATCCAGACGGTGGAGAAGCCTATACACGTAACGGGAATTTCACATTAGATGGTCAAGGCTATTTAGTAAATGGTCAAGGTCTCTACGTGTTATCTGATAATGGACAACGCATCCAGCTACCAAATGATGATTTCCGTCTTGATCAGGACGGTGGAATTTATGTGAATAACCAGCAAGTAGCGCGCGTAGGTGTATCTTTTGCGGCCAATCCGAACATGCTACGTAAACAAGATAATGGCTTAATTCGTACAGAAAATGGAGAAGCCTTGCCGACTGCTTACGGTGCAAATGGTGTATCGTTTACATTAGGACAAAAATTTTTAGAGCGCTCAAACGTAGACTCTGGACGCACAATGACAGATTTAATGACAGCATACCGAGCTTTTGAAGCAAACCAAAAAGTGTTGCAAGCGTATGATCGAAGTATGGAAAAGGCTGTAAATGAAATCGGTAAAATATAATTAAGCGAACAGGAGGCGTTTTCACATGCTACGAACAATGATTACGGCAACAAATACAATGGGGCAATTGCAAAATAAATTAGATACAATTAGTAATAATATTGCTAACAGTGGAACGCATGGCTATAAAACACGTCAAGCAACGTTCAACGAACTTATGTATCAGCAATTTAATAATGATAAACAGGACCCAACTGTGCGTCAATCACCAGTAGGCATCCGTTATGGCTCTGGAGCACAGCTTGGACAAATTCAAACAAATCATAAGCAAGGTTCGCTTCAAACAACAGATCGCGATTTGGATCTCGCTTTTACAAAACCAAAGCAATATTTCAACATTTTAATGCCAGATGGTGAAAATGGCACAAAAACAGTGTATACTCGTCAAGGTGACTTTTATTTATCACCTTTAAATAATGGAACGGTGATGCTTGTCAATACAGATGGTTATCCAGTGGCAGATGCAAATGGACAGCCTATTACATTACCTGATAATGCAAAAGGTTTTATTGTTCGCAATGGAGGCATGTTAGAAGCTACATATCCGAATGGTGATGTTATTCGTACGGATTTAGCAGTAACGGAATTCCAAAAGCCGCAACTAATGGAGCATATTTCTGGTACATATGTAGGCTTACCAGATAACTTAGCAGAGCTAGGATATACACAAGCAGAAGTTGTAACAGAGTTACAAGGAGCAAATCGTCAACAAATCGGCATGCAAAATGAAGCCCTCGAATTATCGAATGTGAGCTTGTCGAAGGAAATGACAGATTTAATCGAAACGCAACGTGCTTATCAATTTAATGCAAGAGCTGTAACACTAGCTGACCAAATGCTAGGGCTTATTAATGGTGTTAGATAAGTGCATTATTGAGTAAGAAATGAAGGGGTACAATATCTATGACAAACGATTCACGTCGACGTTCTGTGCCGACACAAGAAACCGAAACGCCACCAGAAGAAAAGGGACGTCGCTCAAACGGAGAGCAACGCGAGGTTCGATGGGTGCAAATACGGCTGATTCCGATTTGGTTACGAGTTGTACTTGTTCTTGTTTTAATCGTTGTTGCCGCTATTTTAGGTACAATGGTCGGCTACAGTGTAATTGGTCAAGGAAAAGCAATGGATGTCTTTAAATTAGAAACATGGCAGCATATATTTGACATTATGAATGGTAAAGAATAATAATATTCTTTACCATACTTTGTGTTTCACATAAAAAATCGAGTATTTTAAATTTAAAAGCGATTATACGTTGAAACCTACATCCTCTTTTGGACGTAAGGTATATATACATACTTAGAGGGGGAAAAGAAATGTTAACAGCAGAGCAAATTCAAGAAATTTTACCACATCGTTATCCATTTTTATTTGTAGACCGTATTGTGGAATTAGAAGTAGGCAAGCGTGCAGTAGGTATCAAAAATGTATCGATTAACGAAGATTTCTTTAATGGACATTTTCCAGGATATCCTGTTATGCCAGGTGTTTTAATTGTAGAGGCATTGGCGCAAGTAGGTGGCGTCGCTTTATTAAAATCAGAACAGTACCAAGGACGTTTAGTATTTTTAACAGGAATCGATAACGCTCGTTTTAAGCGCCAAGTAGTACCGGGAGATCAGCTACGATTAGAAGTAGAATTCGTTAAACTGCGCGGTGTAATGGGCAAAGGACATGCTGTAGCTACCGTTGATGGCGAGCTAGTTTGTGAGGCAGATATTTTATTTGCAATAGGGCCTGAACAACCAAAACAGCCTTAATTTGCAATTATAGGCTAAAAGTTATAAAATAATCTTGTCGAATAGTGTTCTTATTGTCAATTTTTTTTGACAGAATTTAGTTTAGTTTTTTTAATGCGATGGCATAGATAGTATTGTGAATTGAAATACATGTAATTTTAGGTTTTTTAAAAAGTAGGAGGATTATATAGATGTATAAGGAATTGTCTTCAGGTGTTAAAATTAGCATTACGCGTTCGATTTCAACATCTTTTGAATCATACTTAGCAAGTATTGGTTGGGAAGAAGAGCGCTTTTCTATGGAAGACTTCATTGCTAGCTGGCAGTCTTATTTTCAGGAAAATGCCGCTTGGATCGAAAAAATCCCAGCCGATGTTTTGATGAGTACTGAATTCCATGAAGAGATGGCACAAAAAATCGATGAAGTAATTGCAAAAATTTTAAATGAAGAACCAACCGCTAAACAAGTCGAAACAATCGAAGCTTTACAAAAAGAATTAGGTACAAACTATACCTATAATTGTAAAGCAGAAGCTGCATACATTGAGCAATTACTGAAAGATAAACAAAAATAGTTTTTGCACAAAAAATCGGATAGTTCCCTCCTTTCTCGGGCAATCTATGTAGGATCACAAATGCACATGTTGTATTTGATGACATAGTACTCAAGAAAGGAGGTTTTTTATATGTGGAAAATGTCATTTTTAGCCATTATCCTTGCTACAGTATTCCTTGGAGGTTGTAACTGGGGTAATAATGCAGCTGAAACCCCAATGGAGAACGTGAAAAACGACGTTAAACGAGGTGTTAATGATGTAGAAGATGTTGTCGATCCAGATAAGAATCACAATGTCTACGATCGTAACGTCAACAATGGTACTGTTAACGACGGTACTGTAAATGATGGCACAGTAAGAGAAAATACTGTTATGCCAGAAGCAACAACACCAGGTTCGAATGCGGATGTCAATGGCACAAATGGCTATGACAACGTACCAAATGCCAATGGTGTAAATGGTGTTGAACGAAACAACGGCACTATGAGAGAAGACCGCAATACAATGACTAACCCGTAAAAACAAAGTGATTCCGTTCAACCGGAATCACTTTTTTCTTTATGATTATGGAATGAAGGTATATGCGGGAATGATTTGATTACCCGCGGAATGAGGGAGAATACCCGCGAAACGCAGGAGAATACCCGCGAAAGTAGAACGTTTACCCGCGAAACGAAGGAGAATACCCGCGAAAGCAAAACGTTTACCCGCGGAACGCATGGAAATACCCGCGAAAGCAACTTGTTTACCCGCGAAACAAAGATAAACCTCCGATAAACATAACTTCAAACATTCAACTACCCCAATCTCCCCCAAAGTAGCATTAAAAAAATGGTTTCATATATTCTATTAAATTATCAGGAAGATAGTAGATTCGATTTTTATAAGTACCAGTGCTAGGAAATTGAAATTTCCGTAATAAACGATTAGCAGCATCACTAGAAGTAATACCGAAAAACGCACGTAATTGACTATTGGTGATTGTACGACTTACGAGCAAGCGATAATCTTGCAAGGCTTCTGCAAAAATTTCGGTGCTTGTATAGTGACATGCTAGACACTTCCAACCGCCTCTGTAAAAGTGCATTTGATTTTTGTATCGGCATTTTGGGCAAAGTACGCCATGTCGGAATCTCGAAGTATCTATACGAGGGAGTATTTCTTGTGGTTGATGCTGCGCTCTAATTAGTTGTACAAAACGGGTTAATTGCTCATTCGTTAAAATAGGTGTTGGATACTTTTCAAAAAGAGTTTGGATATGACTTTGTAGCCCTGACACATGAAAAATAGGGACGGATTTTGGATGGTTTGCAATTATAGCTGACGGATTAGACAAAATAACTGCACCTTCAATGGGGAGAGAATAATTTTTAGATATAATTTTAATGTATTGTATATGACGTTGAATTTGCGTAATGGGATTTGCAAAACCTTCCACTGTGCCATCAGATTTTGTGCGTGTGCATTGATGTGTCGTAGCATCAAAATCCAAACGACCGTGTATATTTTTAATTTCCACAACGAACATAAAATGCTTACAAATAAAGAGTGTATCAACTTGGTGAAAATGCTGTGCTGCATTGACAAGTACAACATTATGCAATACAGCAAAAGTATTTGGACATACTAATTCATGCCATTCTCGGTCTACTCGTTTTTCACCAGCAAAGCCAGCATCAAGCCTTCGAAATTGCTCGCTATAATAGGTAGTATCTCGATCTCCATCACATAAGCGTCGTAGTAAAGCCTCATACCATAACAACTTTAACGGCTTCTCACGTATGACTAAATTCATTGACGTTCACCCCTATGTTTTTTACACCATATTTTATCCAAAAATCTCAAACTGTCCAGTACAAAAAAACGATACGTCCTTAAACGTATCGCTGCTCATTCATCATTTTTAAGTTTTGGCCGCTCTTTCATTCCTTTTGAGAAGCGGTCTAGTAATTCTACTTGTGAAACACCTTCTGTTAAAAGATCAGCGAGTAATTGTTCAGCGTATTTAGAACGCTTAATTTTTAACATCCCTTTTAAAAGCACAGAAACATGCTCGCCAATTTCTTGAACAGTATGCACAACTACCCGAAATGGAGCTGGTTCATTATCAGGAAATGAAATAACCGCACGAACATCAACTACTGTAGCATTCGCTAATAACTCATCAAAAATCGGACGATATTGCCGATCGATAAACAATTCAAGAATCCAAGATTGATGGCTGTTTTCCTGGTTAATAATAATGCCATCGACTAAAGGAAATGCTTGCATGCCATCTTGAGTGACAAGGTCAAAAGAAAGCATTTTAAATGTTTTCATTATGTATCCTCCTAAGTCGGTCATTCCTTTTAGTATAACATAATCAATTACAGCTAAGACTGTCTTCTTAAAATATGAAAAGATGCTAAATTTATCTTTTTAAAAATGGGGTGTAACACTTACTGCCGTCTGACCTCCGCACAATAAAAAAACCTAACAAACAAATAAATAACAGCTAAAAAAATTATTTTCTTATTTAAAAATGAGCTAAAAAACAAAAATCGAGTTTTGCCAAAAGTGAATAGCCTCTTGTAAGATGAGGGCAATTAAACACAAAGGAGGTGAATCAATGAACCAAGTCGGACTGGTTGGAAGATTAACAAAAGATCCTGTGTTGCGACAACTATCTAGAAATCGTGTCCAATCTCATTTTTCCCTTGCCATAAATCGCAATTACAAAAACAGTCGTGGAGAAGTAGAGACTGACTTTATTCTTTGTACAGTATGGGGAAAACTGGCAGAGCATATTGTGAAGTTTTGCGGTAAAGGTTCATTAGTTGGCATAAACGGCCGTATTCAATCTAGATCATTTACGAATGAGCACAGCACCAAGATTTATATGACAGAAGTGGTTGTAGAAGATGTTCGCTTCTATAGGCTAAAACAGCCAGATAATGATGGAAGCACATTACCTTCATCGTCATCGGTCGAGCAGGAGATTATGAAAGATTTTGTGTTACCTAAGAAAGAATTGCAATTACCAGTAGTATAACCGACTATCGCAATACATACGGAGCAAAGCCAAAGATTTACGCAATTCGCCATTCTCCTATAGAATGCTTTGCACCGTAATCATTTTAGTTGAAAAGGGGTGTTGTGGACTATCCTATCATCTATCGTTGCTGAAGACCGCACAGCAATGATTATTTCACACAACTAAATAAGAATATGAAGTAAGTAGAAAGAAGTAAACATTGTTCACGAATATGTTGCAAAGTAAAAGAGCGCCAAGAACGTTGAAGCTCTTGGCGCATCTTTAAGACAAGTTATAATCGAGTGAAATCAAATCTCGAAGCTCATCATCATCTAGCTCCGTTAACCACTGGCTTGATTGAATGAGTTCTTCTGATAATGCAGATTTCTGCGCCAGCATCTTATCAATTTTTTCTTCAATCGTCCCAATCGTGACAAACTTATGCACTTGCACAAATTGCGTTTGCCCAATTCGATAAGCACGGTCTGTTGCTTGGTTTTCAACAGCAGGATTCCACCAACGATCGGCATGTAGTACGTGATTTGCAGCTGTTAAGTTTAACCCTGTTCCTCCAGCCTTTAAAGAGAGGATAAAAATAGGGAATTCTCCTGCCTGAAAAGCCTCCACCAATCGATCACGCTGCTGTTTAGGCATGGCGCCTGTTAAAAACGGTGCATCGACATTATAAATTTCACTGAAACAATGCTGAAGTAATTGGCCCATTCCAATATATTGCGTAAAAATAAGACACTGTTCACCATTATCGACGATTTCCGCTGCCATTTGAACAATACGCTCTAATTTGACCGAGCGTGTCAGCATCGTTGCAGCATCCTCAAAAGGTTCCTTTAAATAAAGAGCAGGGTGATTACATAATTGCTTCAATTTACTTAGCATCTTTAAGACGCGTCCTTTTTTCTGGAAGCCCGTTAGTTGTTCTAGCTGATCCAACGTTTCTAAAATATAGCCCTCGTACAGTGAAGCTTGCTCTGCCGTTAAGGCGCAGTACGCATGGGACTCTTGCTTATCAGGTAAATTAAGCTGTAAATTTGGATCTCGCTTTGTACGACGAAGTAAAAACGGTTGAATTTTTGCCCGTAGCTTTTGTTTATGTGGTTCGGATTCATCGCGCTCAATAGGCAAAATAAATTGTTCATTAAAGCGACCAAAGCTACCTAAATACCCTTTATGAATAAAGTCGAAAATCGCCCAAAGTTCTGATAATCGATTTTCAACAGGCGTTCCTGTTAAAGCAATATGATGACTACCATGTAATTTGCGAATGGAACGAGATTGTAAAGTCTGCATATTTTTAATATTTTGTGCCTCATCTAATACAACAGTTGCCCAATCAATTGCTTGTAAAAATTCAGCATCCTGTGACACAGTTCCATAGGTAGATAAAATAACATGCGGTTTTTCTTGTTCAATAAACCGAACAAATGCATCCTCTTTCATTCGATTTGCTTGATAATGCGTATGCACAGTTAAAGATGGAGCAAAACGGTCAAGCTCCTTTTGCCAGTTACCAAGGACCGAAGTTGGGCAAATAATAATGGATGGTTCTTTGGCATCCGTTGTGTCATAGATATGCAGCAAGTAAGAAATAAGCTGAACAGTTTTGCCGAGTCCCATATCATCAGCGAGACAGGCGCCAAAACCTTGCTCACGCATAAAGACTAGCCATTCAAACCCTTCTTGCTGATAAGGACGTAAGCTAGCATTTAATGAAAGAGGGACTGGAACTGCTGGAAGACCTTTTTTCTCCTGAAGCTGTTCCATATACGATTTTAAAGATTGCTGGAGTTCAAATGCAAAAATTGGATCATCGCGCAACGCATCATCAGCATCTTCCTCTTCTAGCGGAGAAAGATCTTCAGGTAACTCGCGGAACAATAGTTCACGAACAGTCCAACTTTCATCTTCAGCCTGTTGCATTAAAGCACGCATTTCTTGCATCCAGTTGGCATCCACTCGGAACCATTCAGTACCAATACGAATAAATTCACGTTTTTCATCGACAAGCTTTTTAAACTGCTCAGCAGAAATTGATTCACCGTTCATAGAAAATTGCCATTTAAACGTTAAAATATCATCGAGTCCAGCAACTTTTTTCGTTGATATATTGCCTGTGCTAACACGTACACGCATTTTGGATTGCTTTAAATCTTTTAGCCAAGCTGGTAGCACAACATCAAAACCAAGTGCCTGTAAACGGGCTAGGTCTTCACGTAAAAATGTGCGAACCTCCAAATCGTCAAGGGTAGCATGAATGAAAATATCAGACTGTAAATTTTCAATGGAAAGGAGTTCGACAATCTGCGTTTGTTGTTGTTCAATATCTAGTGCAAATGGTTGCCATTTTGTTGGTAGCGCATCGACTAGCGGTAGTGATTTTTTTCGAACAGCCGGTGTCCAGTAATTTTTCGTTGTCACTGTACTAAGCACCGTTTCCAAAAGCCAAACTTCCGAATCTTCCTCAGGCTCACTTAAACGTAGAGAAACAGTAACGGTGCCAGCTTGACGGTCTTGCTCTAATGGCCATCCTCCGCGAATGAAAAATGGAAGGAGCTTCGGAACATCAGACACCAATAACCCAGCGTGTGCAAGTTTTTGCTGCACAGCTACTTCCAGTAATGCCGTATCTACCCCGTCTATATTAAATGACAAGGAGGAAAAATCATCTGCAATAACGGCGTACGACCAAAGGCTAGGCTCTTGCCAATATTGCTGTAACATTTGTGCGTGTTCAATCAATGCACTACTGTCAGCGTCAATCCCTTGCCAACTAATAAACGGGTGCTGATAGCGTGGAGAAAAGATATCGAGTAGTTCTGCACTAGAAATATCGATGGAAATGTCTG